>CAZQQZ010000028.1:0-5029 GCA_964595755.1 uncultured Candidatus Saccharibacteria bacterium | reverse complement strand
AGGTTATGAAACGTCTGGTTGACTTTATGAATGAGGTAAAAGTAGAATTACGCAAGGTTTCTTGGCCAACAAGAAAACAGGCGGTTAAGTATACCGGAATGGTAATTTTGGTAAGCTTTGCTCTCGGAATTTTTATTGGTTTAATCGATTACGGACTAACCCGAGCCCTTACTTACATAATTAAATGACCATGGAAGAAGAAAAGAAAGAAGAAACAACTGAAGAAGTGGCAGATTTAGCTCCCACCGAGCCGGAAAACAAAAACCTAAAATGGTATGTTGCCCATACAAATGCGGGTTACGAAAATAAAGTTGCCGTCGCCCTCAAACAACGTGTCGAAGCTTCCGGAATGGGAGATAAAATTGTAAACATTCTTGTTCCCACTCAAGAAAAAATTATGGTGGAGAGCGGCCGAAAAAAAACGATTGATGAGAAATTATTCCCCGGCTATGTGCTTTTAAAAATGGAAATGGATGATTTTACCTGGAATATTGTCAGAAACACCACCGGAGTGACAGGTTTTGTTGGCACCGGTAACAAGCCCTCCGCCCTCCCAGAAAAAGAAGCCGCCTCCATCCTTAAATTTATGAAAATGCAGGCGCCCAAGTTTGAGGCGAAATTTAATATTGGTGATGGGGTCAAGATTATTAAAGGACCTTTTTCTGATTTTATGGGTAAGGTAGAAGGAATCAATGATGAAAAAGGCACCGTCGTCGTTTTAGTTTCCGTTTTTGGCCGGGAAACTCCAGTCGAGCTTGACTTTTCCCAGGTAAATCCGTTATAAACACAAAATGGCAAAAAAGGTAAAGGCAATCGTAAAATTAAACATTCATGCCGGTAAAGCTAATCCCGCACCCCCAATCGGACCCGCTCTTGGTCAACACGGAGTACCTTTAATGGATTTTTGTAAAGCCTACAACGAAAAAACCAAAGATTTAGGAGATTCGATCATCCCGGCCGTAATTACTGTTTACGAAGATCGGTCATTTACCTTTATCACTAAGACGCCTCCAGTTGCTAACCTTTTGTTAAAGGCGATGGGAAAGGAAAAAGGCTCGGCTGAACCGAACAAAATTAAGATCGGTACGATTAGCAAAGACTTGGTCCGAGAGATAGCCATAAAAAAGCTGCCTGATTTAAATACCAAAGATGTGGAAATGGCGATGAAGATTATTGAAGGAACCGCTAGAAATATGGGAATTGAGGTTGCATAGGCTGGTTTTTAGCTTTGAGCTTTGAGTTTTAAGTTATTTTATATGGGAAAAAAGAAAAATGTTGACAAAACAATCGAAGAAGTAAAGGAAGTCAAAAAGGCCGATGAAGCTGCTGTAGCCGAAGTTTCTGCGGCAAAATCTGATGCGGAAGAAGGTAAAAAGAAAGTTTCCAAAAAGAAGAAAGCGAAAGTTCGAGGAGAAAAGTATAAATCAGCGGTTGCCAAAATAAAAAAGGGAGTCGATCATGAGGTTTCCGAAGCAATAAAGCTAGTCAAAGAAAGCTCATACGGAAAGTTTGACGCGACAGTAGAGCTCCATGTCAATTTAAGTATTGATATGGAAAAAAATAAAACGAGAATTCAATTTGCGGTCGCTCTCCCCCACCTTTTTCAAAAACAAAAACGTGTGCTTGCTTTTAATAACGACACCGTACCCGGCGCGGATTTAATGGGAGATGATACTACTATCAATAAAATTGCCAATGGGGATATCAAACCAAGACGAGATTTTGATGAAGTCATCGCCCATCCTTCTTTTATGCCAAAGCTGGCCAAAATTGCTAAAGTCCTGGGACCCGCCGGTATGATGCCCAATCCTAAAAAAGGGACCATTACGGAGAAGCTTGAAGAGGCGATAAAAGAAATCAAAGTGGGCAAATTTGAAGTCAAATCCGAAATTAATGCCCCAATAATCCATACTGTTCTTGGAAAAACATCATTTTCTGAAGATTTTATTAAGGAAAATTTTGAGGCAATTCTTAAGGAAATCAAATTAAATAAACCCCTTAAAACCAAGGGGGCATTTATAAAAAGCGCTTACATTTCTTCCAGCATTTCTCCTAGCGTGAGGGTAAAGACTGATTGATCGGCCACCACAAGGTGCTTGACAAGCTCACAAAACCTGATACACTCCTCTAAGTATACCGAAGACAGCGTGCTTCCGAGACTTGTCCTGAGCTTGTCGAAGGATAGTCGGAATTAAAGATCGCTTCGAAGCTCCGAACTAGTTTTAGGGGCGAAGAAGGGCACACGCCGAGGGAAAAATGAGTAATGAGTAGTTAGTAATGAGTAATTAGCCACTCTACCTTTTGTAACCCACGTCTTCTTTAATTTCTAAATTATAAATTTACCATGCCAACAGAAAAAAAGCAAAACATTATTAATGATTTAAAGGATAAATTCCGCCGAGCGAAAGCGGTATTTTTTGTTGATTACAAAGGCATTAACGCCAGCAAAATCAGCGCGCTAAGAACAGAAGTCAGAGAAAATGACGGAGAAATTGAAATTGCTAAAAATACTTTGGTCAACATTGCCGCAGGTGAAAACATCAGCAATAAACTTACCGGACCGACCGCAATTATATTTGCCTTTTCTGACCCAATTGCCGCCCTTAAGCCAGCTTACAAGCTTTTTAAAGAAATTCAGTTACCTACTTTTAAAATTGGCATTCTTGATGGAAGATTGATAAGTGATAAAGAGATGTTGGAATTAGCAACCATTCCGTCTTGTGAGATCTTGGCCGCAAAATTGGTTGGTCAACTTAAGTCACCAATTTACCGACTGCACAATGCTTTAATTTCAAATCAAAACAAACTAGTTTTAACTTTATCAGCTATTGCTAGTCAAAAACAGTAAGGAGGTGCTAACTATGGCAGAAGAAAATAATTCCAGTGCGGTGACCGATTTAATCGAGAAAATCGAGAAACTTTCCGTACTCGAACTTAATCAATTAGTAAAGGCTTTAGAAGAGAAGTTTGGAGTCAGCGCGGTTGCCATGGCAGCCCCTGTTGCCGCGGCCGCATCTTCCGAAGCCGCTCCTGCGGTTGAAGAAAAGAACGAATACGACATCATATTAACTGATACCGGCGCCAACAAAATCGCCGTCATTAAGGCAATCCGAGAGATCAATCCTAATATTGGACTTAAGGAAGCCAAAGAAGCAACCGAAACAACTCCTAAACCAGTCGCTGAGAAAGTTGCAAAAGATGCCGCCAACGAGGCAAAGAAGAAACTTGAAGCCGCGGGAGCTAAAGTTGAGCTGAAGTAGTAATACCTGAGACGTGGGAGAATAGATATGGGAGGTTGAATGATGAAATGAGAGGTGAGAAGGAGTATCTTTCGCCAAACTTCCCGCTTCACCACCCAGCTTCCTCTCCCCCACTTCTAATGTCTCATAATCTATCGTAGAATTTTTCTTTATATTCCAAAAGCATCCTTCTAGTATTGAATCGCGGAGCGCAGGTGGCAAGACTATCCTTGATTTTTTTGATCCATTTAACGGGAATTCCATCTTCTAAATCGTAATAAAGAGGAATAATTTCTGATTCAAGAAGGTAAAATAAATTATCATTTAGTTCCTCAATACTCATTTTGGCCGTTTCCTCAGGATCATATGAACCAACTACCCAACCGTTATTGCCATCAAACGCCTCATACCACCAGCCATCTAAAGTGCTAGCATTTATCGCTCCATTTAGCATTGCCTTCATTCCACTGGTGCCACTGGCCTCCATCGGAGGCTTAGGAGTGTTCAGCCATAAATCTACCCCAGAAACGAGCATTTTTGCCAACGGAATATCATAGTTTTCGCAAAAAACGATTGCCTCCCCCACCTTTGGATCATTGTCTGCCCAGTAAACTTCCTGCAAAAGTTTTTTGCCGGCGTTATCAATTGGATGAGCTTTACCGGAAACAAAAAGGTGAGCGGGGCTTTCGCTATTTAAAAGCATTGATTTAAGATGTGACATTGAAGAAATAAGAATTTGCGATTGTTTGTAAGGAGCAAAACGACGAGCAAAGCCAATGAAAAGCTCGTTTTCATCAATCTGACTTGTCAAAATATTATTTTTTAGAAGGTAAGAAATTAAATGCTTCTTCGCCGTAAGCCTGGCGCTCCAAAACTCTTTATCAGAAATATCGTAAACTTTTTGCCACATTCCAGCACTGTTAATATTTGATTGCCAATCAGTGCCTAAGTGGTTGTCATAAAGAGTTTTCATTGGATTAGACACCCAATGATAAGAAGAAACTCCGTTAGTGACAAAGTCCATTTTGGTATCCCAGAGAGACTCGGAAATCTCGTGATGTCTTTTGCTAACCGCATTTTTATATCCAGAAAGAGAAATCCCAAGGAGACTTAAACTAAAAGTTTCTGTATCTTTTGCCCCAAGAGAAAAGATTTTTTCTAAGTCTATCTTGTCACCGCTGAGAATTTTTAAGAAAGGTAAGACGGTTTCTCGATCGTAAACACTCTCTGCCCCCCTAACCGGTGTATGAGTAGTAAATAAAGTTGTTTCTTTAATCTTTGAAAGAGCATCCTCAAAGGAAATTCCTGAAGAAACAAGCTCTCTTAGTCTTTCAAGAAGAGAAAGGGCAGAATGATCATCATTTAAATGCCACATTTTTGACTCAATTTTTAGTTCTCGCAGTAATCGAACGCCCCCAACCCCAAGAATATATTCTTGCTCAAGATGAAGATTCCAATCGCCCGTGTAAAGATTAGAGGTCAAATCTCGCAAATCGGCGGGGTTATCGTCATTATCCGCATCTAGCAAATAAAGGAAGGTTTTGCCAACGGTATTTTTCCAAACCAAAAGGTTCAAATTAGCCTTGGGAAAAGGCAAAATTATGGATAAAGGAGAACCATCTTGATTTTTGACGGGGTCTAACCCGTAATCTTCCGGATTCCAATAAACATCTTTTTCTTCTTGCCAACCGTTTTTATCTAGAGCTTGCTTAAAAAACCCCTTTTTGTACAAAACCCCGACTGCCACAAAAGGTAAACTCAATTCTGAGGCCTCTCGTAAAATATCACCC
>CAZQQZ010000027.1:0-5945 GCA_964595755.1 uncultured Candidatus Saccharibacteria bacterium | reverse complement strand
GAGCGAAGCGAAGAAAAAGAAGAAACCCCGACCGTAAGGTCGGGGGAGATTCATATAATAATTTTTCTAATTTTAAAGGAGCAACTATGCCATTATCTGAAGATGAACAAAGACGATGGGCGAGTGTTAAAGATGTGTTCAAGGATGAGCACGGAAAGTGGAGATCACGATCACGGGAAGGAGAACAAGCTCCTCCCAATGCACGACAACGACGTGCAGAAACCGTAGCAACACTTCGCACAGAAGGAATCACTCCGGGTGCGGCGCTGGAACATGCCCCGATTAATTTCCGCAACCCCCTTGCGCAAAAATTAGACGAGCTTTTCAGAAGAACGACCAGCCGGGAAGGAATGAGACGGCAATACGCCCGCGGAGATACGCAACATCAGCTGGCAGTGGTTGGCCTGGAAAATAAAATGGCTTTGGAATGGGTAACAATCGCCGACAATCTCGAACAATACATTCAGAGAGAAGGTTTTCAGAAAGCTTGGGAAACCTATACCCAAACCATGGCGGATGCCAAAGGACAGTTTTCACCTGATGAAGCCGCCTTTGCCTTTTTGATGGGTGAAAAATTAGTAGATACTTTATCCGGCCAGGTTGATATACTCAGACAAGAAGAAGCACACGCCGGTGACGAGCTTCTCGACGCCCAGGCCGGCGCCATACAACACGAAGCCGCAGCCAGATGTTCCTTTGGATTCAGAGCCACCACGGAAACCGCCGCAGATCTCCAAACATTAGCCGAAGATATGAAAGCCTTTATTGAACCAGCTCCCGCTGTAATCGGTAAGGCTGAAGCTAAACATGTTCTGGAACGGGTACGGAAAACCAAAGAGAATGTTGACGGCACCATGGACAGAAAAGAGGCAGAACGCATTGATGCGGTTGGTGAAAAAGCTAAAGCGTGCGTAAAATCGTTTGAAAGTGGTGGGACTGACTTTCTCGGAAAATCAAACACAGAACAACGTACTGTTATGAAAGATCTGGAAGCTTCGGCACACGAAGTCCTCTCGCAGGCACAAACTACCCTTTCCCGCTATGAACCAATTATTAAAAAATATGAAGCTTCTGGATTAACCCGGGATCAAATTGACCGAATTTTGGCTGATGGAGATGAAGATTATAAGGAAGCATTACAAGCTAGACAAATAGGCCAGAGGTTTTTTAACCTAAACACTTCCGGTGGTTTTAATGTTGCTAAAATGAGTGGAGAAAAACAAGCTGAGGTTATACAAGATCTTTCCGACGTCGCTACATATTTTGGAGGAAGGTTGGGTGAGGCAGCTGACCAAAGGAGACAAATTGGCGAAACAAAAGGTATTAACAACGCTGACGTGGCGTTCAGATTAAACGGTGCCACCAGAATCTTAGCCAAAGAAGCGAATGCAGCCACTCCGGATGTCGGAACAGTGGTCGGCATCGCGGCTGCCTGGAAAGATGAAGCCGCCGCTTCTCAAAAAGAGGCAGCTGCCAAAGCTGCGGGTATTTTGGAAACTCCCAAAAACGTAGCACAGAGAATTACTGTCTTGCGCGAAGAACGGGACGCAGCAGCGCGCAAAACAAAAGCTGCGGAAGCCTTCCACGCTCGAATTGAAACACCGCATGAAAAATTCCGCGACCAGGCAGAAAAATACGGTTATAACCCGGATGATATTGCCGTGGTTGAGGCAGTTTTGGAAACAGCCCGTGTTGATCAAAAAAACCTCGGCGAGGCCTTAACCGGCCTTGGTTTGGCTGAAGGAGAAAAACCGGCAGAACGACTTACTACTGAAAAAAGACGGCAACAAAGCGAGTTTATTGATACGGTAAAAAGAAAAGAGAAAGTTTTACAAACTTTACAAGGTGAAGCTTGGGAGGATGTTGAAGGTTTTGTGGGCGATCTCTATGCTGATTTGGGTCATTATGGCCTCAATACCGAAGATTTAAGCCCGGCTGATTTTGCCACCCAATCGAAAGCTGCTCTAGAAGGTCGGATGCGGGAAGGCGGAATATCGATTTTTGAGATCTTGGCAATTTTGGTCAGTATGGTGGAAGAGGCAAGACAAGAAGCACAAAAAAAAGCAGCCGCTCAACAAAAAGCAGCCGCTCAACCTGCCAAAGGTGCCGCAGGTCCCGCAAAAAAGTAGGTTGGCTGGAAAAAAATGTAAGAGATAAAAAAATATGACGGATGAAACAGCTCAGAATCTCGATTCTCAAATAGCGGATTTGTTAAATCGCATTCATTTTGCCGAAGAGGATAAGAGGCATTTTTGGGAAAAATTGCCCTCTCTTTCCGCTGAAGACAAAAGGCATTTCCTCGATTCTTTGGAAGAAGTTGAGCAATGGAAGAAACAAATCGAAATTGATGAGAAGATTCTTCAGTTTCAAGAAGATTATCCAAAGCTCATTGAAAAAGCCAAAAACGAAATCATGGCGATTGTGAACAAAGAAAGAACCGGACAAGACCAACAGAAAGCCGCCGAAATTTTGGGGAAACTCAAGGAAATGCGCTCTAACTCGGAACCTTCCGGCAAAAACGAAGAGTGACAGACTCATTCTTTTCAGACCTCATCCTTCCCTTCTCCTTGAAGGAGAAGGAATAATTTTGTAGAGGATAATTCTCTGTTCGGGTTATCTCAACCATCCCTCCGTAACCTTTTTAGACCTATAACGTTGTTAATTGTAAGTTACTGCCTCTAAGTAATAATCTTAAAAAAAGTTAAAGGAGTATTTCCCATGGTTTTCCCAAAATTAACTAAAGCACTAAAACAGGGGCTTTCTCATCATCTCCCGTTATCTATCCTACTGTTTTCTTTATTAGTTTTTACCACCATTGCTTCCCTCCTCGTCTGGCAAAAATTAAATCCTCAAGGAGGAGATCTTGTCGCCCAAAATCAAGAACAATTGCCAACTTTTTCTTCTTGTGCAGAGCTTGCCCAGGGAATAAAAGATGCTGCCAAAAATCAAAATTATTATGATCAGGGAATTTTAAATATCCTCCCCACTGTACAGAAAACAACCACGGAAACCGGAACTTCCCAACCGGAATTTTCCACCACCAATATTCAGGTTGAAGGCGTAGACGAAGCCGATATTGTCAAAAGCGACGGCACCTATTTTTACATTGTTAAGGAAAACGAGGTCTTAATTGCTCGAGCCTATCCGCCAACTGATGCTAAGGTTTTATCCCGGATTTCAATCAAAGATGGTACTCCAAAAGAAATTTTTATCAATGACGATGTTTTGGTAGTTATCGGTTATAAATCCGCGGCCATTGAGGAAAAAGGCAGTACCGACCAAGAGTATTGGTATGGCGGCAACAATCTGTCATTTGTTGATCTTTACGACACTAACGATAAAGGTAAGCCGATTTTAGCGCGGAGTTTGGAATTTGAAGGCAGCTATACTACTGCCCGTATGATCGGTAATTATGCTTATTTGGTTCTTGGTACATATCGCTATGCCTACAACAATACCGGCGAGGTCGAAGGTAATGAAAATCTTATCCCCCAGTATCGGGAAAGTGGAACCGATGAATTTACCCCCATCTGCAATTGCGCCCAAATCAAAAAATTTGACCCGATCGAATCTTCTACTTTTCTAACCATAGCGGCAGTTCCCCTAAAAGATTTTGAGGCTAAGGTCAACGCTGAAACTATTTTGGGAGCCGGCGACAACCTTTATGCCTCACTCGACAATCTTTATGTGGCTAATACTTCTTACAGCTCTGAAATACCAACCATCCTGAATAAAATTTTGGATTATCTTAAGCCGGAGACGGAAAAAACCTATATATATAAATTCAATCTTGACCAGGGTGAAATCAATTATCAGGGCATGAGTGCGGTACCGGGCTATGTTTTGAATCAGTTTTCCATGGATGAATATCAGGGAAATTTCAGAATTGCCACTACAGTCGGGCAAATTGCCCGAGGCGGGGGTAATGCTTCCAACAATATTTATATCTTAGATAAAAACCTGGACCTTACGGGTAAAATCGAGGGAATCGCCCCTGGAGAAAAAATCTATGCGGCTCGTTTTATGGGGAAAAAGGGATATCTGGTGACTTTCAAAAAAGTGGATCCTTTCTTTACCCTGGATTTATCCGATCCTCAAAACCCTAAAATAGCAGGTCAACTAAAAATCCCGGGCTATTCTGATTATCTTCATCCTCTCGACGAAAATCATATTCTTGGTATCGGTAAAAATTCAATCGAAGCTGAAAAAGGCGGCTTCGCTTGGTATCAGGGAGTGAAGATGGCGATTTTTGATGTGACGGACTTTGAGAATCCAAAAGAAATGTTTAAAACCGAAATCGGCGACCGCGGCACGGATTCTTTCGTTTTAAATGATCATAAGGCTTTTCTTTATGATTCCAAAAAGCAACTTCTGGTGATCCCTATTCTTTTGGCTGAATTAACTGCTTCTCAACGGGAAAACAACCTTGAGGCTAATACCTACGGTGAGTATACCTTTCAAGGAGCCTATGTTTATAGGTTAAATCTTGAGGATGGATTCAAACTAATGGGAAGGATTACTCATTATGATGACTTTGGTAAAGACGACGGCTACTATTATTACGGAGATGATAAGGCAATCTTGCGGTCACTTTTTATTGACAACTATCTTTATACTCTTTCGCAAACAACACTGAAAGTAAATCTGTTAGATAATTTGCAGGAAGTAAAAACCATAACGCTGTAATTATTTTAGAGGTTATTTTAGAGGTTGAACCTCTATGCTGAGTCTAACCTATTCTTGACTTTTCGTGGCTGAAGGACTGGATTCTTTGAGATCTTTGATCGCCGCTTTTATCTGTTTTAAATCCTCCTGCGCTTTCTGGAGAGATACTTTGGCCTCAGACAAAAGATTCTTCGCCTCGTTAAGATAAATTTTGGCAGTCTCGGTGTCCTCGGGACCCATGAGGATTAATTTGGCGTCCGCCTCGGCAATCTTACCTTGAGCCACCTGAATCTGACTTTTGAAATCGGCAACTAACTCTTCAATTTGGGTGGTATCGACATTTTTCTCTTTCAGTTTGGAAACCAACTTATCCAGTTTAGCCTCCAAAGAAGAAGCTTTATTGACCAATCCATTTAATCTGGCTGCTGCCAGCCGTCCGTGATCCCGCGGCAAAACCACCATAAAAATCCGATAATCCACAAAAATGGCATGGACATCATTTTTTAGTGTGGCCAAATCCGTCTCGCTTTCGATCTTTGACTTTAAAGCCTTGATCGAGCTGATATTGTTTTGCAAATCGGTGGTTAGGATTGATTTTATTCCCTCCTCGATCGAACTGGCGTTGATGGTAGTTTGCAGTTTTTCCATCCCTTTAACCCGCAGCTCAATCGCTTTAACGCCGTATGTTTTCAAAAGCTGAACTCTAACCTCATTATTTTTGGCCTGTTTATATTGTTGTAAGTTTTCTTCAACTTCGGTGGAGGTGGTCTCTGCGTTGCCTGTTTGTGCCGAGGCTCCTAAAGGTAAACTCAAAAAGAGGGTGGCGGTGATCAGTAGAAATATTTTGCGAAACATAAGCTCCCCTTTCTTAAAGAGTCGGCGAATTATCTTGAGTAGTATTGATTGAATTTAAATCTTTCAAAATTGAGTCGAAGTCTGAGAGGATTGAGTCAAAATCCGCCAGCGAGCTGGAAACGGCTTGTTCGGTTTCAGTATCGATTAAAGCCGGGGTAAATGCGGTTTTGCCTGTTTCGTTCTCTGTTTGAGTTTCTTCTGCTTCGGTCTGAGAGGTAGCTGAACTTTCTTGACTTACGGGCACATAAACCTGAGAAGAAGACTGCCCCTCCGGGTAGATTTTTTTCCAGTAAATAAAGCTTAAGGCTAGGATGACAACGATAAAAAACGTAGCTAGGAGTGCAAGCGAGATATTCGAGGAACGCGGCTTGGAATTGGCATCCTCCAAATCCGGTTTTTGAACCTCTGAATTTTCCATCTTAACC
>CAZQQZ010000026.1:0-7294 GCA_964595755.1 uncultured Candidatus Saccharibacteria bacterium | reverse complement strand
GGGGTACCATCTTCCTCTACAACCTCATATTTGATATCATTAAAGGTATGGACAAGATGTTCGAAACCCTAACCGCTAAAAAGCTAAAACTAGACACCTTTAGACCGTTACCAAAAGAGGTTATCCAAAACCTCGATGAGTGGTACAAAGTTGAGCTTACCTACACCTCAAACGCGATTGAGGGAAACACTCTATCCCGTCAGGAAACGGCAATGGTGGTAGAAAAAGGAATTACGGTTCAAGGGAAAACTCTTAAAGAGCATTTAGAGGCAATAAACCACGCGGAGGCCCTGGACTTTATTAAAACGCTAGCCGTCAAAAAGAGGGAGGAAATTACCGAAAGCGATGTTAATAAAATACACTGGTTAATCCTTAAAGGAATAGATGATGATAACGCGGGAAAGTATCGCAAAGTACAGGTAAAAATCTCGGGCTCGGGTGTGGAACTACCAATTGCCGTAAAGATTCCTGAGCTGATGGAGAATTTCTGTCGCTGGCTTAAAGACAAAAACTCCGATCATCCTGTTAAAATCGGAGCGGATGCTCATTTTAAACTGGTAAGCATACACCCATTTATCGATGGTAATGGAAGAACAGCTAGGCTTTTGATGAATCTGCTTTTGATCCAACAAGGTTATCCGCCAGCGGTTATAAGAAAAGAGGACAGACAATCGTATATAAACGCGATTGAAAAAGGCCAAAAAACGGGCGATCTTAGCGATTACTACAAAATAATCGTTGAGGCAGCCGATCGATCTTTGGATGTTTATCTTAAGATTTTAGAACCTGAAAAAGACCAGGAAGCTTGATCGTACGCGCTTTTACACCCGCCGAGCGCAGAGCAGCTTCATCTCCAGTTGGACGCGACGGCTTTGGTTAATTCAGAAAGAACTATAAAAGGAGCAATTAATAAAAATATTGCCAAAAAGCTTTATTATCGGCGGTCAAATTCCGAACTTTGCCGGTATCAACATCAACCACTTTAATATTTCCGTAATACCAGCCTTCATCTGTGTATTTATGCCCCGCTCGTGATTCCCAGAAAATAACTTCTTTGCTAGATACCCAATCGTACCTCGAATAATTTCCGTCACTTCTAGCATTATTTAAAACACGATAATCTGTCGGGCTCGCCATGGGAACAACTACTAAATATCCCTGAACATTAGGGAATACCAACATGCTTTTATCCTGGGACGGCGTAAGAGGAGGTTGTCTCCCCATTAAATTATTCAACGTGTAAATAGTCTTAGCATCACCAGATTTAGTATCTTCCATCATAAGATTAAAGGTTAGGGCGTCGTTAGGAAGAGTCTCGAAATAGAAATCCTTATCATTCACAGTCAGACGATCGGTGCCACTACCAAAGGTCCAGGACCCTTCAGGCAACCAAGAATTATTTTCAGAAGCATTTTCCACTTCTTGCCACGTCTTCGCTTTAGTTAATTTCTCTAATTTTATGTCATAGACAAACACCCCCATTTTTTCTTCATCTTGCGGAAGAGGTTTCTCTTTTACCTTAGGAATACCACTTTCAGTAAACTCATATGGAGCGTGATCCACTTTGTACGTAAAATACTGACCGTCAACTGACCACACGCAATATCCAAATCCACTCCCATCAACTGTTGGGGTTGGCGCGAAGTATGAGTTAGATATTTGCTTAATCGTATTATTTTCTACACCATATAGGTAAATCTCTAGCTTGACAGCAGAATCGCCTTCTAAAAAGCAGGCATATTCGTGGTTCGGAGATTGGTTAAAATATCCAATCTTTTTACTACCTAGCATCGAATCCTTTGGGGTGGGCTCACCCAAACCCACAGTCCAAATATCGAAAGATCCGAGCTCTGCATCACTTTTCTTTAAAAAAGGTATCCTACTGGAAGTGCCCGAGTTACTTTCTGGCGTCGATAAATTTTTACCCTCTTCGCCCACCGTTTTAGCTGGAGTCACAGCCTTTTCATTTGAACCTTTGTTTTTTTGGACAACAATAACTAGACTTATAATTGCACTTATTAAGAGAAAAAGGGCGATTAATAGAATGACGGGGGTAATTTTTCGCTGACTGCGTGTGTTATCGCTATTACCCACCTCACTATCGTTTGGTATGTTTTCTGCGGATACTGGATCTGCTATTCTAACCATAACCAAGATATATTCGCCAATGAAAAGAAAGTCAAGCCCCATTTTAAGAAAAAAATTACGGTTCTGCCCTGCATAAAACAAAATCAATGTCCCTACACCCGTCGAGTGTAGATTGGCTTTATGACAAGTAAAACTGGATGTCTATACACCCATTTGGCGTTACTGCATTATTAGTTTACTTTGGGATTTCTGAAATAAAAAAATAAGCGACCGTTAGGAAACTTATGACTGTAAATAGAATTACCCAAACACTAAACTTAATCTTTTTTATGAATATTAAATAGAGTGAGAAAACTAAAAGTAGTGCATCCAAAAGAATCCCCAAATAGTTCATTTTAATCTCAAATTCACTTAGCATCTCAGGAGGTAAAGCGGCGTGGTATCTTCCCACGGTAGGGAAAGGTAATTTAAAAAATGAATAGTTACCACCAGGAACTGGAGGGTACATCTGCCAACCAAAAGAGCTATAAAGAAAACTAATAATATACTCAACTGCGAAAAGGATGAATGTATAAAGGATAATAAACAAAAAGAAGTTCTTTAAATTAAATCTCATGTGATTTAATGTTAGCACAAAAAAATTCCAAATTTCATTTACTTGTTTCGACCACTTAATAAGGAATACCTCCATTGCACGAAATATCAAAAAGAGATTAAATGTCAGTAACATGTTTAAAAATTTAACAAACTTTGGTTATCAAAGGAACTTTAAAGAAGCGGTTGGGTTTTACGTCGCCTATCTGTTATTTAACGCCATCATTGCAGCAATTGTAGGAGCTACGGTTAGCCTAACAAAAACCGGTTCGTTTTTTAATTTTGGAATAAGCGTCGGCAGTACTGTTGCGATAATTAACTGCTTTGGACTCTCGCTCCTAATCTCCAAAGAAAAAGGTTTGCTTGGAAATTTAGGAGTAATTATGCTAGTTATCTTATCAGGCTTACTAGCGATGTTTGCCGGTGGTCTTGGAGGACTTATTCCCACTACTTATCTATCAACAAGACCAACGAAACGATAATTTTTCCCTGTTGACAAAGTGTTGATTTTGTGTATACAGTGTATACACTATGAATACAGCAATCATTAATGTCAAAACTGATCCCAAAGTTAAAGCCGAGGCGCAGGAAATTGCAGCCAGTCTTGGGTTTAGCTTAAGCTCCCTCATCAATGCCTATTTAAAACAACTCGCTAGGACCAAGGCGGTTTCTTTTGATTTGGTTAGCTACGAACCAAGCGATTATTTGGTTAAGACAATCAAGAAAGCAGAGGCGGATCGAAAAGCTGGACGCCTTTACTCTTTTCCTAGCGGTAAAAAAGCTCTCGAGTTTTTGGACAGTGTAATTGATGAAAGTAACAAGAGTTGACTACTCAAAAAAGTTTATCAGGGAATTGAAACGCGCGCCCAGAGAGGTGAAGGTTGCTTTTCGTAGTAGAGCGGAACTACTCCTTCAAAACAGAAACCACCCACTCTTAAATAACCATTCCTTTTTAGGAAAATACGAAAATCATAGAAGCATTAATGTTTCCGGCGATTGGCGGGCGATTTATCAAGAACTTGATTCCGGTAGACTGATCTTTTTTATTGCCCTTGGTACCCACAGTCAATTGTGTAAGTAGAAAAGTATCTTCCTTTGACAACTCTTGCTATACTTCTCTTACGCGAGTTCGCGAAGCAAACGAGCGGTAGAGAATACATAATCGGCCAACGAGGGTTGCAAACCCGAGTTAGACGAGTATACAATCTCCTTAATGCCGGAAGATAATTTTGTAAAAAAAATAGGGAAAACATTGCTTCTAATCGCCCCAGTGGTTTTTTTGTCCATTGCCATCTATTCTTTTGGGATTTTTAATAAAGCCGGGGAAACACTAAAAGCAGAGGAAAAGCCCTCGGTTAAAGGCGCTTCCACCATCCCCACACTTCCATATATTGAGAAGGTATTAAATTTACCCCCAGAAACTAATATAATCAGCCAAGACAAAACCCTTTGCGGGATAAGAATGAGTTTACGGAGCAAAAGTCCGGCCGATAAAATCCTAAGTTATTATCTTTCCCAAATGCCGGATAGCGGCTGGAATATAAGTTCCAGTGATACCGAGAAAATCGGATTTAAGAAGGAGAATAAGGATTTAGAAATAAGAATTCTTGAAAAAGAAGAAAACGAGACTCTAGTCGAGGTTAAGTTAACGATTTGAAGTCTCCTCTTGACATTGTACGTTTATAATGTACAATTTAAATGTTATGAACACTATTACAACTACAATTTTAAGAAATAACCTGGCCGATGTAATTGAAGAAGTCTCCAACAAGAAAGATTACCTGTTTGTTGCCAAAAAAGGCAAGATCACCTCCGCCCTAGTTGATATCGATTTTTTCGAGGATCTTCTTGCTTTATCTAGCAAGAAACTTCATAACCACATCAAGAAAGCGCGAAAAGAATTTAAGGGAGGGGAAATTTTCTCTCATGAAGATATCTTTGGCAAACTCTAATGCCGTATACTCTCATTTATGTAAAATCCGCCGTTAAGGACCTTAAGAAGCTAGACGCAGTTTCCAAAAAGCAAATTGGCAAAAAGATCGTAGTTTTATCCAAGGATCCGCTAAAGTACGCTAGAAAAATGATCGATCCAAAGATAGGAACTTATCGATGGAGAATTGGAAACCACCGAGTGATCTTCGATATCGTCGAAAAACAAATTGTCGTCTTAAAAATTGGGCATCGGAAAGATATTTACGAATCCTAAAATTTTACCCAGTCCCTACTTTGTAAATCGCCCGCCAAGGACGGTAGTTACTTTGAAAAATATCATCTTGGATAACCTCATCTCCCCGAATAACTTTTCTTTTAACGGTCACATTTGCCCCACCGGCGGCAAAATCCACCTGTTTGGTCGCTCCTTTTGGCAAGGCGGGATCGTCCTCATATAAAGGCGCGGGAGCGGGAGATTGGGATTGAATAATTGGTCCTTCCATCTCCACTTTCCGACCATCACTAGTGCCAAAGATCTGAAAGGTCAGACTTTGAGCCTTTAAATCCCATGCGGATTGCACCAAAATATAAGCGGGGGTGTCATTTTTAAACTTTAAATCAACCGTTGGTTCATAAACAGTGGCGTCCATCCCAAGAGGAGGTTCATAGTAACCCACCCTGTAAGCGTGGGCAAAACGCTCTTCAATCGGAAGGCCCGCATAAAAAGCAGCCCGAAAAAGAGTAGTTGAAACTTGGCAAACCCCACCTCCTTCACCAAGAACCGTCCGTCCTTGGGAGATAATATAAGCCTCAGCATAACCGGTTCTTGCAGAAATTTCCCCCACTTCTTTGTTAAAGGAAAAAACTTCGCCCGGCGGCACCAAAACCCCCATCAAACGTCCGGAAGCGACGGTTATATTTTTAATTCTACCCGGAATTGATCCCACAAATGTCGATTTCCCTTCTCCCAAAAGCTCTTTGATCCCATATGTATTTTGATCGTTAGAAGCGGTCAAAACCTCAACCGGAAGGGCGGCCGCCCGTGGTTTACTTATGTCTAAAATGGTTTCTTTAACCAAGCCTTCTGCTTCCTTTTGTTTAAGCGAATGTCCATTTTCCGAAGGCCTAAATTCAACCACCCGAATACCATCCAACTTGAAAACTTCGCCTTTTGGGCTTCTATCAATTTCTTTAGCCAGATTTACAACATAATCGGAAAGCTCAATAGAGGAAACAGAAATTTTTCCCTTTTTAAAATCAAGCATGGACAAAGCTTCTTCTGGAGTCACGAGAAAACGGGTACTTTCGTAAGAAAAAGTGGGTAAGGAATCAAAAACCGCCTCTACTTCTGATTTAATAATAGAAAGGTCTGCCTCTTTGGTTTCCGGCGAAATAGTATCAACCGGAAGTTTCTCCGGCTTTTCCTGCCCGTATAAAAAGGCAGAAGTCAACATCTCGGAAAACTTGTCCCGGTTAATGATTTGTCCATTCTCCTCTTTAACTAAGGTTAAACCAGTTTCTTCTTCATAAGAAAAAGTGGCATCATGAACTGGATTATCAACCGCGACACAGGTTTTAAAGATATTCGACCCTAAGCTTTCTTTATCAATAATGTAACTTGGATCGATCGTATTTTCAGAAACCCAAGCCCGTAATTTAACCGACAGATTATTGAAAAAGTTTCCTTCCCGACCAATTAAATATGCTCGATTAGTTGTCTCGGCGGTGTTAATTGAAAAACCAACGTCCGAGGGTAAAAATACAAAAGTCGATTCTTCAAAGTAGAAGACGGCTTTTCGGTCTTGAAGATCAAATTTTTGTTTAAGATATTCGTAAGCCTCGGTTTTGCTTTTGTTAGATAGGTCAAATTCACCAACCCGAACGTGAGGAATAATTCTTTGGGCGTAGGCCAAATGATATGCAAAAAAGACAACCAGAACTACAGAAATTAGTCCATAAAAAGACCAAAAAAAGAGCTTCCCTCGCATAGTTTTTGGAAAGTGAATTTTTATCATCTTACCCCGCCCCTCCACCACCTCCGCCTCCTCCTCCACCCCCACCTCCGCCGCCACCGGAGAAGCCTCCCCCTCCGCCGGAGCTGATGTGGCTTGCGCTTACGGTACTTGATTTAAGTGAATTTATTGCTCCATTAAGACTGCTTAGTGAATTTGTAAGACTTGCGGCAGAGCTCGCGATCCCCGCGGTGTGAATTCCTCCGGCATACCACGAGGCTTGCGCCGCTTCCGGATCTTTTAGAATTAAAGGAAGCATCTTGATAATTTTTTCCGAATAACCGAACAATATTCCATAAATTAAATAATCTTCCCAAAGAATGTGAGCTTCCGGAGGAAGGACTTTAAGAGTATCGAATTGGGAAAGAAAAGTTTTAAAAGACTTCCACTTAAAGGCCTCTTCTGCCCACTCCTTACTCCAGCGTTTAAGTTTAGGAATCAAAAAAGCCCCTAAAAAGATAACTGGGGAACCGACAAAGAAAAGAAGACCAGAAACTATCCAAAATTTAGTAATCACCTTTTCGCTATCTTTTTCAACCACCTTCATATTTTCTAACTCCTTTTTGCATTTACTTTCCCATGAGGAAAACCAAGATTGGAGATAATGATCTTTAAAGTACTTCGTAATATCATCCAAAGAGACTACCCCATCTTTCTCGGTGTAATCC
>CAZQQZ010000025.1:2678-8209 GCA_964595755.1 uncultured Candidatus Saccharibacteria bacterium | reverse complement strand
CGAGGTATCTTTCTTGCCGAGCGCAAGAAGTGATCTCCGTAAAAGAGTTGGATCATTTAGCCAGGTTAACCTCTAATTTCCGTGAGGAAACTTTCAGAATTAGTAAATCTTTTGGGAGCCTTCTCCTTGAGAGCATTAAGGGTTTCTTTAACAAATTTCGGCTTGTATTTGCCTTCGCGGTCTTTTCCGGTTAACCCGATGATAAAAGAGCGCAGCAAACTGACCTCTTGTTGAAGATCAGTGATCGTTGTTTGGTTTTCGGAAGCTTGATTGAGCATACAACTGGATTCTAATCTTGAAGGTTTGGGATGTCAAGAATATTGATTGGCAGGAATAGACACGACCTTGAATTGAAAGCATTTGCAGGGAAGCTTATATGGGTGTAACAAAAGTAGTAACGATCGCATACTAAAATGTTATAAATTGCGCTTTCGCGTTTCCATTAGAGGGTGGCGGATTGCTCTGAACAGTCTGCTGCCTTCTAACGGGACCGTAAAATGAGTAGTGGGTAGTGAGTATTGAGTACTTGGAGAACAAAAATGACCTTTATTCACAAGTTGGAAAAAGGCTATTTTGTTTTTGATTTTACGAAAGGCAGAATGTCCTCTTTAGTTAGGAGTCTGGATTCGGAACAATTGGCAATCATTGCCAGACTTGGTTGATGAGAAAAGCCGATATACTGAACGATTTTTCCCTTTTCTTTTGCCTTTTTAATCGCGGGTAAAAGATCGGTGTCAGAGGAGACAATAATAATGTGGTCACAGAGATTTTCATAAGTGGCTACTAGAATGTCCACCGCAATATTTACGGCAACCCCTTTTCCGTGGAAGCGTCCTCCGGATTTTAAAAGATACCCCAGAGAGTAACTAACATGGTGTTTTTTAAGATTCGCTAGGAGTTTTTGTTGGTTAGCTAACAGCTCACTAGTCTTTTTTGAGCCGTCGGTGCGGACTGCGCCGATATAGTAGCTACTTTGAACAAGGTTGCTCTTTTTAGTTAGAAATTTTGAGAAGCTTGTGAAGTCAAACTCGAGAAGATTGGGTACTTCGAGTTTCTTAAGCTTGAAGTAGAAGTTGCTACCGTCAATTAGGATAATAGATTTTGATTTATTCACAAAGGAAATATACCACAAAAAAATCCTGCAAACAGCTTTCGCTCTTGCAGGAGGGATTAGTATTTAAATAATAGCATAGTTCCTAATCTTGTCAAGCTTAGCGTTTCCATTAGAGGGTGGCGGATTGCTTTTTAAGACCTCATTTTACATAGCTTTCAAATTCCTCAATGGTCATTTTGGCTTGAGAGAGGATACTTCGAAAGGTTCCAAAGGCAACTTCCTTATGGTTAGGGACGATTGCGGTTTGGGGTTCGTTATCTCGGATCCCTCGGAGTTTAACGTGACTACCTTTTTGGGAGACAATCGAAAAGCCAGCTCTTTGAAGGGTCTTTATAACTTGTTTGCCTGAATACAGTTTGGACACATTAGGCTTTAATGGTGACAGTTACAAGTTGAGGTTGATCGATAAGTACGCTATCACTAACTTTTTCGTCTTCAAAGTAAAGGCTCAAAGCTTCTTTGAGATTAGCAAGCGCTTCTCTTTTGGTTTTCCCTTGACTAACTACCTCAACCTCAAGGCATTTGGCAATGTAGTATTTGCCCTCTTTCCAGACTAGACTGTTGAAAGTTTGATTTAACATGATGAGGAGATTTTAGTCACGAATTGACATCTTGTCAACTTTAAAAACTCCTTTATAATATCCTCATATGACTTCAGAAGATATTAAAGATAAGCTAAATAAAACGGTAGAACACCTCAAGATGGAACTCTCTTCTATTCGCACCGGCCGCGCTTCCATTTCCTTAGTTGAAAATATTAAAGTAACTGCATATGGAGAGGAGATGCCCCTAAATGGAGTGGGGAGCGTTTCCGTTCCCGGACCCCAGTTAATCGTCGTTTCCCCTTGGGATAAAACGGTCATTCCCGATATTGTTAAAGGAATTTCTGGGGCGAACATTGGGATCACCCCGGTCGTTGATGGGGACAGGGTTCGGCTTCCTATTCCAACTCTTTCTGAAGAGCGACGGGTTCAGCTTACAAAACTTGTTGGAGAAAAGACGGAATCGGCCAAGATTTCCACCCGAACCCTTCGCCAAGACGCGATGGGAGCGATTGATGAGATGGAGAAAAATGGGGTAATTTCGGAGGATGTCCGATTTAAGAGAAGGGAAGAGGTGGAAGAGCTTGTCAAAAAAGCTGGCGCTGATTTGGATTTGCTTGCTAAGGCGAAAAAAGAGGAGTTATTGGAGATTTGAGGATCGTTTGGATTTTTAACTCAAAACGCAAAGCTCAAAACTCAAAACCAAAGCTTAAAGCTGATTAACCAAATTTATCACAGATTGCACTCGGTTTTAAGTTTTGACTTGTGGCTTTGACATTTGAGCTTTTAGTTTTGAGCTACCCATGGTTACAATCCTAATCTTCTTCGCAGTTTTAAGTTTGCTAGTCTTCGTCCATGAATTGGGCCATTTTTTGGCGGCTAAATGGGCAGGGGTTAAGGTTGAGGAATTTGGCTTTGGCCTTCCGCCAAGGGTCCTCGGGAAGAAGATTGGACAAACTTTGTACTCAATTAATTTACTTCCAATTGGGGGATTTGTAAAACTTCTTGGTGAGGATGGAGAGTTCGCTACTATTGGAGATCCCAAAAGCTTCTCGGTAAAAAGTCCCAAAAAGCGGGCGCTTATTCTCCTTGCGGGGGTGGTTGGTAATTTAATCCTCGCCACTTTTATTTTCACCTTTCTTTTTAATGTCGGCCTTCCGGTTTTTATGGAAAAGCCGATGTTTATTGAAGTTGATGCCGGCGGGATTGCTGATTTAGCCGGATTAAAACAGTGGGACAAAATAATCAAAATGGATGACACCAAGATTGATTATCACTGGGACGCCTCCGATTACATTCGCGCTCATACCGGTAAAGAAATAAAAATGGTGGTTAAGAGGGAAGAGACGAAACTTTCATTTAAGGTTACCCCCAAGCCGCTTCTCGGGGTGACCATTAGCAATTTTAAGGACCTCAAGGAGGTTTGGTGGAAAACGCCCTATTATGGGATTTTGGAAACCGGTAAAACTTTGGTTCAGATGGCGACCGGAATTGCCTCGTTAATCTACTCGTTATTCGGTGGGGAAAAGATTGCAACTGAAGTTACCGGGCCAATCGGGATCGCCGATATGACTCGTTTTTTTGCCGAACTCGGCTATCGATATCTCCTGCAATTTGTGGCTCTTCTTTCGGTTAATTTGGCTTTTATGAATGTTTTACCTTTTCCTGCTTTGGATGGCGGCCGGTTAATTTTTGTCGCCTATGAGCTAATTACCAAGAAGAAAGCGAAAGCGGGAATTGAGGCGCGGGTGACTCAGGTTGGATTTGCCATCCTAATTGCTTTTATGCTATGGATTACTGTTAAGGACGTTCTAAGAATGGGCTGGCTTGGATAAATGTTTCGGTTATCAGTACTCGGTTGTCGGTTTTCGGATCTTAGTTTATCGGTTTTTCAGTCTGAAAACTGAATAACCATAATCCGACAACTGAAAACCGAAATCTGATAACGGTTATATTATGCTTTACTCTCAATTATTTGGAAAAACACTAAGAGAAGATCCTAAGGACGAAGCCTTTGACTCAGCCAAACTTCTGATGCGGGGAGGGTTTGTGGACAAACTTTCGGCTGGGGTGTTTACATTTTTGCCCCTTGGTCTTCGCGTTTTAAAAAATATAGAAAATATTATTCGGGAAGAGATGGAAGCAGTTGGCGGCCAGGAAATTTTGATGCCAGTTCTTCATCCTAAAGAAAATTGGGAAAAAACTGGCCGTTGGCAAACTTTGGACATTTTATTTAGATTAAAAACGGGAGAAGGCGGAAGCGAATTTGCTCTTGGTCCGACTCATGAGGAAGTAGTTACTCCTTTGGCGGGTAAATACCAAATATCCTACAAAGATTTGCCTTTTTCCGTTTTTCAAATTCAGACTAAATTTCGAGACGAACCTCGCCCCAAGTCCGGTCTTCTTCGTGGCCGAGAATTTATGATGAAGGATCTTTATTCTTTTCACACGGATGAGAAAGATCTTGATAAATATTATGAAAAGGTCGCCGTTGCCTACGAAAAGATTTTGAAGCGCCTTGGGCTTGCCGATGTTACCTATAAAACCTATGCCAGCGGGGGATCCTTTTCCAAGTACTCTCACGAATTCCAAACCGTTGTGCCTTCCGGTGAGGACACGATTTACCTTTGCGAAAAATGCAAAATTGCGGTTAGCAAAGAAATTATTGCGGAACAAAATACTTGTCCAAATTGCGGTTCAAAGGATTTTAAAGAGAAAAAGGCAATTGAAGTGGGAAATATTTTTAAACTAATGACCAAGTTTTCGGATGTCTTTAACCTAACTTACGCCGATAAAGATAACGTCCAAAAGAAAGTTTTGATGGGATGTTACGGCTTTGGACTTTCGCGAGCGATGGCGGCGGTGGTAGAAGTTTGTCATGATGAGAAAGGGATTATCTGGCCAGAGGAAGTGGCACCGTTTGATATCCATTTGATATCGCTTCCGGGTGGGGAGGAAGAAGCGGAGAAAGTTTACCTCGAGCTTCGTAAGAAGCGAGAGGTTTTATGGGACGATCGTGATGTTACTCCGGGTCAAAAGTTCGCCGATGCTGATTTGATTGGTTGCCCGATGAGAGTGATTGTCTCTGCCAAGTCTCTTGCAGGTGGGGGATTTGAGGTGAAGCGCCGCAGTGATGCAGCAGGAACGATATCTAAGAATATCGATTTCTGATTTCAGATTTCAGAATGGAAGACCCCACAGCAATTAAAATAAAAAGTTTCACCGATCTCAAGGTCTGGCAGGTTGGGCACAGGCTCGTCATTTGTATTTATAAGATAACAAGAGATTTTCCAAGAGAAGAGACTTACTCCTTGATTGATCAAATGCGAAGGTCTTCCTCTTCGGTGACATCGAATGTTGCGGAGGGTTTTGGTCGGCAAACATTGAAGGAGAAGGTTCAGTTTTACTTTCAAGCAAAAGGTTCTTTGACGGAATTGAAAGATCAGATTTTAATTGCGCGAGATGTTGGCTACCTTAAGGAAAGCGATTTGCAGGTTTTGATCGCTCTCACCAACGATACCGGTAAATTGCTGCAGGGTTTAATAAGCAAAACTAGATTATTCATAAATCAGAAATCGGAAAGCTGAAATCAAAAAAATGAAAGATTGCGTATTCTGTAAGATCGCAAAACACGAAATCCCGACAAAGATCGTTTACGAAGACGAGGAGTTGGTTTGTTTCCACGATAATAAACCTTCTGCGCCGGTGCATGTTTTAATTATCCCCAAAAAGCATTTGGAATGGCAAACACTTGGGGAGACTGACAAGGAACTACTTGGCAAAATATTCCTCGTCGCTCCTGAAATTGCCAAAAAATTAAATGTCTTAACTTCTGGATATAAATTGGTAATGAATTGTGGGGAAGGGGTGGGGCA
>CAZQQZ010000025.1:0-2578 GCA_964595755.1 uncultured Candidatus Saccharibacteria bacterium | reverse complement strand
ATCCACTAAAGAAAATCGAAAAACTCAAAAAGGAGATGATTTGATGTCTGAACCAGAAGTTTCTTTGCAGGAAATTCAGGTTAGATTTCAACACAATTTAGAGACCCGTAATTACGGGGAAAGATGTATGGCAATCGACCTTGCCAAGATCCGGACGATTTTGGAAGAGACGTACGCCGCCGGTTTGAAAAAGGTGGTCAGTTTGCTTGACAAACGACGAGGGGAGGCTGTCTCTGAAGTTAGATCCATTCTTGAAAAAGTTGCAACGGCCTATGCGAATAATAGGGTCTTTGTAGTGGTTGTTACTGGCATTGACGATTGGCCTTGTTTCTCAACTTGCGCGGTCAGGGGTGGCCGAAGTTTGTCACAGCTTATGATTATCAACTGGGCGGTTGAGGTCGAGCAGTCCTCTGGGGAAATCCATCAGGTTTTGCAATATTTGCAGAGAGCGTCCGGCAAAGATTCGCCTGAGGCGCTTGTTGCTCTTGAGGGATTTGCCAAGATGATCGGGGAGCAGACGGGGGTGGGATTTTCTGTCAAGAAGATGTTTTCGCAGGCGGATGTCGATTAACCTTCTTTAATTTGGCTCAATTCAGCAATGACTTGAGCCTTTTTTTGACTGGTTGGTTTGTGAGTTACTACGAACTTACCAACCATCAACCTCGCCGAAGCTTCGGCGGAGGCGGGTTGTTTTTGTTTGTACATTAAATCATTAAATAATTCATTGTAAAGTGACAATTTTGAGCGGGCGAAAAAATTGGTAGAAGTACTTTTCGTCAAATTCGATAACAACGACAATATCGAGCATTATTATCAAGACAGATCGCATAATAAAGCCTTCAAATGTTAAAGCTCCTCTTGCATAGTTTGGTTAAATTTTGTATCATCAGCAGATAGTGTTTAGCGTTTCATATTTACTCAATTTAGGAGGTGTTTTTGTTAATGGCAAAAGTTGTTCTTCGGGAAGGCGAATCTTTAGAACAGGCACTGCGTCGTTTTACTATGCAAGTACAAGAAGAAGAAATTATGGAAGAGCTGGAAAAAAGAAAGTACTACATAAAACCATCGGTGATTCGGCGACAGCTCAAGGATCTCAAGAAATTTAAGTACAGCAAAAAGAAGATTTAATTTATCTTTTTACTGCCTGTTTTTGACTTAATGCCTTCTGAAATATACGTTAAAATCCAAAATGATCTTAAGAGGGCTCTTAAATCGGGTGATTCTTTTGTTTCTGGCGCACTTCGTTACATTGTTTCTGAGATAAAAAACGCCGAGATTGAACTTCGAGTGACCAAAGAAGAGCTTTCGGATGATAAGGTTTTGCGGGTACTTTCTAAGCAAGCCAAGCAAAGAGAGGACTCGATTGCTGAATTTAGGAGGGGGAATCGGGCGGATTTGGTGGAGAAGGAGGAGAAAGAATTAGCAATCATCAAGTCATATATGCCGAAAGGGCTCTCGGAGGTTGAAATAAAGGCGTTAGTTCAGGAAGCGGTTTCGGAAACGGGAGCCTCGGCCCCAGCGGATATGGGGAAAGTGATGAAAGTTTTGATGCCGAAAGTTGCTGGTAAAGCGGATGGGAAGATGGTTGCAGATAAGGTGAAGGAATTATTGAGCTCTTAAAGGACACGTGAATAGCGGGAAATGGCGGGATTAAGCGGGAGAGTGTTTCCAGTTTATTCCAGTTAATTCCGGTTACTCCCGCGTGCTTTCTTTGTAATGAACACACCCCAAAATACCGAAATAGAGATTAATTTCGTCTCCAAACGAGAAATTACTAAACTTAATAAGGATTATTTAAAAAGAAGTGGGCCAACGGATGTTTTGTCTTTTAATATTAATGAGAAATTACCCGACGGGACGTTTTATCTTGGCGATGTTTTGATCTGTCTGGAAGTGGCCAGGAAGCAGGCGGAAAAGGCTGGGCATAGTTTGGAAGAAGAAATTGGGGAGCTGGCTAAACATGGAACAATGCATCTTTTAGGGTGGGACCATGAATAATTTATTGCGAATTACCTGTAGGGGCGGTCTTTAGACCGCCATGCATTTGGAATTAAGATGGAGGCCTAAAGGCCTCCGCTACAATGAGATTAATAGTTGGCCTTGGAAATCCTGGAAAAGACTATTCAAACTCCCGCCATAACGTTGGCTGGAAGGTGGTTGATGAAATAAAAAGACTTGGCTGCCGATTACAGGGAGCAATTCTCGCCAAGAATGACACTTTTATGAATGACTCTGGTATTAGTGTCAAAAAGTTGGTGGAAAAACACAAAATCCCCCTGGAAAATCTTTTAATTATAAATGATGATCTGGATCTTCCTTTTGGCTCTTTTAAGATACAAAAGGGCAGGGGAGCCGCCGGCCATCACGGGGTGGAATCCGTTATTTCTGAACTTGGAAGTCAGGATTTTTGGCGGTTACGTGTTGGGATCGGCCGGCCGGCGACGGAAGATGAGGAATCAGATGAGTATGTGATTTCCGAAATGCCAGAAGAACAATGCGAAGCACTTTTGAAAATGGTGGAAACTGATTTTCTTCCCCAAATTTCCTTCTGGATTTCTTCCTAATTAGGTTACCTAAT
>CAZQQZ010000024.1:0-8784 GCA_964595755.1 uncultured Candidatus Saccharibacteria bacterium | reverse complement strand
TAATTCCTCATACCCAATTTATTTTGTTGTTAAATCCCGATTTACGTAGCTGCGAGGCCCGCCTAGACTCGCGTTCTGCGAGGCTGGCTGTGCCTCGCCAATTGCATAAAAAAGAATAGGAAGATAATCAAGTTGGCGACACAAGTGTCGCAGCTACAAAATCGTACATGTTCGCCCGTAGAGACGTTCAATTGAACGTCTCTACAAAGCCATATCCCGATTACATCGGGATGAATTCGGTTAGCGATTCGCGAATACTCATCGAACCTCATCCATTATTCCCAGAATGAAATTTCCGGTGGACTTCCTTTAATTGTGGGTTAGTCACGTGGGTATATATTTGAGTAGTAGCAATATTTTTATGACCAAGCATTTCCTGAACCGAGCGAATATCGGCGCCGTGACGAAGTAAATCGGTAGCAAAACTGTGACGGAGCGTATGGGGTGAGGGCTTATTGACCAACCCAGCCTTTAGAGCATAACGATCAACCATGTACTGAACACCTCTAACCCCAAGACGCAAATCTTCTGCCTTAGCATCCTTGGGTTTTCGCCCATGTAATTGTAAAAATAATGGGGTCATTTCTGCCTGAAGGCCAACTAAAGATTTAAGATTCTTTTCCCGCCAAGCGACCCAATCTTCCAAGGCTTCCGCCGCCCGATCACTTACAAAAACCACCCGCCGTTTACGGCCCTTTCCAAGGACAGAGATCTCCCGCGTCTTGAGGTTTATATCAGAAATATCCAAACTAACTAGTTCTGAAACCCTTAAACCGGTGGAAAAAAGGAGTTGCAAAACAGCAAAATCTCGAATTCCAATTGGTATTTCGCGATTTGGCTGTTTTAAAAGTCTTTCCAGCTGATCTTCATCCAAAACTCCAATTTCACGGTCTCCCTGTTTAAGGAGTTCAATTTTGTCCGGTGGCATTACATCAACGTTTTCTTGCCTGATTAAATAGCTTAAAAAGCCCCGCAAAGCGATCAAGTGGTAATTTATGGTTGAATTAATTAATTTTTCGTTGCTTTTATCGATAAATCGGCTCAAATAAAGCTTAAAATCGCGGACGAGCGATGGGGTGAGGGAGACCGGATCGGAAATTTTGGAAAAATTGAGGAATCGGCGAAGGTAAAAATCATAATTACGCAAAGTCTTATCGGAACGGTTTTTTTCCAGTTCCAAGTATTCGAGGTAGTGAAGTAGCAATTTATTAATGTCAGCCATATGTTAATTAAAACATAATTAAATAAGAATTTGTTAGATATTTTTGCAGCAATAAAAAATTCATAATTTAAGGGAGAAGAGGAGACAGGATGTATGTCGCACAAGATATATTATACGACATATTGTCAATAGAATAGCTGGGAGGGTTTCTTGGCGTATCTACAACGTTTAGGCCCAATGTGTATCATAAGTCTTATTTAAGCTAAACATTCTTACATAGTTTGTTTCTATATCTGATTATTTATTATCCTTGTTAATTCGCGCTAATTGATCGTGTAGTCTTCATTTGAAAATTGTAAATTGAAAATTAAAAATTCGTTTTCGAGGTCTTCCCCAGAAAAGTTAAATTTTTGGGGTCGGAGGAGGTCTCTTTTTTGAATTACCGCAAAGGCTTTAGGACCGGTTTTACAGAGGGTTAGATAATAGACTCGGAAGGTAAAAATGCTTCCTAGGGCATCCTGATGGGTCATCAGACAAGCATGAAATCCGAATATCGAAGCTCCAAACAAATCCGAAGCACGAAACGAATAATTATAAAAAGTATCGATTTACGTAGCTGCGAGGCCCGCCTAGACTCACGTTCGGCGAGGCTGGCTGTGCCTCGCCAATTAATTAATAAATGGAAAGAATTGGCGACGAAAATAGTCGCAGCTACAAAAAAATTCGGGGAATAGAGTTTATTAAATTCCGAAATTACTCACAAATTCGCAAATTAATTATTTTTTAAAAATTATTAAAATCATATATTTGTCATTTTAAAGGGAATTTCTCTTGTTTACTCATGAAAAGAGGGTAAAACAGCCGAGAGCAAGCGCTATACCAAAGTATGACAAGTTATCCACAATAGAGGAACAATACAGTATAGGTTGATTTGACAATCAATAACAGAATTTGATAAGTAACTAAACCCTATAATTATATTATCTAGGTTTAGCAGTCTTACTCATAGTGTGATAATGAAACCTATAATTTGGTGGGATTCTTCTCTTTTTTTTCCCTACCTCCCCTACCCCAAGGCCCAGATATCAGATTTCTGATCTCAGATGTCAAATAAAATAATATGGTTTTTTAGCAAATAAAAAGCCTTGCGACACTTGTTTAGAGCGCAGCAAGGCCACCAGTCTTACGGACGTTTTGGTCCGATCGGCCATGGTAAAACCGGGGAGATGGCGACGATTAAGCCAACCACCTCAATAATGTTACTCTTAAAGTAGATTCCTAGAAGCACGACTAGCGCACCAAGAATAAAACGAGTATCTACTGTATCCACATTCTCCTCCTTTACTATTTAGTCAAATTTTAAATGACTAGAGGACGATGGTCAAATGAGTACATTTTGTACTCTAAGGGTTACTCTAGGAAAAAGACGGCAAAGAAGATCAGAAGGATTACCCCGAGATATTCAAAAAGCACCTTTCGATTAAGAGATTTTGCCAAAAAATTCTGATAAATCCCAATAAAAAGGTAGAAAAAACCGCTGATCACAAGGGCCCTGGAGAAAGACTTCAAAGGTATAAAAGAAAAAGATAAAGATGATTCGAATAGGAGTATCGAAAAAAGAAAGCTCCCTTCAGAAATCTTCTCAAACATTTTGGAGCCTAGGTATTTGGTCAAAGAAAGAACCTGGAAACTCAAAATAAAGCCAGCGACAAAAACCCCAAGGGATTGGAAAATAAAATAGGTATCGGTCTTATAAAGGGCAGTCAAAAGTAGAAAAAGTGTCCCGGTGCTAATGACATAAGAGGCCGCCTGGGCCGCGCGAAGTAAAGGAATCTTCTCCCCTTCTTCCGATACCACAAAAAGAATGTTACCAATAAGAATAGAAAAGTAATAGGAAATCAAATAGAAAATATAAACTAAAAGTCTAAAGAAAACGCTGAAATTGGGAAAATGAACAAAAATTAGGCCAAAACCAAGAGGAAGAAGCAAAGTTGGGCCAAACAAAGAAAGGATATTTTTAGAGGAGAATTTGCCTATTTTTAGTCGGAATACCGCTAATAGAAGCAAAGAGGAAACCAAAGAAAGAAGTACCGCAAGGTACCCCCTGATAGAAAGAGAAACACTAGAAACAACGATTAAGCCAAAGGCAGATATAAAGGACAGGGCGATAAAATAAAATCTTTTGGACATAAACTTGATAATTACTTGCGCGTCTTCGCTTTCTTGAGGGATTTTTTAGAAGGTTTAACCTTCTTGGCACTCTTTTTGTCCGTGCCATTCTTTTTTAAAATATGACAAAGGGCAATCGCCAAGGCGTCGGCCGCATCATCTGGTTTAATCTTATCCACTTTACATTTTAAAATCTTTTTGACCTCTTTTTGGATGTCTTGCTTTTCCGCCCGCCCATATCCGGTTAAGGCCAGTTTTGCCTGAAGGGCGGTATATTCAACTAAAGGAACATTCGCCTCCGCTGTTGCGAGCATTACCACTCCCCGCGCCTGCCCTACCGAAATTGCCGTCTTGACGTTGGTGTTAAAAAAAAGGCGCTCCACCGCGACTACATCGGGCTTAAACTTCTTGGTCACTTCCCGAAGTTCTTTAAAAAGCTTAAGAAGGCGCTTTTCCATCAACTCCCCCGCCGGCGTTACGAAACAACCGTATTCAACAAGAATATTTTTCTCAACATTTTCTTCCGTATTCTCAAAACTTTGCGCTTTGCGCTTTTCGCTTTGAGTTTTAATAACCCCCCAACCCATTCTGGCAGTTCCGGGGTCAATGCCTAAGATAACCATAGCAGCGAAAAACTAAAAAGGCAAAGCGTAAAGTGAAGAAACAATATCATAACCTTTTCGTTTTACGTTTTACCTTTTACGCTTCTTCCAAAAACTCGTCCGGTATATCAAAATTAGAATAGACTTCCTGCACATCATCTTGATCTTCAAGATTTTCAATTAATCGGAGAATTCTCTGCGCCTTTTCTTTATCAGTCACCGGAATGGTAAATGAGGGATTTTCTGGATCAGAGCCAAAAACATAAGCGGCCGAGCCCGCTTGCCCTAAAGACCCCCCCGCTAATTCAAAAATCTTTCTGATTTCTGCCAAGGTACGATTTCGGTTATCGGTAAGAATGGGGACCAGAATCGCCACTCCCTCTGGACCATAACCTTCAAGAGTAAACTCATCCAAACCGCTGGTAACCCCCTCGCCCGTCCCGCGATCAATTGCCCGTAGAATGTTTTCCTTGGGCATACTGGCCGCCTTTGCCTTATCAATCGTAATTCCTAAAGGACCTACTGGATTTTGCATCAGGTACTCTGCCTTTAAGCCTTTAGCATTAGCTTTAGCAGCGGCGACAGTTATCGCCCGACCGAGTTTAGTAAAAAGCTTCCCCCGCTTGGCGTCCGCGATGCCTTTTTTGTGTTTAATTGTCGACCATTTAGAATGTCCTGACATAAGTTATGTCAAAACTCAAAGCTCAAAACGCAAAGCTGAAGAATGATCAAAGAAAGTATAGCACAATTTTTACCCCCATTGACAATTTTTTTCTAACCGATTAATCTCCTTAAAGCTATCTCTGAACTTTTTAACTTTACGTTTTTCGCTTTACGCTAAAAATGGACATCCAAACCCTTACCCAACAATCAGTTGACGCCGCTTTACGCCAAGATTGGCAAAAAGCAGTCGAATTGAACGAACAGATTTTAAGGCTTGAGCCGGATAATACGGACGCCTTGAATAGATTAGGTCGAGCCTATATGGAAATTGGGGAAAAGGCAAAAGCCAAAAAGCAATTTAAAAAAACCCTCTTCATTGATTCCATTAATATTATCGCCAAGAAAAATCTTGAAAATATTGATAAGCGCGGATTTGCCTCTCCCAAACTTCCTTCGGAAGACGGTCACGCCTTTGTTAAAGAGCCCGGGACAGATTTGATTGTTGAGATAGAAACCAACGCCAGCCCATTAAGAATCAGAAAACTTGCCGCCGGCGACATTTTATCTCTTGATAAAAGAAGCAAGAAATTCGCCGTTTTTGGTCCCAATAAACTTTTTATCGGCAATATTACTGACGAACTTTCCGACAAAATGAAAAAAGCGATCAAACAAAAAACAAAACTTTCGGGAACTTTCGTAAGCAGTCAAGAGAACGTCATTAAATTTATCTTAAAAGGAAGCGTGCCAATGTTTAAAGAAAAAGCTAAACAAGAAATCCGTCCTTATGCCCTTCCCGAAGAAATTCCCGATCAACCGGCTCTTGATCAATCCCCGATTGAGGAAAGAAGCGAAACCGATGAAGCCAAACCCCAATCCACTTTTGAGGAGTAAAACACTATGGGTACAAAATGTACTCATAACTCATTCTTGCTAATTCCAAAAATACTCATTACACTATTTCTATGCCTGCCTTTTTTTCAAGAAAACAAGAAACTGTAACTCCTCCACTATCAGAGGTTAAGTTGCCCAGTGAAGAGGGTCTTGTCACCTCCGAACAACCTATGGTCACTACTGCGAGAGAACGCAGCGCAATTTCCTCTTTGGAATCGCCTACTCCAGTCGGAAAAACACCAATATCTGAATCGGCCTTAAAAGCGCCCGAGGCAGTTATCATTCAGCAAGAACCTCAAGAAAAAGATCCAAAAGAAGCCAAGGCTTGGGATGCGCTCGCACAAGAAACACAAAAAGGAATACAATAGTCAAAGTATATGAACCCTGCCCAAACGGAAATTACAATTGACGCCCTTACTGCCAACATTCTTGGCCTGGTTTTGATTGCTGGCCTAGCTGCTGGCTTATTTATCCTTATCTTAGTTCTTTCCCAAAAAAGCCAACGGAAGAAGGCACGGAAAAGAACATATTTTAAAATCGCCCTTCCAGAAGAAAATGAGATTGATCTTAAGGCAGGCGTTCAGATGTTTAGCTCTCTTTATGGGTTGAGGAAATCGGGGTTATTTAACTTCGGCGACGCTTCCGCCATCTCCTTCGAAATTACTGCCACCCACGACGAAATTTCTTTTTACGCCTCCACCCCAACCGAATTTGCCCCTCTTCTCGAGAAACAAATTCACGCCAGTTACCCAGAGGCGGAAATTGAAACGGTCCCTCCATATAACATCTGGAAAAAAGGCGGGAAGGTTGCCTTTTGCTCAATGAAACTTTCCGGACCAAGCTATTACCCGATTAATACATTTGAAAAAATGGGAGAAAAGGTGGACCCTTTAAACGGCCTTATTTCGCCGATGAGTAAGCTTTCCGAAAGTGACGCGGTTGCTCTTCAAATTCTCCTTAAACCCGCCTCCCCCTCTTGGCAGGTAAATGGCCGAAATTACATTTTTTCCCTAAAACAGCGAGCAAAAGGAACGGATGACAAACCAGGAATTCCTTTGGACGAAGAGCATATCAAGGGTATTGAAGCAAAATGCGGAAAACTGGGTTTTGACACAATTGTGAGGATTTCTTCCGTTGCCGAGGACTCGAGTGAAGCCTTTGCCAACTTGGACAATCTCGCCAATTCCTTTTCCCAATTTGTAAACCCGATGTACAACAGTTTCTCAAGGAAAACTCCAGTGTTTGGGAAGCGTAACTTTATGTATAAATTTCTACTCCGTCTCTTCCCGATCATTAACTTTGATATCCCAAAACTCTCCCTGCCATTATTTAAAGAATCCTTTGTTTTAAATTCCGAGGAACTGGCCACAATGTTTCACTTTCCTAACAAAAACGTTAAGGTTCCTCATATTAACTGGATCAAAGCCCGGGTTTCTGCCGCCCCCACAAATCTGCCCAAAGAAGGACTTTATCTTGGGTTTTCAGAATTTAGAGGGGAAAAAGAGGAAGTCCACATTCAAGAGGATGACAGACGCCGCCATATGTACATCATCGGCCAAACGGGAACGGGAAAATCGGAGTTTATGAAATACTTAGCCGTCCAAGATATTAAGGCCGGAAAGGGTATCGCTTTCATTGACCCGCACGGCACCGCCATCGAAGACATTTTAAAGCAAATTCCTCCCGAAAGAGCTAAGGATGTGATTTATTTCTCCCCCGGAGATCTTGATCGTCCAATGGGAATTAATATTTTGGAGGCAAAAACCGAGGAGCAGAAACATATGTTGATAAACTCGTTTATTGCCCTTTTATACAAACTTTATGATCCCAATAAGCAAGGAATCATGGGACCAATGCTCGAGCGAGGAATTCGAAACGTGATGTTAACCGCGATGAGCGAACCGGGAAATACCCTGGTTGAGGTTTTAAGACTCTTAATTGATCCCGAATTTGCCAAAACCAAGCTTCCCTTGATTACTGACCCGATGGTCAAGGAATACTGGACGAAACAGCTCGCCCAAACGTCGGATTTCCACAAGTCAGAGATGCTTGGTTACTTCATTTCTAAATTTGACCGCTTTGTCACCGAGAAAGTGATGCGGAATATCATCGGCCAAGCCAAATCCGCCTTTGATTTTCGGGAAGTAATGGATCAAGGAAAAATTCTTCTCGTGGACTTGGCCAAAGGAAAAATTGGGGAGGAAAATTCTAATTTCTTGGGGTTGATTTTGGTACCAAGGATTTTGGCAGCGGCGATGGGGCGAGTAGATGTGAGTGAGGATAAACGACGCGACTTCTTCCTTTACGTAGATGAGTTTCAAAATTTTGCCACCGAAACTTTCGCGGAAATCCTTTCCGAAGCGCGAAAATACCACCTAAGCCTGATCGTCGCTAACCAGTTTATTTCTCAGCTTTCGGATGAAATTAAAAATGCTGTCTTTGGAAATGTGGGCACTTTGGTCGCCTTTCGCGTGGGCGTTGATGACGCGGAGTATCTTAAAACCCAATTTGAACCTAAATTTACAGAAAGTGATCTAATCAATAACCCGACCGGCAGGGTTTATATGAGATTACTGGTAAAAGGTCAGCCGACAACCCCCTTCTCTTTGACCACCGATTGGGAGAAAATGAAGAGTTCTCCAAGAAGCGAAGAAATAGCCAAACAAATTGTGGAATACTCAAGAATGCAGTACGGAAAAGATCGCGCGGAAGTGGAGGAAGATATCAACAAGCGAGCTGGTTGGGGGGAAAATGCAGAATAATTCTGTCATTCTGAACAATTTGTCATCCTGAATCCCGATTACATCGGGACGAAGGATCTAGTGATAACGTAATAGGTTAAGCACTAACATATATCTTGATCCTTCAACGCTACGCTTGATTCTTCGGGATTACCCTCAGAATGACAAAACGAGTAAAAAAGAAACAGCAGAGGAGAGTTGACTTCCCACCCTGCTGTTATGTAATCCTACCGCACCGTCACTTTTAGATTGTCAATCGCGAAACCGCAACGGCAACCTTTTACGGGATACATATCGTTAACGTCGTCCATATTGAATCCGAACCTCACTTCCAGCCAAACCGGCTTACCAAGAAGTTTTTCTGGAATGTTTGGAAATAGAACCGTCTTTGAAAACATCTTCCCGCCGGTGTCTTTTCTTTTACCAAACAAGGAAAGGATGTAGTAGTTATTATCAAGCTCCATCGTCTCAATATAGTTACTGAAGCTGATGGTGGTAAGCTGATGCCCCTTCTCACACCCAGGAACCAGCTTGTCTTTGTCGGTATAAGACAGAT
>CAZQQZ010000023.1:0-12773 GCA_964595755.1 uncultured Candidatus Saccharibacteria bacterium | reverse complement strand
CTTTTGAAAGTTGTCAATAATTAGAATTTCTCGAACTCCTTCTCGGTTAAGCCCATCTGCTTAACAATAGATTTTACGGTTCCACTTCTAATCTCTCTATGATGGGGAATCACACAGGTGCGCTTTTTATCCTCGTTCCACCAAACCTCGTGCGAACCGGAAGTTTTTCGTCTAAGGACAAACCCGGCCTTCCTAGCCTTTCGGATAATATCGGCGTATTTAAAAGGTTTCATTAATTCGCAGAAACAATCAAGGGCAGATTAAAAGATAAATTTTCGGAGGAAATCGCTTTTTTAGAAATCTCAAGAGGAATTCGCAATTTTTCCTCACGATAAAGTTCGACTAGGCTCGAGGCAACCGCTACAAGCTCTGAAATTGCTTCTTCCGCCGTGTCTCCTTGCGCGTAACAGTCCTCCCAACCAGGAGAAACCGCCAAAAAGCCATCGCCGTCCTTACGGACATCAACCGGAAGTTTGTATTGATCTAAAAGAAATGTTTTTGCCATGTTTTTATTCTACCACAGAATTGTAGTAATTTTTAAGACCTGTTATAGTATCCATGTATGCTTCTTTCACAAACCGCAAAATTTTTGGGAATTCTGCTCCTTTCACTCTTTTTTACCGCCAGCCTTCTAGTCCCATTTATCAACTTTCTTTATTTTTTAAAATTCAAAAATCCAAAGACAGAAAGCAAAGATTTCTTGGGCAGAAAAAGCCTATTTAATGAGCTTCATGGTTGGAAAGTGGGTACCCCAACCGGCGGAGGAATTCTAATTATCATTTCCACCTTTCTTTTCTCTTTGATTTTTTACGGAATTACCAACTTCGAATTTAACTGGACTTCCAATATTATCTTTATCGCCCTCTTCTCGTTTGGACTTTTAGGACTATACGATGACCTCCGTAAGTTTTTCAAGTTTGGCAATCAGGGTTTTTTTGGCTTAAGGGCAAGATATAAATTCCTGATTCAATGGCTGTTAGGATTTACTATTGGGTACTTTTTGTACTCAAAGATGGGTTTGGGTTCTGTCTATATACCAATCCTAAGACAAAGTTTGGAAATGGGCATTTATTACATTCCTTTTGCCGCTTTTATAATTGTTGCCGCTTCAAACGCCTTTAACATTACCGATGGCATGGATGGCTTGGCCGGAGGGTTACTTCTCATAACCCTAATCGCCTTTTGGTACTTAGCATCTCTTTCCCCCTTTAGCGGGGACATTATCATATTCATTGTCGTTTTGCTCGGGAGCATTTTGGCCTTTTTATATTTTAATATTTTCCCAGCCAGAATTTATATGGGAGACACGGGAGCTTTAGCCTTTGGGGCGATGCTTGGGGTAGTTGCCCTAATGATGAATCAAGCGATCGCCTTTATCTTTATTGGCGGACTTTTTTTTACCGAAGCCGCTTCCAGTCTTATTCAACTTGCATCTATGAAATATCGAAATGGAAAAAAAGTTTTTAAAATCGCCCCCCTTCATCATCACTTGGAAGCCCTTGGCTGGCCAGAAACAAAAGTAACCATGAGATTTTGGCTTTTTGGAATCGCTTTGGCGATCTTTGGCACCTTCTTCGCCCTGATTTAAGCCCCCTACCGTGATATACTAAATTCATACTATGGACGTTCCTTTTGTTGATCAATTGCAAGGAGTTGATTCGAAAAAAATCGTTAAAGAATACGGAGAAATCACCGACGAGGAGGCAATGAGAAGGTTTGGGGCAAGTAACCTCAAAGACTTTTCCTTTTGGGCTTGGAGAGCCTGCGCTATTGCCAGCATCCTCTCAATAATAAAAACTAAAGGAAACCAAGATTTAAAGCTCCAGAACCTAGTCGATGAAGCATTGAAAATTGATGGTTATGCCTTCCGTAACTTCTGGGGAAAAAAGGATATTGGCTGGAAACACTCAGCTCTAATTGAAATATTAAGAAAGTACGGCTTTGATGGTCAATCAGAAAGAAATCTCACTTTAGATAAATTGAAGAAGTACCTGGCAGAAGGAAAATATGTGATTGCCTCCATAAAAAGCCCCACCGGAAGCCATATGATATTGTTAAAGAAGGTCGGCGAAGATGAAATTATCTTTAACGACCCCGCGGTTTTTGGCGGTCACGGGGGCGAAAATCAGAAAATTGGAATTTCTGAATTTCAAGAAGTTTTCCGAAAAAGCGGGGTAATTGTTTGGTCAAACATTGACAAATGAGCCATTTTATCTTATAATAACAGCTGACAGAAACTAGTGCGTGGAAGGGGGAGAGATGAGTAAATGGGATTCATTTATTGAGCCTGTCCAAAGAGAGATAAAAAAAGGAACTGAAGCCCTCGAGAAGAATGATTCTAGTATGGCCGAATTGTTCGCACAAGAAGCTATGCATGTGCGAAACAGAGCGACCAAAGACGTGATTGAGATCAAACCAGGATCTGATCTCTGGATCGAGTGGCACGAAGCGCAAGGGTTGATTGACGGCCTCAAATCCGCCATCAACAAAGCCAAGAACAATTGAGCGCGGACCAGAAGAGAATAATCTACACGATTAGAGTCTCTTCTGGTCATTTTTTGTTTCTTTGAAGTATCCTGCTAAAATCCTCTCGCTATGCAAATTGTTGTTAACGAGATTGTTACAAATTATCAGATTATTGAAAGTGAAAGCTCAAAAGAGCCCTTGCTGATTTTGCATGGCTGGCAAAGAGACCTTTCTGAATGGGTTCCGGTTGCCGAAAGACTCTCTGACCAATATAAAGTAATCCTTCTCGATCTTCCTGGTTTTGGCGGAACGAATAAGGCAGAGGCGGATTTTGATACTTATGATTATGCCAACTTCTGCGAAGAATTCCTAAAGAAATTAAAGGTTGAAAAATGCGCCGTTCTCGGGCATTCATTTGGCGGAAGAATTGGGATTGTGTTGGCTGCCAAAACAAATCTTGTTTCTAAACTGATTCTGGTTGATAGCGCTGGGCTACGTGAAAAAGAAAGTCCATTAACAAAGATTAAAAGAGCGATGTTCAAGCTCATTTTTAAGATCCTACCGAAACCAATTTCTATCCGAGTAAAAAATTTACTCGGTAGTGAGGATTACAAAACTTCCGGAAGTTTAAGGAACACTTTTGTTAAGGTCGTTAATCAAGATTTAAGTTCGCTTCTTTCCGAGATTAAGGCAGAAACACTGATTATTTGGGGAAGCGAGGATCCTGTTTTAAGCGTTAGTCAAACTAAGATATTCAAAAAGTTAATTCCAAAATCCAAGGTGAGAATTGTTTGGAGCGCGAGTCACAGCCCACACATTGAAAAACCGGAATCATTTTTTGAAACAATTTCTCAATTTCTCATGTAGTTGCGGCATCTTATGCCGCCAATTATGTTTAATTAAATTGGCGCGATAAGATCGCGCAGCTACAAAAAACACAGACGTCTATGATGAAATTTATCTTTCCTTACAAACTAAACCTCCACATCCTCCAACTCGAGGAGTATCGTGTCGAAGCATTGTTTAAATGGGTTTTCAAGAATTTCTTTAAACGAAAACTTGAAGGTAAAAAACCCCTTGTGATGACTCAAAAAGCAAAATTGCTTCTTTATTTATCAATTTTATTCGCTTTGATCACCTTTATAACTCTGACAGTCGCTTTTAAAACCACCGGCGCCACTGCAGGAATTATTTTGACCACCCAACCCTACATTTTCCTCTCTCTTGCAATTCTCGCGATTAAGCCTTACGAAATCAGAAACCGTCAGAAAATCAAGGAAAAAACCCGAGAAAAAGTTCTTGCCTTAAAGAAAAAGGGCTTAAAAGTGATTGGTATAACAGGTTCTTTTGGAAAGACAAGCGTTAAAGAATTTCTCTACCAAATACTGGTTACCAAATACTCAGTCCTCAAAACCCCCGAGAGCTACAACACCCTACTTGGAATTGCCAAAGTGGTCGATCTTGAACTTGACGAAAGTTACGAATTTTTCATCTGCGAAATGGGGGCGTACAAAATCGGAGAAATTAAAGAACTTTGCGAAATTGTCCCTCCTGATTATGGAATTTTAACGGGAATTAATGAGCAGCATTTAGAAAGATTTGGATCGATTGAAAATACAATTAAGGCAAAATTCGAGCTCGTCCAAGCGGTGAATGATGGGGAAAAAGTTCTTCTTAACAAGGAGAATGAAAATGTTATGAATAATTATGATAAGTATGTTAAGAATCCCAATTTTTATTCTTCCGGTAGCAACTTATCCGCTGCAATAGAAATGTCCAAACTGCTTGGAATGACCGAAAAAGAGATGGAAAAACCCTTGGCGGAAATCAAACCCATCCCCCACCGTCTAGAAGTTAAAAACCTTCCCGACGGGACAACTTTAATTGATGATGCGTATAACAGCAACGTTGATGGCTTTAAACAGGCTTTAAATCTTTTATCGACTTTTAAAGACCAGCCAAAAATTCTGGTCACGCCCGGAATTGTTGAGCTTGGAAATAAGACGAAAGAAATACATGTGGAACTGGGAAAGCTTGCAGATGGGATTTGTGACCAAATTTTTCTCGTTGGGAAAAGCGAACGTACCGAAGCGCTGGCGGAAGGAATCAATAACCCGAAAAAAACTACCTATCTTGACTCGATCTCACAACTTAAAGATTCTTTAGCCACGCTTAACCTCAAATCTCCTGTGGTTCTTTTTGAAAACGATTTGCCGGATAATTATTAACCGGTTTATCTGTAGATGCGAGGATTTTTCCTCGCCAATTAATTTATTAAACAAAATTGGCGACACGAATTGTCGCAGCTACATAAATTCAAAACAAATCAGCCGGTCTTCTGGGTTTTCAAAGAGGGCTTGAAATTCTTCAAAATATTGCTTGCAAATACCGTAGTGTGTTTCTTCTTCTCCGCTTGCCTTTTAACCGCCAAATCAATCAGCTCGCTGGTAAGCTCTGGAAAAGAAATCCCGCTTTTTTCCCAAAGATAAAAGGCCATACTCCCGGGAATAGTATTTATTTCAATTACAAAAATTTCCCCTGTTTTTTCTTTGTACAAAAAATCCACCCTTGCGAGGCCAGCGCAGCCAAGGTTCTCAAAAACCCTCTTTGCCAGCTCTTGAATTTTGTTTTTAATTTCTCTAGAAATTTCTGCCGGAATTACTCTTTTTGTAGAGACCATCCCTTGAGATTGCCCTTCCTTTTTCTCATACTTATCCGAATAACTTAAAAAATCCGTCTCGTGGAAAACTTCCTCACATTCAGAAACTTTAAGTTCGTGCCCAGCATTTCCCATTACAGAAACATTAACTTCTCGAGCTTCTGTTACCCCTTCCTCCACTAGAATCTTTTCGTCAAAGGCAAAGGCGAGGTCCACCGCATTTTCTAAGTCCGAAAATTCCTTAACCTTAGTCACCCCAATACTTGAACCCGCCCGTGCCGGTTTAACAAAGATTGGGAGTCTAAACCATTTCTCCGCCTCTTTAAGAATTTTTTCCTTGTCTTTTTCCCATTCTTCAAAGAAAATCTCTTTAAAAGGGGCGCTTTGGATTTTTTCTGCCTCAAATACCTTTTTGGCGACTGCCTTATCCATCCCCAAGGCGGAGCCAAGAATACCAGAGCCGACATAAGGAATCTCCGAAAGCTCAAATAACCCTTGAAACCCTCCGCTCTCCCCTAAGCCTCCGTGAAAACATAGAAAAAACACATTTACTGGCAGTTCTTTCTCCTTTGCCAGGAATCCTTTTTGTTTTATTAAAAGTTTAAGTTTCCCGGCGGAAAACAAGGGGGTCACTTCCTCGGCGAAATTTGGTATCTCTTCCAGGTTTTTGAACGTCGTGATATCAGAAAAACGAGGGCTGGTATACCAAGCACCGTCTTTGGCAATGTAGATCGGAAAAACATTGTATTTTTCTTTATCCAAATTTTGTAACGCCTGAACCCCGGTAATCACCGAAACTTCATGTTCTGCCGATTTTCCTCCAAACATAACTACAACATTCATATTAGTATTTTATCACGATAACAACATCAAGTTTGACTTAACCACAAAAAAGGCTATATTTAGAGAAGAGACTAAACAAAAAAAGGAGGAGACAAATGTCAGAGCAACTGGAATTACAGGGGCCTTTCATTATGGGATACACTGTCATGAATACCCCTCTTCGGATCTCGCTCGGTACGACCAACAAGATAGACCCGCAAACAAAACTCAGACACGCAAAAAGTGACGTGAGTTGCCTGGAAGGAGTGACCTCACCCCAGGATTTCATGGAAAGAGCGATGAAGATCTTCCAGGAGTATGGTTTTGTGCGTGTGGATTAGGAACAGCCAACCGCTTTTGGTTTTGGAGAATCTCCAATTCCACCAGCGGTCTTATTTTTTTAAATCAAGTTTATTCAACCACTTCCCCTTCTTTTACTTCTCCCTCATCTGGCTTTTTAGGTTCGCCAGAAGGTTCACCACCAGATTGTGGACCAGCGCCATCATTTGGGCCAGTTTGAGGTTGCCCTTGCTGGCCTGCCTCGCCACTAGGCGGGCCATACATTGCCTGCCCAATCTTTTGCAGAGAAAGAGAAAGTTCTTGAGTTCTCTGCTTTAGGTCTTCCGAGGAAGCAGTGGCCAAAACATCCCGAATCGATTTGATCTTTTCTTCAACATCTTTTTTGTCCGCCGGATTAACCTTGTCTCCAAGGTCACGCAAAGTCTTCTCCGCCGTGTAGCACATATTATCCGCCACGTTCCTCGCTTCCACCTGCTCTTTTCGCAATTTATCCTCATCCGCGTGAGATTCCGCATCTTTCGTCATCTTTTCTACTTCATTTTTATCAAGCCCGGTCGAGCCAGTAATCTTAATTGATTGCGACTTTCCGGTCGCTTTATCCTTAGCGGTCACATTTAAAATGCCAGAGCTATCAATATCAAAGATAACCTCAATTTGGGGCATCCCACGTGGCGCGGGTGGGATCCCATCCAGCATAAATTGCCCAAGGGATTTATTATCTGAAGCCATTTCCCGTTCACCTTGAAGAATGTTAATGGCAACACTTGTTTGGCTATCGGCGGCAGTTGAAAAAGTTTCCGTTTTGGAAGTGGGAACGGTCGTGTTTCTGACAATTAACGGGGTGCGAATACCTCCCAAAGTTTCAATTCCAAGGGTAAGCGGTGTGACATCCAAAAGCAAAATATCTTTTGACTCACCTCCCAAAACTCCCCCTTGAACGGCAGCGCCCACGGCCACCACCTCATCCGGGTTAACGCCTTTGTGAGGTTCACGACCAAAAAATTCCTTCACCCGTTCAACCATCTTCGGCATTCTCGTTTGCCCACCAACCAAAACCACCTCTTCGATTTCGTTAGCGGTAAGTTCTTTGGGTTTGGCACCCAAAAGCGCTTTTTTGACCGCCTCAAAGCTCCGATTTATCAAAGGTTCAGCTAGCTGTTCAAGCTTGGAGCGAGAAAGGGTCATCTGCAAATGCTTCGGTCCATTTTGATCGGCGGTAATGTAAGGCACGGAAACCTCCACCTCAAGTTTGGTGGAAAGCTCAATCTTTGATTTCTCCGCCGCATCTCTAAGTCGTTGAAGCGCTTGACGATCGCCCCGAAGATCAATTCCGGATTCTTTTCTAAATTCTTCCGCCAGGAAGTTAATGAGGATTTGATCAATATCGTCCCCACCTAAGTGAGTATCACCATTGGTTGATAAAACCTGATAAGTATCTTTAACTTCTCCCTCTCCGGAAGCAATCTCAAGAATGGAAATATCAAAAGTGCCTCCGCCAAAGTCATAAACGGCAATTTGTTCATTTTTCTTTTTGCCAAGGCCATAAGCCAAAGTGGCGGCCGTTGGTTCGTTAATAATTCGAACGACCTCAAGCCCGGCAATTTCTCCCGCCTGCTTGGTCGCTTGTCTTTGCGAATCATCAAAATAGGCGGGTACCGTGATAACGGCTTTGTCCACTTTTTGGCCTAAATAAGCTTCCGCATCCGCTTTGCATTTCTGCAAAATCATCGCCGAAATTTCTTGAGGGGTAAATTGAGTCCCTTCGACATCAACAACCGCCATCCCGTTTTTGCCTTCGACAATGTCGTAAGGAAGCCACTTCTTGTCGTTTTGGACCGATGGATCGGCATATTTTCTTCCCATTAATCTTTTTATGGAGAAAATGGTATTTTTAGGGTTAACTATCTGTTGCCTCTTGGCAACCCGACCCACAATCCGCTTAATTGGATCAACCACAGAGGGAATTGTGTTTTCCCCTTCCGCTGAATAAATTACTTTTGGACTCCCGCCTTCCATTACCGCCACGCAGGAGTTAGTTGTGCCAAGATCAATACCTATGATTTTAGACATATGTTTAAAAAAGCTAAAAGCGCAAAGTGAAAAGTGAAAAACTTATTCTCATTTCACTTTACACTTTACCTTTTACACTATTAACTTTCCTACCAACACTCTGGCTGGTCTAAGCACCTTACCGTTCAGAGTATACCCCTTTCTGACAACTTGCATTACTTTATTTTCTTCCCCCGATGTCACATCGACCGCTTCATGAAAAGAAGGGTCAAAAGTTTCGCCGGTCGCTTTGATTTCCGAAACCCCAAGATCAGAGAGCAATTGAATAAAGTCTTTAAGAATAAGTTTCACCCCATCAACTTTCTCTTTCTTTACCGCTTCCTCTAAAGCATCCACAATTGGTAATAATTTAATAATCAAATTTTCGTTCGCGTATTTAATGATTAAGGCACGCTCATCGCTTACCCGCTTTTCCAGGTTCAAATAATCCGCTCGGGACCTCTTAAAGCTTTCTAACAGTATATTATATTCCTCTTGTAAAGGGGTAGCTGTTTCTTCCATATCTTAATTTTATTTTACCAAATACTCAGTACTAATTACTAATTACCCAGTACTTATTTCTACCAGGAAGCGCCGATTTCGGAAAGGAGGTTAGCGGTGTAATAAACCGCCGGAAGAACTTGGGAAAATTTCATTCGGGATGGTCCAAGAACCACTAAAATTCCCTTAAGACCATCTTTTGCAGTGAAGGGGGCAAAAACTACCCCGCAATTTGACAAGTTTGAAAGTCCAATTTCCTCACCCAGTAGAATATGCGTTTTTCCTTCCTCGGTCACTTTTCCTAAAAAGCTGAGCAGTAGCTCCGGCTGGTCGCAAAGATGAAGGGCTGCCCGGGTAACATCAATATCAAAAAATTCCTGATAATCTAAAACTTTAACCGCTCCCGATGAGAAAATGCGAGAATCCTCAGTGGCAATTAAAACCATACTGCCAACTACTTCAGCCAGGGCGGAGACCGAGCGATAAAGCATTCGATCAATTTCAAACCGATCCTGCCAAATCTGCTGTTTTAAAGAAACTTCTTGTAAAACCGGGAGTTCGCTCTCTCCCATCAATGCGTCAATATAAAAACGAAGGCCAATATTAGTCGGTTGCCTCCCTGCAGAAGTATGTGGTTGAGTCAAATAACCCATCTGGGTTAGTCTCACCATCTCATTCCTAACCGTCGCCGGGGAAACTTTAAGGCTATATTTCTCAACCAAATTTTGGGAACCGACTGGCTCACCGGATTCGATGAATTCCTCTATAATCGCTTTGAGTAGTTTTTGATGTCTTTCGGTTAATTTACTGTCCATAAAGCGTTAACTATGGTTAACTTGGGCAGTATGTTCATCTAGATTCCAGGCAAGACTGGCCCGCTTAGACTCTCGCCTCGATTCGGCGAAGCGGGCGCGTCTAGCGAGGCTAGCAATAACTTACCAAGGAGTGATAGAATATGTCAAGAGGGAAGTTAAAAAGGTAAAGCGAAAAGCTTAAAATGAAGCCAAAAAAATCTCTTGGACAAAATTTTCTCGTAGACAACTCGATAATCTCCGAGTTCCTTAAGGTGGCTGGAATTTCTAAAGAAGATTCTGTTTTAGAAGTTGGGGCGGGGTCGGGAAACATTACCAAGGAGTTGGCTAGAAAGACAAAGAAAGTGATTGCGGTCGAGTATGACAAAGATCTTCTCCCAACTCTTACAAGTAACTTAAGCCACTTAAATAACGTAGAAGTTTTAAACGAAAATGTCTTATTTCTCCCAAAATTCCCCTCTGACAAAAGGTTAAAAGATGTAAACAAGGTTGTCGGCGCCATTCCTTACCAAATCACTTCCCCTTTAATTCATAAAATGATTTACGATAATTGGCCAGAATCCAGCTTTATTGTTCAAAAAGAAGTGGCGGAGAAAATTTGCGGAAAAGCGGGAGACGCAAGCTATTTATCAAACTTTGTTTCCTTCTTTTATAAAGCAGAAATGGGGAAAATTGTCTCGCCAAAGGCCTTTTCTCCCGCACCCTTGGTCTTTTCCGCGATTATAAAATTAACTCCCGTAAGCCCTAGGAAGGATATCGAAATCCGCAAATTCTCCGGCTTTTTGCATTTAGGCTTTTCTAACCCAAGAAAAATGTTAAATAAAGTTCTTGATAAGGATTTGCTCATTTCCCTTGGAATCTCACCATCTTTAAGACCTCAAGATTTGACTTTAGAAGAGTGGCTAAAGCTTTACGAAAATAAAAACCCGCCGGGCGAAAGGATCTCGCAAAGCGGGATAGCTGACAAAGATTAAACCTGCTTTACCTTATCAAGAGGTAATGCCCAACCAGGTAGCCTCGCCGAAGTAAAACCATTCCAAAGATCAAGCAACTTACCACGATCAGTATCGTCATTGGCTCTTAACGCTCGAAGAAGTTCTGATCGACCGAAAAACACCCTTCCGCCAAGATCCATCTTCATAAGATCCCAGGGAAACTTTGTCCGGAAAGGTTCGCTATCGTACCTCCTTGCGATATTCACACCAACCGTTGGATCATCCCTTTTGCTTATAAAAACCGCTTTTCTTGGTTTAAACAAAAATGCCCAAAGGTAACGCGGGTCGGCAAGCATTTCCGAAAGTGACCATTCCCGAAGGCGGCACCAGTAGATCAGCAAAGCGCAACTTGGAAGAAGTGCTACTGATAGGCGTGAAACATCATAGAAAGCGTAACGATCTGCCTCTTCCCGCAAAAATTGTGCCTGCAAGGAATTTCTTGGTACTACTCTTTTCACTCTCAACACTCCCTTTCAATCCAGAATAGCGCAATCTTATAACATCAACACCATTTCGTCAACCACAAAAAAAGAGGCGTTGACTTCAAGCATGGGTTTAACCAGCAAGAAGAACGCCTCTTGATGAGTAGAAGGTCTTTCAGGCAGTGATCGCGTTTGAAATCATCGCGGGTGCCGGTCGACCTTCGGTGGCGGGGGTAGTCGGAGCGGAGACCTCTCCAGGATCCGTTACCCCTTCCCCACCGGTTGCCCGCGCCTTATCCGCGCAAGCTTTGCAGAACTGGTAATGCCCTTTTCCGCTTGGATGGGGCAGACGCCAGCCAAAGCAGTGCGGATCGATTCCTGCATTAGGGCAAAACTCCGCCCCCTGCTTGTAAAGATCCAAGCAGTGCTGGCAGAAGGGGACCGCGTCGGTCCTGCGCAACTTGAGGATCAGAGACCCTTTCATCTGCGCGATCTGGCGGCAGCCGGGGCGAGAGCACGGAACTTCGTAAACTTTTTCCGGCTCCAACCAGCCTTGCGGCCAAGGGCTGGCGCCTCGCTGCTCTTGACGACGGCACTCGGGGCATTTCGCCTCCCAACCGCTCGTCTTGAACCGAACGGCGGTTTGGCCAGAAGCGAGAAACTCGTCCCCACAGAGAACGCACTTCGCTTCCACGTCCGTCTCATTCAGCTCGATGTAGCGGGTTGGCCAGCCGTGCTGATCAAACTCATTGTCTGGCCAGGAAACTGCGGGGGCGGGTTCAGGATCGTGCCCGTTGGCCTCCTCAATCGCCACAGCGAGACTCTCGGCAAGAGCTTCGCCTTCCGGTGAGATTTCCCCACCGTCTCGTCGAGCGATAGCCCACACCCTCTCTACTACCTCTGGATCGATTAAATCTTCAATCCTAGAAGAACAGGAGGGCTCAGTGAGGTAGAGCCTGGTGTAGCCGTCGCACTCCACAAAGTGAGTCCTGTCGAAAATCCCCGGGTTATCCACGCTCAAGATCCCACCGATCGAACTCCGCAGAAACCAAGGTGCCTCGATGTGAACTGTTTCCCCGCCCCGAGAAACCTCGATGGGCTCCTTTGCCAGAAGGCGCGCGCAATCAGGACAGGAAGCGTCGGCGTGAATCAGGTAAAAGCGATCTTCGTCCTCCCGACCGTCGGGATAGGTGCGGACGCCATGGATCAAAACGAGGCCCCCATGACCGCGACGCAGACAACGAAAATACAGAGTAGCAACATCAACCAAATCTACCGTCCTACCGTTCAATGAAATAAACACCTTGCCCTCCTCTTGGGTCGATCAATAAGGTTTCCCTATTTGGAAACCATTTTCAATAATGCCCATATTATATCTTATAACTGTGGATTTGTCAACTTTACAGGATCAATGTGAATAATTTTTATGTAGCTGCGCGACCCGCCTAGACTCCGCGAGGCTGGTCCAATCGCGCTAATTTAATTTAATTGAAGAGAATTGGCGACATAAGATGTCGCGACTACAGGGAAATACAAACATGTAACATCCGTACACTAGTGCACGGTAGTGTTTTATATTTTATAAATTTCAATCACTGGACCATTTTAGAAAATTCAGTTGCCCCCACATTTCCAACCTTAACCCGTCTAAGAGCGTACAGAATATCTATTGATTGGTAATATCCGCTAATAGTAGAAACCGCCCCCTGATAACCGGCCGATTTAACCGCGCTAACGCTATTTCCAT
>CAZQQZ010000022.1:0-12793 GCA_964595755.1 uncultured Candidatus Saccharibacteria bacterium | reverse complement strand
ACTGTTATACGAGCTTCTTAAATGCTTCTGGAGGAAGAGTTACCCGACCGAATCTTGCCATTTCTGCCTTGCCTTTCTTTTGCCTCTTTAGAACCTTCATTTTTCTTTCCTGATGACCGCCGGATAATTTTGCCAAGACATCTTTTCGTAAAGCGGAGAGGGTTTCTCGGGCGATAATTTTCCCGCCAACTGCCGTTTGGATAGCGACGGCGAATTGTTGTTTAGGTAAGACTTCTTTTATTTTTATAACAAGATTTTGGCCAATCTTTTGCGCCTCGCTCCTTAAAACTATTCGCGATAAATTGGGAATAACTTCTCCGTGAAGCAAAACGTCAAGTTTAACCACGTCAATCGGGGCATAATCGGAAAGAGCATAATCTAAGGAAGCGTAACCGGAAGTGACTGATTTTAAAGAATCATAGAAATTAAAAATCAGTTCTGATAGAGGAAGTTTGTAGGTTAACTGGGTCATTTTCTCATTAGCCATAATTTGAGAAAGCAGAATCCCCCGGGAATTTTGACAAAGAGTCATTACTTGCCCCAAAAAATTTATGGGAGTAAAAACAGTCGCGGTAACCCAAGGCTCGCGCACTTCTTTAATTTCCGAAGCGTCCGGAAGTTCAGAAGCAGTTTCTAGGGTAAAAGTTTCCCCGTTGTTTTTTTCCACCTCGTAAGCAACGGTTGGCAAGGTAACAATAACCGGAATTTCAAACTCTCTAAGAATTCTTTCTTTAATAATTTCCGCGTGAAACATTCCCAAAAACCCTAGTCTAAAACCTCGGCCAAGAGCGATTGAGCTTTCTGGAAAAATTGATAAAGAGGCGTCTTCCAGTTTTAATTTAGAAAGGGCCACTTTCAACTTGTCAAAATCGGATCCATCATCTGGGTAAAAACTTTCAAAGACAACCTGTTTTGGTTCTTTGTAGCCGGGGAGAGCGGAAACGGCGGGGGTAAACGCGCCTCGCGGCGACGCGGGCCCCGCCGCTACGGAAATCGAGGTAACCGTGTCACCTACTCTAACGAGGGAAATATCTTTTAACCCTGTGGCAATATAACCAACCGCGCCGGTTTCCACGCCCTCGCCTTTTTTAAAATCGGGGAACAGGTATCCAACTTCTTTTGGTTCGCAAGTAGCCCCTGTCCTCATAAATAATATTTTTTCATTCTCGGAAATTTTCCCATCAACTACCCGGACATAGGCAACGACGCCCAAGTGTTCATTATATGAGGAATCAAAAACGAGTCCTCTTAATGGATTTTCATAGTTACCATTTGGCGCCGGAACTCTCTCCACAATTGCTTTAATGATTTCTTCCACTCCCTCGCCTGTCTTCCCTGAAGCGAAGATAATTTCACTTTTCTCAAATCCAAAAACCTCAACCACCTGCTGTTCAATTTCCAAAGGAATGGCATTAGGAAGATCAATTTTATTAATGACGGGAATAATTTTTAAATTTTGATCTTTTGCCTTTTGTAAATTGGCAATTGTTTGGGCTTGAATTCCTTGGGTGGCATCAATTACTAAAACTGCTCCCTCACAGGCAGCCAGGGCGCGGGAAACTTCATAAGAAAAATCTACATGGCCCGGGGTGTCAATTAAATTTAGAATGAATTTTTGCCCAGCAAGGTCATAATTCATCCGGACAGCTTTAAGTTTGATGGTTACTCCTTTTTCTCTTTCCAGTTCCATATTATCAAGCACCTGGGCTCGCATTTCCCTAGGGGGAATTGTTCCCGTTTTTTCCAACAACCTATCGGCAAGAGTGCTCTTGCCATGATCGACATGGGCAATAATACAAAAATTTCGGATATTTTCTTGTTTCACAAGCTGTATTATCCTTTAATAGTAGCTTAGAAGCAAGCGAAATAGGGGAACTTGTAAGCCTTCCATCTGTTTGGCGATTCCTTGTCAAGAGAACTTAAGGAGTTTTATGTTACCCAGCTTTTTTGCCTTATTAAAGTATTTCTCGTCTGCCGTCAACAAAGTTGTTTTATTAAAGAGGGCCAGGTAATGGTAGGAGGTGTCATAAAAGGTAGTGTTTAGTTCTTGACTCAGACGAAGGATTTCTACCATTTGTGGTTTGCTAAATTCGATGTATTTTATTTGGCAATCGACAAATGCCTCTAATAGACCTCTTGTAGCAACCTCATCTCTTGAAGAGTATTTTAATCCATTTCCTACTTCAAAAACCAATAATGAAGTAGACAATATCTCTAGCTTTCTTTGCGCGGCTTGTTCTAGAAGTAAGGCGATTTCTTTTGCCGGTTCGTTTTTATTTTGAAGCAAAAATCCGAGAACGACCGATGCGTCAAAAACGAAGGAGTTCATACGCGACCCTTTCTGATTGCCTTCAAAATTTTTTCCATGGTAACTGGGGGCATATCTTTCTGAATTTCTCTAATTTTACTAACAGGATCGAACTCTCGATATGCTAATTCTTTCTCAATTGCTTCAACCACTAAACTGCTAACTCCCCTTTCAGAGGCGTTTTTTTCGAGTAAATCGTGGATGTGTTTTGGAATAGTTATGGTTATTCTTTTCATACTCATAGTATGATTGATAGTAATACTATTCTACTAGTTTGTCAATACACATCTTTGGAAACAAAAAAGGACCCTTTTTTAGAAAAGTCCTTTGCCAAAAACCAAGCATATTTTTTCAGCTAAAACTAAAGCTCACTAGTCCGTTATTGTATGCCCAAATGACGGCCATCATCGCAACAAAGCCAAGAAAGAGTAAAATAACGGTACTCATAAATGGGGAAAGCTCTTGATTCAAACCTTTAGAGCGGGAAACTTTGGCAGAAACTCTACGTGATTTTTTGGATTTTGTTCCGGGCATTGACGCTATGTTAGAAAGAGGTTTCCTTTTTGTCAAGTACCAGTTTTATCTTTAACCACCCTTTTTTGATTAAACCAAGTTGTTCCACCTTAAAGATATAACTAAAAACGAGATAAGCGGTAAGGCCAAAGAAAGAAACAATGGCGGTAAGCATTAACAAATTTATGGTTCTGGTGGTATCAAAAACTACCTTGTCAAGAAGTTTAAGGGGAACATAAAGGGAAATTCCCATAAGAAGGGCGGAAAAGAAAATTTTTAATGCCGGGGAAAGAAGCAAAATTCGATCAAACCGTCCCGTTTTCTTATCAAGCGCAAAAAAGAGAACGCCGGCGTTTAGGAAACTGCTTAAAGTAAATGAGAGCCCCAAACCCCAAACGCCGAATTTAAGTTGGGTAACAAAAAAGATGCTCAATAGTATGTTTAATAGAAAAGAGGCGAGGCCCGCCTTAAGGGGGGTTTTTGTATCGCATAGGGCAAAGAAAGCCCTTGAGAAAAGATAGACCAAACTTTGGGAAAAAAGGGAAACGGCAAAGAAAGAAAGAGTATAGGCGGTTTGAAGGGTGGCCGGCCAAGAGAATTTTGCCGCTCCATAGGCGAGTCTTACCGCCGGAACCCGCAAAACAATTAAAACAACACTGGCAGGAACGATGAAAAAGAAGGTTTGATGAAGGCAGTTTAAGACTGTTTTTTTAAACTTGTTAAGATCCTCATCGTCTCCTTGGTGGGAAAGAGTAGGTAAAATTGCTTGGGCGAAACTAACTCCGAATAAATTCAGGGGCAGGTTTTGTAAATTTTGGGCAAAGTTAAAGAAAATGACCGAGGGGGCGGAAACAAAAACGGCCAAGGAAGTATCTACCAGCAGATTAAGTTGGTTAACCGCCATTCCAGCTGTTCTTGGAATTAGCAATTTCAATACTTCTCTTACTCCCTGGTGTTTAATGTCAAGGGCAAGGCTGGGTTTATATCCTAATGCGAAGGCGACGGGAACTTGAATCAATAGGTGAAGAAGGGCGCCCGCAACCATCCCCCAGGCGGGAGCGAAAATTCCATACTTACCAGAAAGTAAATAAATTCCTCCAATAATTCCGAGGTTATAGACAACCGGAGTAAGCGCTGGTACGAAAAATCTTTTAAAAGTTTGAAGGATGGAAGATAAGAAACTGCTGACGATTAAAATAAGTTGTGACAGAAGACAAATTTTGGTTATCTTTGTCATTAACGAAAGACCTTCTTGATCAAGTTTTCCAAGGGTGATCAGGTTTGAAATTGGGGAAGCGAAAACAATGATTATTACTGAAAGGATGGCAAAGAAAACTAAATTTAAATTAAGGAGAGAGTTGGAAACTTCCCAGACGGATTTTTCCTCACCTTTTTTAAGATATCTACTAAGAATCGGGATGAGGGCGCTTGAAAGGCTACCGATAACAAGCAGATTAAAAATTACATTAGGGAGGCGGTTAGCGGCAAAATAGACTCCCAGTTCGGTGGAATCTCCAAAGATTCCTGCCAAGGATCGATCTCGGACAAGGCCTAAAAGGGCGGAAGCAAAAAAAGATATTGCCAAAATTACCGCGGCGGAAAGGGCGGATTCTTGACTTCCAAATAGTGTATTTTTGCCTTGATTAAAAATTCTTCTGACCATTCTACTTTGGATAGAATAACATAAGTTTTATATTTTGTGTTCGTAGTATAATCTAGGTTATGGGTAACCAACTTCTCAAAAATTTAAATCAAGGTGTGGTTTGGTCAAGTGAAAAAGGAAAACTTGATAAAGAACGAGATAAAGTTTACATCATCCACCAAACCTTTATGTACGGAACTTTGGAGGATATCAAAAATCTTTTTGAGATTTATTCGAAAGACGAAATAAAAGATGTTTTTGTGGAGACACCGCTTCGTATCTACACTCCGCCTGCGTTTAACTTCATCAAAAACTATGTTTTGGAATTGGGGTTGCCTCTTTTAGAGGAAAGCTATGTCAAAACTGCACTTTGAGTTGCTGGATGAAAAAAGAAAAGAAGTATTTTTAAAACTAAAGGAATTTAGAAATGTGGGTTTACTTGGTGGAGGAACGGCAATTGCGCTTCAAATTGGGCATCGAAAATCATTTGATTTTGATGTGCTTTCGAATGCCCCAATCAAAAAGGACCTTCTTCGCAAAGTATCCTCCGCTTTCTCCTCTCACAAAGTAGAGGTGCTGATCGATAGCATGGAAGAACTCACTGTTATTTTAGATAGCGAAGTTAAAATTACATTTCTTTTCTATCCTTTTAAACCTCTGCACAAAGAGGTGACTACTGATTCGCTTTCGCTTTTAAATTTAAAGGACTTGGTCTCCAATAAAGCCTACGCGATTGGCAGGCGAGGCACTTGGCGGGACTATGTTGATGTATATTTTCTTATTAAAGCGGGCATTAGTCTAGAAAAAGTAATTGAGGAGGCGGAAATTAGATTTGATGGCAACTTTTCGGAAAAGCTTTTTCTGGAACAGCTCACTTACTTTGGCGACATAAAGGACTTCACCATAGATTTCGCCGATAAAGAAATCTCATCAGAAGAGATAATGAACTTTTTAGGCAGTGAAGTCAAAGGGCTCCTTTAAGAATAACTCCTGAAACTGGCCATTGACACGATTTCCATTTTTTTTACCATGAGGACAATGGCTGATGTTATTCTTGAACAATCCGCACCGAAACCCGCGTCTCCAATAAAACTAGTTACTATTGTGTTTGGAATTTTCGCCCTTGTTGGTGTTTCTGCTTACGCGGGTTATTGGTATGGCAAAAACTCTCAAACTCCTATTTCTTCAGAAAAAGAAACCACCGCGACCGAAAAGGTAAAGGAGGAACTTCCTTCGGTAATTGACGAAACAGCGAGGTGGAAGACTTATACGGGTGCTGGTCTAGAATTTAAGTATCCCTTTGATTGGGCGCCCAACCTCGATGAGATGAAGGCTTCTTATATTGTGGCCCTGAAAAGCCCTAGCGGTTCGGTGTTTGGTGTAAGGTACGAGCCTCTGAGTTATGGTATTCCTTGCGTGGAGGAGATTTATAGGGTCACCCCTCTTGTCGGAGGCGTTTCCGCAACAGAAACTGTCTCTAAGCCCTCGAGTTCGCAAGAGTGTCCCAAAGTAGAAGCAGAAAGGGAGCATATTACCGTCAAACTCGCAAAAAATCAGAAAAACTTTCTTATTGACTATGAGTATAATGCTGAGAAAAGTATTGATGAGCGTTCCTTGTTTAATTTGCTACTCTCCACCTTCCGGTTCGAGTAACCCACAAGGCAAGCAAATTCCCTGACTAAGTTTCATTGACAACCCACTTCTTAATCGTAAATCCTCGAAATAGGATTATCTTCGTCTTAGTCCGCAGTAGCTCCTTTAGCTAATTTTTGATAAAATAGGGTTATGTACAATTGGAATACCGAAGCTTCCTCTTTTGGTAAGAAAAAGCCAGACTTTATTATTTGGAAGCTAAATCAGCTCATAAATTTTGGTCTAAACGGCGAGAAGATCAACTTTGACCTGGTCAAAAAGTATTGGAAGAAACTCACCCTGGATCCCAACAGAAAGAAGTTTCTTCAGGCCTTAATATGGGGAAAACAATCTTAACCAAAACCCAGAAGGAAATTTTAAACGATCTTTCCAAAGATAAAGATTTTACTTCGAACTTCTATTTTACCGGTGGAACCGCGCTTTCTGAATTTTACCTCCAACATCGATTATCGGAAGATTTGGATTTTTTTAGCGAGAAAGAGATCGATGATTTGTGGTTGGTTACTCTCGCTAAGAATCTAAAAACATGCTTGAACGCGGACAAGGTGGATATCCAGAAAAGTTTTAACAGAAATTTAGTTTTCCTAACCGTTGAGGGGAATACTGTAAAAACAGAATTTACTTATTATCCTTTTGAACATATCCAAAAACCCAAAAAAATTAAGGGATTAAAAGTTGATTCTCTGGTAGATTTGGCGGTAAATAAGTTTTTTACGATTTATCAAAAACCGTCCGCCCGGCATTTTATTGATTTGTATTTAATTTTGGAAAAAGGAGCGGTTCCGTGGGAGAGTCTTTTTAAATTAGCAAGGAAAAAGTTTGATACGGTTATAGACCCGCTTCAGCTAGGAACTAGCCTTTTCCAGGCAAAACAGATTTCAGACTTGCCGAAAATGATAATTAAACTCGAAGAAAAAAGCTGGAGGGATTTTTTCTATTCTAGGGCTCTGGAATTAAAGCCGACAATCGAGCAATAAATAGTTTTTTTGCTCCTTTCCTACCTGACTATACCTGTATTTGTTAATTAAGTCAGAATCAAAGTAACCCCGATTGCACGCAAGATTCAATAATCTCTCTGGCTGGTTTTCCAGCTAGAGGTTTGATAAAATTTTCCAGTTCTTTGACTGCTGGTTTATCGTTTCCTTCCGGATTAGTAAGAATGGCTAGGGCTTCTTTTAGTTGTTCGCGTTTTTCTTTTTTTATTCCCCGTTTGGTTAAGTCATCCAAGAAATAATAGTAGAACATAAAATGATTAAGCTCGTGTTTGGCCGTTCCAATCATTCCTGGAACATGGGACATTCGGCCAATCATAAACCAACGATTTTCAAAGCTGTAAGGATGAATGGGAAATGTAGTTAAAAAAACAGATATTTCATCAAAAGGAAATTTTTCTTGATAAACTGATTCTAAAAGTTGGATAATATAAGATTTTTCTTGGTCAAGGACCATCTGGATAGTTTTAATCGTCAAGTCGGTTATCCGTTGATACTCTGTGTCTTTGGAATTCAACCAGTCTTCAACCACTTTACGAGCGGAAGTTTCGTCGGGAGCTTGCGTTAAAGCAGTCCGGAAGCTTTCTGGGAACCGTTTAAGCAAATTCTCCTGAATGTTTTCCCTCCCATGTTTCATATAAGTAAATCTCCAACCTGCGTTGAGGTAGTTTTGAATATCTTTTTCTTTGGAGTATGAGGTTATAAAGTTCATAAAAATTGTTTTGAAAGCAAAAAGGTGACATAGGAAACTCTAAGGACTTTCGTTTTAAACTTTAATCCCTGCGATCATGGTATTTTTCCCTCCTTTCCACTAGGATTTTCTTGGCACAGAGATACGCAATTGTAGTAGCCGCGTCATTCTCTGAAACCCCTAAAACCGTGGCTAAACTGCGTGGTGTGATTATACCACCTTCAGCCCTATAGGCAAGTTCGTATAACTCCTTCTTAACCGGTGCCCACCTGCTGGGACTAATGAAAAGAATCCCGCCGAAATTTTCCTCTCGTGACTTTAGCTCGGAGTGAAATACGTACTCTTCAGACAACCCAACAGGATCCAGCTTCCGCGAAGGTAGTCCTAAAGGTAGTTGAGAATAATCGCAGTATGGATCTTGATCATTTAAACTACCTTTGGATAACAAAGCTTCGACTCTACACCCACCACCGCAGTGTTTTTGAGTAGCGCATGTTTTACATCCAACCGGAAGTAATTCTCCGGAACGCCACTCGCCCATTGCTAACCACGCTTGTCGCAAACCGTCTCTGATATCTCCGTAACCTGTGGTTGCGTGTGAGCATGGCCTAACACTAGCGTCATAGCCAATTGTGCAATTTGTCTTTGCCGCCGAGCAAGAACGTGAGCGAAAGAAATCTCTGGCTTTTGAGTCACTCATGGAGCAGGGTGGATAAAACTCCAGGGAGTCTACTTTTAGTTTTAGCTCTTCTTTTACCCTAAGAAGCTCTGCCAACATAAAGCGGAATTCTTCCAAAGAAAGAGCATAATCAGAGAAGTCAAGACCAACTCCAGGGATGGATGCACGCGTGGCTGCAAAGCTTTCGATACCTAAAGAAGCTGCCAACTTCGCCGTTTCGTAGATGAGCTTGAGGTTAATCTTCGTCACGACCATGTTTACTGTCACAGGGAATCCAGCCTCTCTGGCAATCTTGATTCCTCTAACAGTTCTTGCGAACGATCCCTGCCTGCCAGTAATTCTATCGTTTACTTCTTCTTTTCCGGCGGGAAGAGAGACCAGCAGAGAAACCACGCCAACCCGCTTAAGACTTTGTGCCATTTCCCCTGTGAGAATGGAAAGGTTACTGTTTAACCTTACCTGGACCCCACCGGCGTGCAACTGCTCAAGATAAGGCATGATTTCGTCCAGAACAATAAGCGGCTCACCTCCAGTAACAGTGACTGCAAAAACTTGGTTTGCCAAAATCTCCCTAACGGCTGCTCCATATAGAGAAACCATTTTTTTGTTCGCTACGATGGCAAACCCGTTCCCACTTTGGCGCCAATGGTTATAGCAGTGGATACAATCATAGTTACACTTAGGTGTTACTTCCCACTGACAAGAAATTGGCGCAGATAGCAATTTAACGCTCATAACTCTCCTCCTTTTTTCCTTTTGTGTAATCTACCTGATTATAGGATAAATTATCAGATGATGCAAGTTTCAATTGTTACGTTATGGATTTTTTATCAAGTCAAGGGGAAAGAAAGGAAATTTTCCGAAGATTGAGGTCAAAAAATCCTAAGGATCATTTTTGTTAAGAGTTATTCGGGTATTGTTTTAAAACATCTTTTTATGTTAATATCAGCAAGTTATGCCAAATACTAGCTCAACTAGAAAGAATGTGCGCGTGATTGCCCGAAAGACTTCGGTCAAAAAGTTGTGGCTTAAAAAATTAAAAGTGGCTGTTTCCGGAGCAAGGAAAGCAAAGGAGATTAACGCGGAGATGGCGTCTTCCTTGCAGAAAATTATCGATAAGGCCGCCAAACAGAAAGTGATTGATAAAAATAAAGCCGCTCGTTTGAAATCTCGCTTACTAAAAGCGAAGTCTGCCCATGGAAAGAAGCGCTAATCTGGTTCCCGAAAAAGTTTTTGAAGAAAACCCCCTCCCGCAAAAGTTCTTTTCTTGGGCAATTGGGGTGGGGCGGACGATTATTATCCTCACAAACACCTTCGTTTTGATTGTTTTTTTATCCCGCTTTAGCCTTGATACAAAGCTGGCCGACCTGTCGGAAGAAATTTCGGTAAAGCAGGCGGTTTTAAAAAGCACCGGGGATTTTGAAGGACGGGCGAGAGATTTACAGAGCCGACTTAATATAATCTCTCAAAACCAAAAAGAAAAAGTTATCTATTCAACCGCCGTCAAAAAAGTTTCTGATCGGCTTCCTCCCGAAATTACCTTTTCCGATTTTAAAATTACCCCAGAGGCCGTAGAAATTACCGCCAGCTCTCCCTCCCCCTCGGGTTTCGGTCGAATGGTGACTTCGATGATTTTGATGGAGGAGATCAAAGAGGTTCTTCTGACTTCAGGAAACTATAACAAAAGCGATAATATGTATATTTTCACCTTGTCTCTTCCTGTAAATAAGGAAATTTTTAATTTATGAAGAATTATCTTTATTTTGGTAAATGGCGAATGCTTTCATATGATCAAAGAAAAAGCTATACCGTTTTGGGGCTAAGTCTTTTTTCTTTAGTGATTTTTGGCGCCTTTGCCATTCGCCCGTCCCTCTCAACCGTTCTTTCTTTAACAAAAAGTGTGGAGGAGGGGGAAAAAGTTAATCAAGCGCTTGAGGAAAAAATAGGGAATCTTTCCCTTCTCGAACAAGAGATAAATCACTCTTCTGAGGATATTCCTTTGGTTTTTCGAACGGTTCCTGAGAGTAATGAAGTCGCCTCGTTTTTGGAAGATTTGTCTTTATTCGGAGGAAAAAATGGGGTTGGGGTAGATAGAATCAACGTTTTACCGGATAAAAATTTAGAAAATGAAATTGTGGGGGTGCCCGTTTCTTTAAGATTAGCAGGCGATTACGCCGGGCTTATAAAGGTTTTAGCTTGGTTGGAAGAATCTATTAGGGAAAAAAGAATTACAGAAATTATTTTTAGGCAGGGAGAAGGGAAAAGTGAGGAAGAGACCGAGCCAATGACTTTAGATCTTGAGATCTTGCTTTTCTACTATCCCCCGAAAGGAAAAACTTTGAATGCTAGCAATTAACGTCTCCAAACTTTCTAAAATTGGGGGGCTGTAGACGGTTGTTAAAGTATGAAAAGAATTAAGGACGAAAAAACTATTTTTTTGTGGACGAGTCCGGCGATCCCTATTTTTACAATCGTAACGGAAAATATATTGTCGGAAAAGAGGGTTGCTCGGCGATCCTGATACTAGGATTTATCAAAACAGAATCCCCTAAAGAATTACGGGAAGCTATTTATCAGGTAAAGAATGAAATTATTAAAGACTCTTATATTCAGTCGGTGCCGTCGTTAAAAAAGTCTTTGAACTATTTCCACGCTACTGATGATTGTCCGGAAGTACGAGAAAAGGTGTTTAAGAAAATAATAGGTTTAAACTTCAAGGCGGAATTTATTGTTGCCAGAAAAATTGAGACTGTTTTTCGTAGTAAACACAAAGGAAAACCTAACCTTTTCTATGATGATTTGATAAGTAAACTCTTCCAAAATCAGCTTCATTCATCAAAACAAAACATTGTTTATTTCTCCATTAGAACTAATCGGGCCAGGCAAGCGCCCCTAGAGGAAGCTATCCAAAAGGCGATTTTTGTCTTTGAAAATAAATGGAAAACGAAAGTTAATTCAGAAATTCTTGTATATCCGCAAACTCCCAAAGCAGAGCCGTGTCTCCAAATAATCGATTATGTGATTTGGGCTGTTCAACGTGCATTTATTAAAAAGGAAACCAGATATTTTGATTTTATTGGAAGCAAAATCTCTTTAGTCGCGGATATATATGATTTTGATCGCTTTGGAAAGAATTACTACAACAGGAAAAATAAGTTAGATATAAACAACATAAGTCCTCTGTGACTAGTCCGTCTTACGGCGGAGCACGGCGTGAAGCCGAGTATCATCAAAAAGGACTTGTGATGGGCGCGGTTTTTGCCCCGCGACCGAGTACATTATAACAAACTTTTAAAGTAATTTGTCAATGGACATTAAACGAAAATTCCTTCTCAAAGCCTTTTTGTGTTCTTCTTAGCTCGGTGACAGGATTTCTAAAGATCACATCGTCAGGATCGAACGACTCAATATCAAGTTCGTTAAAGTCTTCGACCCCCAACCAGTCAGCGATATCTTTATGTTCCTCGTGGTTTTTATTTTGCAAAATCTTGATTTTTTCTTGATAGCCAAAAGGGCCACCCGAATCTTCCCAAGGGCAGGCGCGCTTGCCTGCAATAACTTTTGGGTATATTTCCTTTGGATCAAAAGGCAGAATTTTTTCTAAAACTATCTGGTGTTCCCAACTATCGCCAAAATCATATTCATAAGTTACGGCGCCTTTTCTTTCCGAGAGAAGGTCGGACAATGGAGTTTTTGATTCATCTAGAGGTTCTTTTTCGTAGGGAAAATCGTCTTCGGGAGTAGGCAGACAGACGTATTGAGAGTTTCGATCCCATGTGGATCCAACAGTAAATTGGTGAAGATGCGAATCCGTCCAGCCAAAACTGTCTTGGATAGCGATGTGCAACTCCCAAAATGTCGCGTCCGAGGGTAAGAGTAGTCGTCTCCAGATCGGTGGCTGGATGTTTTTGATAGTTATTTTAAACTGGTAGGCCGATTTTTTGTTTGGCATATTTGTGATTATAGCAGTGGGGTGCAAATTTTGGGATAGGGCGAAAGTGGAGATGAAACAAAAACGGAGGCTTCGCATTCAGCACGAAAACTGAATGTTAATGACCTCCTGGTGATTGGGAGCATTACATCATAGATTTGAAACGAAGTCAAGAAGAAAACAAAAGTGGGAGGCGTCGCTCATAGACACGTAGTCTAAGGTTCGTGTTCTCCCTAATGATGTTTAGACTATACACGGGTGGATAGGAAAAATCAAGTGCTTATCGGAACTCAAATTTTTCATAGCGGGACAAAGTTCACACCATGGAAACTGTTCAAGTTCAGATAGATCCCGTACACATATGAATGTCTATGAGAGGTAGAA
>CAZQQZ010000021.1:0-13351 GCA_964595755.1 uncultured Candidatus Saccharibacteria bacterium | reverse complement strand
GTGGGTGCATTCCAGCGGAAATAAATAGGGTTGATGGGTCGTTTTCGGGAACAAGGGAAGAAGAGAGGATTTCCTTGTGCCCACGTTCTAGGAAAAACTTGATGTATTTTTCCTTAAGTTGATTCGGGGTCATATTTATTGCTATTCTACAAGGAATTGATCCAAAAGTGAACATAGAAGGAAAATAGTTGAATTTAAAGCGAAAATTGTGTATTCTACAGGAATAAATTATGGAGAGAACGCTCACAATTGACATTACAAATAAAGAAGGGCAGGAAGTGACCCTTTTTGGTTGGGTAAATTCCTACAGGGATCACGGAAAAATCTCTTTTATTGATATTCGAGATCGAACCGGTATCGCCCAACTGGTTGTTACCGACGGTTCTGCTAAAGAGTTACGGGACGAGTTTGTAATTAAGGTAACCGGTAAGGTTCAAAAAAGAATACCTAATGCCGTCAACCCAGAGATTCTCACCGGTGAGTACGAAATTTTAGTCAGTAAAATTGAAATTTTGGCTCATGCTAAAACCCCTCCTTTTTCCGTCACCTCCGACGGATCCGATATCGATGAGGAGAAGAGACTAGAATACCGTTATCTTGATTTGCGCCGCCCGCGCATGGCGAAAAATTTACGCGCTCGTCACAAAATGATCAAATTTATTCGTGATTATCTCGACGCGCACGACTTTGTCGAGATTGAAACTCCTTACATCAGTAAAGCCACTCCCGAAGGCGCTCGCGATTTTATTGTTCCTTCGAGACTTCAACCAGGAAAGTTTTACGCCCTTCCTCAATCTCCCCAACAATATAAGCAACTTCTAATGCTTTCTGGTTTTGAACGTTACTATCAAATAGCGCGATGTTTTAGAGATGAAGACCCAAGAGCTGACCGAGCTTATGGGGAATTTACCCAACTAGATATGGAATTATCCTTCACTAATCAAGAAGAGATTTTGAATTTGCTTGAAGGTCTTTACACGGATTTGGTAGAGAAAGTCTTTAATAAGAAGATTTACAAGAAACCTTTCCCAAGAATTAGTTTTAGCGAGGCAATGAAAAAATACGGGGCAGATAAATTCGATATGAGAGAAGATAAAGATCCTAATGTGTTGGCTTTTGCGTGGGTAGTAGATTGGCCTTTGTTTGAAAAAACGGTTACCAAAGAAATCCATCCCGCCCATCACCCTTTTACCGCTCCAAAAGATGAAGACATTCCGCTTTTGGATACTGATCCAATGAGTGCCCATTCATGGCAACACGATTTGGTTTGTAACGGTCTTGAGGTGGCGGGAGGCAGTATAAGAATTACTGACCCGGGAGTTCAACAAAAAGTTTTTAAAATTCTTGGCCACACGGACGAAGAAATAACTCACAAGTTTGGTCATCTCCTCTCTGCTTTTGAGTATGGTGTTCCTCCCCACGGGGGAATTGCTTCTGGACTTGATCGGATGATGAGTTTACTGATGGGAGAACCTACCCTTCGAGAAGTAATGGCCTTTCCGATGACCTCTGGTGGTAGGACAGCCGTGATGGAAGCGCCCAGTGAGGTTGATGAAAAACAGCTTAGGGAACTTGGTATCTCAGTAAAGAAAAAGCCGTAATTTTTGTGTCAAAAAAGAATGCCCGAAAAAAACCACTCCCCTTTTTTTACCTGCGCCTAGGTAGTTTTGAGTTTACCCCAAGCGCCCCCGATCTCATTCGCATTATCGGAACTTTCTTTATCTTTTTTTGTTTAGGTAGCAGTTTACTTATTGCAAATTCAAATAAAAATTTTGATGTCGCGACTGAAAAGACAGTTTTGGCTTGCGAATCGACTAGTTCTTGTTCAGGAACAGAAAGCGCTAGCAAAAAAGTTAAGGGAGCTTTTTCAAGTTTAATTAATTCAGATATTCCTGACGTGCCCGCTCCTTTGGTAAGCGCAACAGCAGCAATAGTTTACGACGGAAATAAAGATACCTTTCTTTATGAAAAAAATTCTTCATTAAAACTATCGCCCGCCTCAACGACAAAAATGATGACCGCTCTTATCGCAATCGAAAATCTGCCGCTAGACCAAGAGATTACAGTTCTCTCCAATTGCGTAAATCAAGTCGGAAGCAAGGTGGGATTTTTGGAGGGCGAGGTTTTAAGTGTGGAAAGCCTATTATACGGTCTTTTAGTTCCATCCGGAAATGACGCAGCTTGTGCTCTGGGTTACTCACAACCTGATTTTATTGCGTTAATGAATAAAAGAGTTAGGGATTTAGGTTTAAAAGATACTTCCTTTAGCAACCCTGTAGGGCTAGATAGCAACGGCGATCACTATACTACCGCTAGAGACTTATCCAAGATTGCCTGGGAAGCGCTTAAAAACCCTTTATTTAGGAAATTTATTGGTACACGAGAGATAGTTATTTCCTCTAGTGACGGTAATATAAAGCATTCGCTTTCCACCACCAACAGACTCCTTTATAATTTTCCGGGAACCACAGGAGTCAAAACCGGGTATACGGAAGATGCTGGCGGTTGTTTTGTTCTTTCTCATGTTTTTGGCGACAGAGAGTTGGTAACGGTAGTTTTGGCAAGTGATAACCGCCTTGAGGAAGCAGAGAAGTTAACTCGGTGGGCGGAAGAAAATTTTACTAATTAAAATTTTGGTTCTTTGGTATAATAAGCCCATGTCAAAGAAACATCCCTTTATAGTTACCGCCCTTTTTATTCTAGTTCTTGCTGGATTATTAGTATTTAGAAATCGACAAGCGATTGCGCCCGAAGTGGAAGAAGAGTTAGCTAACAATAAGGTAACGAGTGAGGTTTTAAGCGAAGAGGCAACCCCATTAACTATACCTACTATGCAAAAACCAGAGATGACTATTGACAAAACCAAAAAATATTCGGCTACCCTGAAAACTTCCGAGGGTGATATTACTGTTCTTTTACAAGCCGATGAAACCCCAATAACGGTTAACAACTTCGTTTATCTTGCAAGAGCGGGTTTTTATAACGATACTGTATTTCATCGAATAATCAAAGATTTTATGATTCAAGGAGGTGACCCATTAGGAAACGGCACCGGCGGTCCTGGATATTCCTTTGAGGATGAACCTTTTACTGGGGAATATGAAAGAGGGGTTTTAGCAATGGCAAATTCCGGACCCGATACCAACGGTAGTCAGTTTTTTATTATGCACCAAACAGTCGGACTTCAAAAAGATTATGTGATTTTTGGTAAAGTCACTTCTGGGTTTGAAACGCTTGACAAAATTGCAGAAACTCCGGTTACCAAAAATCAATTTGGAGAAGCTTCTTCTCCCGTTAGTCCAATTAGCCTTATTTCTGTTGAAATTCTAGAGGAATAAATATTAAGCGGTTTTGACAGTTACTCCAAACTTCTGATCAAGTTCCTTTATAAGTAGTTCTCTTATCTTAGCCACTATATCGTTTGATAGATTCTCCTTTTTTGCTTGGTATTTAATTTTAACCGTAATTGCCCGAACGTCCTCTTTTTCGAAAACATCCGTTAGTTCCGCACTTAATGAGATTTTTTCGTTAGAAAAGGTTTTTATAAAATTTATCGCTGGTCCGGCCTTTTCGTCCTTATTAATTTCAAAAGTCAAATCTTCTACAACCGAAGGAACGGAAGGGATTTGTTTATAAGAATTTGAGGTGGAAACATATTTAAGAAGGACTTTAAAATTCAGGTCAAACATCAACCCATCAATAGATGATTTTATAAATCCAACTACTTCTTTAGAAATTGTAAGATCGGCTTCCTGATTGTTTTTTTGCTCAAAATCATAATTTGCAATTCCGAGCTCCGATAAAAGACCTTCTACTGTGCCTTTAAGGTCTAGCATAGTAGATTTTTTGTCAAAGATAATTCCCGTGAGTCTTGAATACTCGTTTGGAAGTTTATCTTTGTCTGTTTTTTCATATACATTCGCAAGTTCAAAAATCCTAATTTTCTCGAAGTTTGATTTATTAAATCGTATTGACTCAAGAAGTTGCGGGATAAGCGAATATCTTAAGTATTCAAAATCTTTTGATAACGGGTTTTTTATTTTTATGGCTTTATCTGGCGTATTTTCACCTTTTTCCAAGATCTCTGCGCTTGTGGCGCTTGGTGTCACACATTCGGAAAAACCTTGGTGTTTTAAGTAATCTTTAGCCTTATCTTCAAAGTAAAAGGTTTTATCCTCTTGCCCGCTTGGAATTATTCCTTCCGGAAGAATTATCGGAAGATTAAAATAACCATAAATTCTGGCGATTTCTTCAGCTAAATCTTCCTCAATTTCCACGTCCTGATAACGCCAACTTGGAACTTCATACTGATCGGGTTCTTTTTCGATAAAACCAAGACTTCTTAAAATAGCTTTTGCCTCTTCTTTCTCTATTGAGACGCCGATCACACTATTAATTTTATTAAAATCGGCTTTAATTAATTTTTTCTGATATTTTGATTCTTCAATATCAATAAGATTAGAAGCGACTCTAGCACCTGCGTTTTTGGAGAGCATTTCAACCGCTCTTTGTAAGGATGAGATAATTCCAAGATAGTCAATGCCTTTTTCAAATCGAGCGGCCGCTTCGGTGCGATGAGAAATTGCTTGGCAGGTTTTTCTGATCTTGAACGAGTCGTAAGTTTGAACAAAAAGCAGAACTCTTTTAGTGTTCTCGTCAATTTCGGAATTTTTGCCACCCATTATTCCGCAAAGATCAATCAATCGACCAGAGCCATCTTCCATTACAATGGCGTCTTCAGGAAGTTTACGGTTTACTCCATCTAAGGTAATAATGGTTTCACCTTCCTTAGATTCTCTTAAAATAAGTTTATGACCAGTAATTTTGTCATAATCAAAAGCGTGCATAGGTTGTCCTAGGTCAAACATTGAATAATTAGTAACATCTATGACATTATTTAGGGCTCTTGTTCCTACCAGCTCGAGTCTTTTTTTAATTATTTCCGGAGACTCTTTGATCACAACATTATCCAAAATAACCGCGGTGAATCTTGGACATAACTTGTTATTTTTAATAGTAACGTCAAGGGTTAAGGCATCTTTATCTCCTTTTTCGGAAAATTCCTCTGGATTAAGAGAGATAAACTCTGCCTCTTTTTTAAATCGAGGAAGAATAGCCGAAGCCTCTCTGGCAAGTCCGATAACGGATAAAAGGTCGGGTCGGTTGGGGGTTACTTCCACTTCAAAAACTTCTTCCCCACCGACCTCGTGAATTCTTTCGATACTGGGGCCACACAAAGAAACAAATTTAGTCACCTCTTTTGCGGAGGCATCGGTTTTTAAATAGTCTTTAAGCCAAGAGAAAGGTACTAATATGTTCATAAAATAGCGTAAAACTAAAAGCGCAAAGCGAAAGGCTAAAACTGTTTTAAAAAACGTAAATCGTTTCGATACATAATGCGAATGTCGTCAATGTTGACGCCACTTTTCATTAAGTATGTTCGCTCAACCCCCCAACCAAAAGCAAAACCGCTAAACTTTTCTGGATCAATTTTACCGGCTTTTAAGACGTTTGGATGAACCATCCCGGATCCACCGAGCTCCATCCAGCCCTCTTTACAGAAACGGCATCCCCTTCCTTCGCACAAGGCGCAATTTATATCAATTTCAAAGCTTGGTTCAGTAAAACGAAAGTTTGTTGGGCGTAATCTAATTTTACGATTTGGACCATAAAAATGTTTAACAAAATAATCAATTACTCCAATTAAATGAGTAATGTTTATTCCTTTATCAATTAAAAGTCCTTCGAATTGAAAAAATGTGGTCCCATGAGAAACGTCGGATTGCCTTCGATCGCATCTTGAAATGTTAATCATCCGGATCGGGAGTTTTCCTTTTTCCATTTCTCTAACCTGTCCGGAAGAAGTATGCGGCGTTAAAACAACATTATCGGTAATAAAGAAGGTTTCCCATTCATCACGAGCGGGATGATTTTTTGGCATATTTAAAGCCTCAAAAGCATAATAATCTAGTTCAACTTCGGGGTATCTAACTCTTGTAAAACCCAATTTCTTAAAAATCTCCGTAATTTCCCTAATTGCAGTGGTAGTAATATGCAAACTGCCTTTAGGAGGAATGTTACCGGGAAGAGTAAGATCGATAGGATTATCTTTGGTAGAAGAGTTTGTGAGCTCCTTTTTGCGGATACCTAAAGCGGAAGTAATCTCACTTTTAGCTTTATTCAAAGAAACTCCTACCTCCTTTTTTTCTTTATCTGTGAGAGTGGGAATATCTTTAGAAAGTATGTTTAACAGACCTTTTTTACCTAAGTACTCTACTCTTAAGTTTTCTAATCCTTCCAAAGTTTTTTCATTTTCAATCTTTGAAAGAGCCTCTGATTGAGCTTTAAGAATGTCATTAACTACCATATTTAGCGAAGCTTAACATAAGAGCTAAAAAAAAGGAAGGGAATGTGTTTTTGGAGAATTACTTGAGGGATTTTTCCACAATGGCTTTAAAGGCGGGAATATTAGAAACAGCGAGCTCGGAAAGAATTTTTCGATCAATCTCGATTCTAGCTTTCTTAAGAAGAGCGGTAAACTTGCTGTAACTAAGGTCAAAATCAAGTAATCCGGCGTTAATTCGGGTAATCCAAAGAGAGCGAAGATCTCGACGTCTAAGCCTACGTCCTGCAAAAGCATACTCACCTGCATGTAAATAGGCTTCATTCGATGGGTGCCAAAGGCTCTTACGAGACATTCGGTATCCTTTATTGGCTTTAAATATTTTCTTGTGTTTTCTTCGGCTGGCTGGGCCTCCTTTTACTCTCATATTTAATAAGTTAAAGTAACTTACGAACTTTTCTGCCGTATCCTTTATAAAGCTCTTTTTCCTGTTTTTTCTGTCTATGAGTTCCTTGATCGTCCTTTCGCTTAAGATGAGAATTACCAATATGAAGCCTTAGAAGCCTTCCTTTTTTGGTAACTTTTATCTTTTTTGAAATTGAAGATTTAATTTTCCTTTTCATTATTAATTAGGCTTTATGATAAGCCAAATTGCTTTATTTTTTGGTTCGAAATTTGGCTCCCCCTCTGGATGCCCTATATCTGCTAAACTTTTTGTAAATTCCACAATTTTCTGTTTGCCAATATCCACATGAGTAATTTCCCTGCCCACAAATTGGACGGTGATTTTAACAGGGTTTTTCTTTAAAAGAAACTGCCTAGCTCTATTGATCCTTACCTGAAAATCGCCGCTGCCAATTGATGGTCTAATTCTAAACTCTTTTTGTTCAGTTGAGGGAACTTTTCCTTTCTGTTCTTTTTGTTTTTGCTGATACAAGAACTTCTTGTATTCAATCAATTTACAAACCGGAGGATTAGTGTTCGAAGAGACTTCGACTAAATCCAGGCCCAGTGCTTGCGCCTCGGCCAACGCTTTGCCCGTAGAAATAAGCTCATTTCTCCCCTCGCCAACAAGACGCACCTCCGGCGCTTTGATGAAATGGTTTACATTGTAACGTCTATGAATAATCAAACTTCGTTAGTTTACCACGTTACGAGGGTTTTCGTCAACTATAAAAATATTTAGGAATTCCAGATTTTATCTACCGCTTTTGAGGTATCTATTTCTTTAACCGTTTTAATAAAGGTTTTTAAGTCGAGGGAGCCGATGTTTTCTCCCGTTCTTAAGCGAAGTGAGATTTGATTTGCTTCAATTTCTTTATCCCCGAGAATAAGCATATATGGGATTTTTTGCATTTGGGCATCACGAATTCTTGATTGCATCGATTCTTTTCGATCGTCAAGTTCCGTCCTTACGCCTTCATTTTCAAGAGTTTCCTTTAATTTTTGACAATAATCGACGTGTTTATCAGAAATTGGAATAATCATTGTTTGGGTGGGAGTCAACCAAACGGGAAAGGCGCCAGCACACTGCTCTATTAAAGTGCCGACAAATCTCTCCATTGCCCCCAAAAGAGTACGGTGAATCATGATTGGGGTGTGCTCTTTACCATCTTCTCCAACATAGGTCATCCCAAAACGGGACGGGAGGTTCATATCCAGTTGAATTGTGGTTCCTTGCCACTCTCTCCCCATGGAATCAACCGCTTTAAAGTCAATTGAAGGACCGTAAAATTTCGCTCCGCCAATATCTTCTTTAAATTCAATTTTTCTTTTCTCAAGAACTTCTTTAAGGGTCTTTTCTGATAGTTCCCAAACTCGGTTTTCTCCGACATACTTTTTATCTCCGGTAAGATCGCGTAAGGATAGGTAAACATTTAATTTATCAAAGCCAAAAGTGTGGTTAATGGCAATCGCAAAATCGATTATTTGGTTTACTTCGTCAATAAATTGGTCTTCCCGACAAATGATGTGGGCATCGTCTTGAGTAAATCCGCGGACTCTTAACATTCCATGAAGTACACCTGATTCTTCGTATCGATACACTGTACCAAGCTCACACCATCTTAATGGCAATTCTCGGTAACTTCTAATCCGTGATTTGTAAATTCGAACGTGAAAAGGGCAATTCATCGGCTTGACGTAATAGTTGGTTTTTTCTTCTTTGCTCTTTACTTCCATTGCCATTGAGGGATACATGCCCTCTTTAAAAAAGTCTAGATGCCCTGAAGTTTCCCAAAGATGAGCTAAGCCAACGTGGGGTGTATAGACATATTGATATCCTCTCTTTCGGTGCTCTTCACGCCAATAAAACTCAATCTTTTCGCGAACGAAGGAAAGTTTTGGGTGCCAGAGAACTAATCCCGGACCAACATAATCATCAACACTAAATAGATCTAGGTCTTTGCCGATTTTTCGATGATCTCTTTTTTTCGCTTCCTCAACTTGCCATAAATACTTATCTAGTTCTTCCTTGGTTTTAAAAGCAACTCCATAGATTCTAGTTAACATTTTGTTCTTTGAGTCCCCTCTCCAATAGGCTCCGGCAACGCTCACTAGTTTAAAACAGCCAATTTCTTTGGTATTTTTAACATGGGGACCCCTACAAAGATCGACAAAACCCCCCATTTTATAGATAGAAAGAGGAGCCTTATCTTCGCTCTTTGAAATTTCATCAATTAGTTCTAATTTATAAGGGTTATTTTTAAAGATCTTTCTTGCCTCGGTAAGTCCAATTTCTTTCCGGTTAAAGCTTTCTCCAAGCCCTTTAATTCTCTCCATCTCCGCTTCAATTTTCGGTACGTCCGCCTCGCTTATTGGACTTTTGAAATCAATATCGTAATAAAAACCATCCTTAATCGCTGGACCGATGGTAAGAAGGGCTTCCGGATACAAATTAACAACGGCGGAAGCCATTAAATGAGCGGAGGAATGTCTTAATATTTCAAGATCATTTTCCATATTGGGATATAATTACCACTTTTTTGAGAAAAAGGAAAGGTAGCTTTTGATTTATTAGGCAATATCTTAAACCCTAGGGTTTTAAAAATCCTACTTTTTTAGGATGTACAAAAAAGTCCGCGATCGCGGATAAAAATGTACATTGTTGTTACGGGTTAATTAGGTTTTTATCAATGATTTTTTGAGATTCTTAGGTTATTAAATAATTTCTTTGCATTTTTACCTGGCCAATCTTGAGGAAGGATTTCGTCCGGAAGATAGGGATCGATTTTCAGAATTTCCAGATATTCATTAGCAAAATCACTACCAGCTTTTTCTTCATCCGTAAGGGAATCTTTATTATAGTTTTCAACGAGTTCTACGTAACGTTCCGCTATCATGGGAAGATCCCAAGCTTGATGAGCAATTTCCTTATTTGACGAAGACCCGATTTTTTCTGCTTCAAAGAGCAATACTCCAGTTTTGATTTCTTTCGCTTTTAATAATTCCTCAACCTCATCGATTATTGGATGAGGTGAAACCCAGACGCTTTTTTGTAATTGACCGAACCCAAGTTGGCGAAGACGGTCTCTGACGCACTCTCTTATTTCCTTATTTTTTTCTTCGATATCAAAAATTACGAATCTCCATTTCTTGTCCCAAGGGTTTTGTATAATTTTGTTAAGATTAATTGTTCTATTAAGGGTATTTAAGCCTAAACTGGTAATTTTATAGCGTACATCCCCATCAGGAGAAATTTCTTTTTCTATTTCACCAATAGATACAAGCCTTCTTACTGCCTGTTCGACTTTTCTGTCCTTTTTGGTCATCCGAAGACCGAGAATATCGTGTGATCTTTTGTTATAAAGGCCAGAAACATAATTCCAATAGTCAACTGTTTCCGCAAGCTCTATAAGGATTTTATCTCGTGTTCTCATTACCTTTATCTTACTCTATTTCATATAATGTACAAAAATGTCCGCGATCGAGGATAAATTTGTACATTGTTAGTATAAGCAAAAACGAGATAGATGTTTATAAGATTACGTAATTGAATAAGTAATCCTAAATTAAGCTTATTAAACAAAACGGCAGAAAATATTTTCGGCGCAAGAGGGCGAATTTTATAAATCCGACGGGTTTAAAATATTGATGGTTTTTCCTTGTTAAGTCCGTCTTTACGGCATTCTAGACCCGACGGGTGTAAAAATCTCTGGCATTGTGGTTAAAACTCTGGGTTTTCTTCCCCTGAAGATAATGTTTTGTTACGTAAAGCTTTACGGAAATGAGTTAAATAGTACCGTAAACTGTACGACGGTACTAAAAATGAAAACAGAATTGGCGGCATAAGATGCCGCAGTTACCGTTCGACAAGCCTTTAGCAGTGAGCTCAGGCCGAACTGCTCAGAGTAAACTAAAAACGAGTGTTTGCAAAAGTGAGACGGAAACGACAAACAACACATCCAAAGTTAAAGGATGTTAGAGGAAAGTACAGGAAATTAGAAATGCAGTCAAATTGGCGGTCACCTCAGGCGACCGCAGCTACCCTTCGATGGACTCAGAGTAAACTAAAAAAACACCTAGAACAGCAATGGAAGGGGTGGTTAAAGGTTTATACACACGACAGAGGAAAAATAAAAGGGGGTATTAGGGGTATTAAGGAGTTTGGGGGGTTTTGTAATACCTTCTACCCTTTAGTTTTTCTGGTAATAAACTTACCGATTTATCAGGATACGCCTGGTAGCCTTTGCCATAATTTAGATCCTTCATCAGCTTCGTAGGAGCGTTTCTTAATGATAAGGGAATGGGAAGATTGCCAAAATTGCGAACATCTTGCATGGCGACAAAGAAAGAGTCAACCGCCGAACGATCTTTTTTGGCTAAGGCAAGATAAACCGCCCCGTGGGCTAAATTTTCCTGGCATTCAGGATAACCAATTGTTTCGCAAGATCTAAAGACTTCATTTGCCATCATTAGAGCAGCTGGCTGGGCCATACCAATATCTTCGGAGGCAAAAACCACCATCCGACGGGCGATAAAAAGAGGGTCCTCCCCGGCTTCAACCATTCGAGCAAGATAATAAAGAGCAGCGTTAGGATTTGAAGCCCGGATACTTTTAATAAAAGCGCTGATGGTATTGTAGTGTTCCTCGCCCAATCGGTCATATCTTAAATTTGTCTGCAAAGCTTGTTCTATGATGTCTTTAGTAATCTTTTGAGCTCTACCTTTTTTGATATTAACCGATGTTTCCAGGGCGTTAAGAGCAACTCGGGCGTCTCCGTTTGAGTAATTTATGAGCGACTCTAACCCTTTCTTATCGACGAAACTTAAATCTTTAAAGCCAAGCTCCTTTGCTCCCCGAATAAGCACTTGTTTAATATTTTCGGCCGTCAACTCTTTTAGAACTAATACTTTTGAACGGGAAAGAAGGGGAGAGATAACTTCAAAAGACGGGTTTTCCGTGGTCGCTCCTATGAGAGTTACCACTCCCTTTTCTACATATGGAAGGAGTGTGTCCTGTTGCGCTTTGTTAAAGCGATGAATCTCATCAATGAAAAGGATAGTTTGGTGACCATAATTTTTCATTTTATCGGCCGCTTTTTCGACCACTTTTTTAACTTCTCCGATACCGCTCGTGGTAGCAGAAATTTTTATAAAATCAGACTTGGTGCTACAGGCAATGACTTCTGCCAAAGAAGTTTTGCCGCATCCCGGAGGCCCCCAAAATATCAAAGAAGGTAATTTATCGATTTTTAAAAGTTCGTAGATGATTTTGCCTTCGGAGACTAAGTGTTCTTGGCCAACGAAATCGGAAAGAGTGGTCGGTCGGATTCGATCCGCAAGTGGGGTCGAGGCAACTTTTGCGTCAAATAATGAAGGCATAAAACTATATTATCCGAAGGAAACCCGAAATGCAAATTGGGGAAAGGCAAAATCCAAAATTGGCGACATAAAATGTCGCAGCTACAGTTGCAGAGCGAAAATCATATGCTTTCGCACGTTGATTAAATTGTATCTATTTTCGGGCGTAGCGCGTACGCAATTGGAGGAAGCCATCCGCCTTAGGCGGGTGGGGCCTTACAAGAAAAAGAATACCGCGTTTCTGGCGCGGTATCTTTGTTAATATCTTATGGTTAATTTACTCAAAGGTTTCTTCGGAAAATCCCTCCGCAATAGTTTCGTCTTTAAATTTTTCAATCTTTAGCTTTCCCCCACATTCGGGGCATTTTTTAAGTTTAATCTCTTCTTCATCAACAGTTGTGTATCCGCATTCTTCGCATATAAAAACCTTGTCTCCTCGGATTTCATTTATGTCGTCCATAAAAAGCACCTCCGATCAAAAATTTGAAATTCTATTCTTCAGAAGGTAAAAAAATTTAATCATTTTGTCAAGATTCTTAATTTCTTTCCGCACTTTGGGCACTTCTCTCCCTTTTTTAAGTTTATGAAAATTTGATAATTGACTCTTCTTATCAAATTTTCACCACATTTCGGGCAATAGGTAGTTTGGGTTTTTTCATCATTAATATTTCCGATGTAAACATAATTTAACCCAGATTTTTTACCAATCTCGTATGCTTTTCTTAGTGTCTCTTCTGGTGTAATCTCATGATCTTTCATTTGGTAGGCGGGGTAAAAACGGGAAATATGCCAAGGGATATCTTGGCCTAAATCAGAAATAAATTTAGCGATGCTTTTAAATTCAGATAAAGTATCATTTTCTTTGGGAACAACTAAAGTGGTCACTTCCACCCAAATTCCCATTTTCCTAGCAAGCTTTATATTATTTTTAACCGGTTCAATCCTCGCCCCACAGTGTTTTCGGTAATATTCATTAGAAGACGATTTTAAATCAATATTCATCGCGTCAAGATACGGCCTAATCATTCTTAAAGCCTTCTCGGTCATATAGCCATTAGTGACAAATATGTTTTTAAGGCCGCGTTCGTGGGCAATTTTGGCCGTGTCATAAGCAAACTCAAAGAAAACGGTCGGCTCGGTGTAGGTATAGGAAATTGAAGGACAATTATTTTCGATTGCCATTTGGACAATGGCTTCCGGGCTTAA
>CAZQQZ010000020.1:0-13684 GCA_964595755.1 uncultured Candidatus Saccharibacteria bacterium | reverse complement strand
CCATCGATACTTTGATTGGCAATCTTAAACTCCAACCTCTTGCCAAAGCGGGGATTGACCTCTTTGCCGGTAAGGTGGTATTTGATGTCAAAGGCAACATTACTACCGCTGGGGAAATTACTGCCTCAAAGGTTAATCTAACGGAAACGACTGGCTTGGCGGTAATCAAATCCGGCCAAACATTTGCGGAAGTAATTTGCCCGAAAGTTACCAAAAACTCCCGCATTTTTGTGACGCCGGTTTCTACCTCTGCCTCTCTATTTACTCCCTCCAAAAAAGCAGGGGAATCGTTTAGGGTAGAAATTTCTTCGCCTGCTGGCAAGGATATTGAGTTTAATTGGTGGATCGTAAATTGATCTTTTTATTCTTGTAGCTGCGACGCTTTGCGTCGCCAACTACAGTAATTCAATTGGCGAGGAAAAATCCTCGCCGCTACTTTTTGTCTGAATTCGATAAAGCAATTTTGTTGTATACTTTTAATATGAAGAAGAACTATGCTTTCATAGATAGCCAGAATTGAGAAGAAAATTGTTAAACTGTTGAATTGCTAAATTGTGAAAAAGCAATGAACTATTTACAGCTAAATGATCTTGGGTGTTACAAGAGAGCCTTTGTCCTGTCTAACTACATTTGGAGTGTTATAATCAGTTGGAGTTGGTTTGCCCAAAAAACAGTTGGGGCTCAATTTGTGACCGCTGTCGATTCCGTCTCCGCAAATATTGCCGAAGGTTTTGGCAGATACAGTAAGAAAGATAAAATTAAGTTTTATTATTATAGTTTTGGTTCGGTCAAAGAAAGTCTTGATTGGAATGAAAAAGCGAGGGTAAGAAAACTAATAACAGAGGAACAGCACAAACACATTTTGGGGGAGCTCCAGACCTTACCTAAGGAAATTCATCAGCTAATTAAATTTACGAATGAAAGGTTAAAGATATGATGAGGAAATACCAATTGTTAAATTGTTATATTGCTAAATTGCTTGGAAACGGCGGAGGAGCAGTTTTCTCAACAATTCAACAATTTAGCAATTCAGCAATTAAAAATGACTGGCATCAGCGGTCGGTCGAAACCTTAAGCCTATCCAGTCATCGTGATACTACTAGTATACACCATGCCAAAAGATTGTCAAGAGGAAAGGAAAGGACCAAGATCAACGGTCGGTCGAAACCTTAAGTTTCTTAGATGTTTCTGCTATAATCCCGTAACTTATGGCTAAAGAGTCAAGTTTCCAAAAAATTAAAGGAGTTAAGGCTTTGATCCGAAAAGGCAAAAAGCAGGGCTACCTTACCCAAGAGGATGTAATTAAGCTTTTCCCCAAAGCGGAGGACAATATTGAAGCGCTTGATGATTTGTACACATTTTTAATTGATTCCAAGATTGATGTTTTTGAGAACCTTGAGGCGGTGCCCCAATCACCGGAGGAAATTGAGCAAGAGCTGACCGTTCAAGAAACCCTTGATCGAAGCGTCACCTCTGACCCCGTCCGGATGTATTTAAGGGAGATTGGTAAAATCCCCCTCCTTAAAGGCACAGAGGAAGTTGATCTTGCCCAAAGGATTGAGAAGGGTGATAAGAAAGCCAAAGAAAAATTGACTCGTTCTAATCTTCGTCTGGTCGTTTCCATCGCCAAAAAATACATTGGCCGGGGGCTAACCTTTTTGGATCTTATTCAGGAAGGTAACACGGGCTTAATGCGGGCGGTCGAGAAATTTGATTGGAAAAGAGGCTTTAAATTCTCAACTTATGCTACTTGGTGGATTAGGCAAGCGATCACAAGGGCAATTGCCGATCAGGCGCGCACTATCCGGATCCCGGTCCATATGATCGAAACGATCAATAAGTTTAAAAAAGCGAAACGGACTTTGGAACAATCGCTTGAACGAGAACCAAACTCTGATGAAATCGCCAACGAAATGAAAACGAGCGAAGACAAAATTAGAAACATTATTAAAATTTCCCAAGTGCCGGCCTCTCTGGAAACACCTGTCGGGAAGGAAGAAGACAGCCGTCTTAAAGAATTTATTCCGGACGAGGAATTTGAACGCCCCGAAGCTTTGGCTTCTCAAGAACTTCTTAAAGGGCAATTGATTGAAGTTTTGGAGACTTTAAATCCAAGGGAAAAGAAAGTCCTCGAACTTCGATTTGGGTTAGTAGATCATAACTCGCGCACCCTTGAAGAAGTAGGCAAAGAATTTGGGGTGACTAGAGAAAGAATTCGTCAGATTGAGGCCAAAGCCCTTCGCAAACTTCGTCATCCCTCAAGAAGCAAGAAATTAAGGGATTATCTCTCTTGACAAGAAATGGCAAAAAATGCTAAACATGAGGCATGAGAACTGTTAATGTTTCCTTACCCGATAATTTGGCCAAGCAAGTTGATGTTACCCTCCTCGAGGGGGAGTATTCTTCTCGTTCCGAGCTTTTTAGAACCGCGCTTAGGATTTTTTTTGTGCTTGATAAAAAAGAGGAAACGGTTGGGTTCGAATATTTTGATAAAAAACCAATAAATGAGATCCGGAAAGACCTTCAGGAAGCAGGTCACAACACGAAATTCGTTGAGAGTGTTTCCAAAGGACTCACTAAATCGTCTTTATACAAAAATAATTAGCTCTTATGAAAATCTGTCCACTTAGGAGAGATCTAGGAGATGTTTTGGCAAAGCACGGGCTCAAGAAGAGATTTGAGAAGCAGAAACAGATATTTGAAAACGACCGAAAAACACCCTTCTTTAAATACTGAAAAATTATTGCCCAAAAAACTTAATATTTACTCGTTTAGGATTGATCTGAAATGGAGAGCAATTTTCATCGTTCGTAAGGACGGCGTGGCAGAAATTATTGACATAAATCCCCATTACCAATAATTTGCCAATCTTTATTTCAACTTCATACATTTTAATATTTGTTTAGTGTTTGTTAGTATGTATTTGTACCTGTGTTCTAGAACATAGGTGCATACAAACATAATTGTTTGTGCTATTATTACCAGAGTAAGCGAAAGTTAACTTTTCAAAATTTTATGAGTAGGCGGTATATTAATGTCCAACAAGAAAGTGTTTATGATGCTTTTAATCGAGCGAGGGATAGTTTTCTTGCCGCGAAAGATGGGAACGAGGTTGACTTGGTAATAGAGGCTTTACTTACCTCAGATGAGAAAATAAGAATTGGAAGACGAATTCAGGTTGCTAAATTATTGAGGCAGGGAAAACTCTTTCGTGAAATAAAAAACACGCTTAGAGTTGGATTGGAAACAATCGATCAAGTGGATAAAAAATTGTCCTCGAACCCCGAAGGATTTGATATTATTTTTAGACGTGGGGATGAGGTAGAGGATAAATATCATGAGAAGGCCTACCGGAAAGAGGGAGGACCAAGACTGCTTCACAAGAGAACAGTATACACAGGATATAAAAGAAAAGACGTCCCTCGCTAATCTCTTGAATCCCTTCTGAATTTCTTGCTAATTCCTTTAATCGATTTCCTTATGTTCTTAATGATGTTTTTTATGAAGCAAAGACATTCTCTCGTTTGTACCTGTGTTCTAGAACACAGGTACGTTTACAACACATAACATTACTATGTAAATAAGTTATTTTCTTTTTTTTACTAATTATCTTTTACTAATTTTATACTAATTTTACTAATGCGAGGAAATCTTTCGCATCGGAAAAAGTGTATTTCAGTTTATCGGTGAAGACTTTAGGAAAAAGAACAAACTTGGTAAATGAAGGTACTAATCTCTAAAAAGGCGGGAAGATCGATTAAAAAGACTTCCAAAGGAAATTCTTGGTTGATCTGCACGGATTAAGCCTTTCCCGCCAGTTGTCCGCAGGCGGCGTTGATGTCGTCACCAAACTTAAATCTTTGGGTACAATTTATACCCTCTTTTTCTAATATACCACCGAATGTTTTGATTGTCTCTACCGAAGAGGGTTTAAAATCTCCCGTTTCGTTATAACTCTCGGACATCTTAGGTGTCCTCGTTACCAATTTTTCGCTTTGCTCTAAATTGTAGGCAATCAGATTTACCATATAGAGTTTATGTTTCATTAGCTTGGCTAGTTTATGTGCGTGTTCTTCTGAGTCGTTTATCCCTTGAATCATCAAATACTCAAACATCACTTTGCGGTTGGTTTTTCCAATGTAATAATTTACGGCGTTAAGAATTTTTTCGATTGGGTATTTTTGGTTGGTTGGGATGATTTGGGTTCTTAGGGGGTTTTCGGGAGCATGCAAAGAGATGGCCAAGTTAACTTCCAATCCTTCATTAGCTAACTTTTCAATTCCTTCAGTAATCCCCACGGTGGAGATGGAGATTTTACGGGCGCCGATTTTTAGGCCATCTGGATCGTTTAAAATCCGGATAGCGGATAAGACATTGTCGTAATTTAAGAAAGGCTCACCCATACCCATAAAGACGATTCTGAGGTATTTGGGGGAGGTGGGGGAATTGAGGGATAAGAAACGCAAGAAGAATACAACCTGCTCTACAATTTCGTCCGCCGTTAGATTCCGCTTAAATCCCATCTTGCCCGTAGCGCAAAAAGCGCAACCCAATGGGCAACCAACTTGGGAGGAAACACAAATGGTATTTCTTTCCGGGTGTTTCATTAAGACTGCCTCTACCTTTAGGCCATCTTCCAAGGTAATGAGGGATTTGAGGGAGGCGCGGGATTTGGAAGAGAAGATTTCCCCTTTAATTTCCAGTGGGCACTCAATCACTAGCTTTTGCCGAAGTTCTTTGGGCAGGAATTTGGCCTGTTCCCAATCTTCAATCAAATTTACGAATACCGTCTCTTTGACTTGTTTAAGGCGATACGCCGGCTCCTTTTCTAGAATTTGGGTGAGTTTACTTAAGTTCATTTGTGTTTTTGATGAATACGATATTTGTCTTCCTCAATTATCGCCATCGTATCTGACAAATTTAATTTTTTTTGTTTTATATAATTAAAGAATCTTTCAAGATGGGAATTTGCCGATTCTACCGTTTGGTCTTTTATTCTTAAAACGACAACGCCAAGTTTATCTTGCTCTTTAAGCTGGTAGATGTAACCAAAATCGAAGTCGAAGGTTAATATGACTTGTTTTTCCTTCTTCGCGAGGGCTACTACTTCCTCGTCCGTTATGCCGGACAAATTTTCTTCAATTAGGGATTTCGTGTTTATATTAAGAGAGCGGATAAACCTCGCTGTTTCTGGAGAAATGTTGGCATCAAGAAGAAGTTTTAGCATAAGAAACTTTTGTGGGTTCAAATACCGTTTCGCGGCTAATTAGCTTTTCCGAGTAGTCAAGCGCCGCTTCGACATCTTTAGGGGTAAGGTTGGGGTAGGCTTCGCAGATCCTTTTCGCATTGTATCCATTTTTAACTAAATTAAGAACAAGACTCACGGGGACTCGCGCTCCCTTTATAATCGGTTTTCCCACCATAATTTTTGGATCGACCACAATTCTTTTTACCATATTTAGATTATAGCAGATATGGTTTAGCTATAAACCAACCTGCCTTCAATTTTCCTGGTTTCATTCTGATGATTTCTTAACCACTCTTCCAGCACCTCTTGGGCGGAGGTAGAAACAACCTTTGATTTTCCAGATTCCAGAAGTTCCTCATTAGAAATATTCATGTAGGCTTTTGAGTTGGTTAAGTGATAGCCCATCATCGCGATGGTATAAAGTTTTTTGGAATCAACATCAACGCCATCAATCTTGAGCGATGACAAAGCATACGTTTTGTCATCATAAACTGCCCTCACTTTAGAATTTACCTGGTAGCATTCGCCTTCGCCGTTTCGATTTTCCGCTCGCATTATGTGGGAAAAGATGTTCCTTAACTGCGCTCCAGTAATAGCAAAACGAGTAATTGAATCGTCATAGGGAAACATAGTAATAAAATCTTTTAAAGTCACCAGCGGTCCTAACTCCTTGACCCGAATTGAACCCGCTCCCACGAACATCACGTCACACTGGGCGGATTCGGCAAAGGCATCCGCAATCAGATTTCCAAGAGTAGTTTCAACTTCTCGTTTTGGATGAGTGAGTTTTTCCGCGAATTTGCAAAGAAGGGTGCTATATTTTCGATCTACCTCCGTTTTAAAAGATTCAATAAACTTTAGAAGCTCCTTATCGGGCTCGGCCAGATTTTCATCAATTGGGATGAGTTGCCATTTATAATCAATAATGCTGTTGGTGTCATCATCCACCGTAATATCAAATCGGCCAATTTGATCACTGCCCACGCCCGCCTGGGCGATTAAAATGTCATTCACTTTTTCTGGTTTTTCCAAAACCGTGTGGGAATGGCCACCAATGATCATATCAACGCCCCACTCTTTTTTTAGTATTTTGGCAAGTTCTAAATCTGATTCAAAACCGATGTGAGTAAGAAGAATGGTCAGGTCAATATCATCATTTTTGTAGGCGTTACAAATGATCCCCACTTCTTTGCCTGCTTCCTCAAGGGTAATAAAGCTACCAACTAGAGAGTCTTTTTTGAGTGAATCCATTACTTTCTCAGTAATGATTCCGGTAAACAAAATGTCAAAACCCGCTTTTTTTAAAATTAAATAAGGGTTCATCAGTCGTTTATTGTATTTTTTGATATAGAGATTGGCGTTGACGATCGGGAAATTGGCCATTTTCTCAAGGAAAAGAAGGTGGGGAAGACCGTAGTCAAACTCGTGATTTCCAAGGGCGACAACATCCGGAGCAAGGTAATTCATTAGTTCCATGGTGGAGATGCCTTTATATTCGGAATCGATGATTGAGCCTTGAACCATATCCCCAGAAATTACATATAAAACATTTTCTTCTTCTTTACGAACTTTATTAATGTAGCCAGAAAGTAAGGCTAACCCGCCGATGAGTTTTCCCGAGCCTTCTTTGACTTCAGATAAAAAATCCCCATGCATATCATTTGAGTGGAGGATGGTAAATTTTTTGGTTTTCATAGTTTGCCTTTGCATTTTAGCAAATATTTATCATTTCTGGACTGGATAAAAGAAAAAACTTGCAGGTATCGAGTAATTGGTGGCGTGATTTAGTGGCAGATAAAAGTGCGGTAGGTTTTCCCTTTGGTCCAATCTAGTACCCAAAATACGCCGGACCACGCCTCACTTCCACGGCAGGCGATTTTGTAGGAAGTGCCGGCGACTATGTCCAAAGGTGTTGAAAAGTTAACCTCCCGCCAATCGGGGGTTTGACCACTGAAGGTTGAAGAACGAGCTTCCGGAGTCAGGTCGCGATTATTTTTGTCGGTTATTTTACAAAAAACACTTCTTGTTCCTACTCCAAAGCCGCCGGCCTTGATAGCTACTTTTTCCAATCTGCCCGAGAGAGTGGGAGTGAACAAGACACTTTTAAAATTTTTGTCCAAGCTGTCTTTGCCGATCCCGTCTTCTTGACAAGAATTTATTTCACACGCCTCCAATTTTGTTTCTTTTTCTACTTCTTCTGAAGTAAAAGTCAACTTTAGGTTACTGGAGCTGACGAGGATATCAGCAGGCGATCCATCAAGAAGGGTTAGAACATCAGTGTCTCCCTTGGCTTGAGTACCATACCTTGGTGTATTAGCGTATTTAAAATACAAGGTAACTTTTCCCGCCAAGATGGCCTTTACTTTCAGTCTTCCGTATATTCCGGGGGTGCTTGCGTTTTGGTTCTGGTACGGCAATCCAGAAGGTAGCCCTGTCCCTTGATCCAAAAAAACGGTTCCTTCCTCCTCTTTGACATTGTTGACCAAAATCTCGGTAAGCATCGCTGGACTTTGGCTAATGTCTTTTCCCGGGACGACTCCCAAGACCTGTAAACGCGTTTTGTTATATCCAATACGCACCTGCCCGGCGTATACGGGAGTTCCGCCGGTATTTAGCTTAATATCAACTTCCACTTCCTCCCCGATCTTATAGGAAGTTTGTTGGCTTTTAAGGGATAAAGTGGCAACCAAAGGCGATTTGTTTGTGGCCGCTTCCTGTCTTAAATCCATACTTTCTCTAAGACTTCCCGCCGCAAAGGAGGCTAAGAAAATCACCGGTATAAGGGCAAGTGACAAAAACGCGAATACAATTTTTTTATTGTTTTTAAGCCTTCTTGTAAAAACAAAAATAGCGGTTTTGATTTTCATTGACTTTCGCCGAAATTACTGACCAAAATTAAGTAATCTGTCGCATCAACTAAGCCGGACAAGTCAATGTCCGCAATGGTGTCGTTCGTTAAATATCTGCTCTTTAAAATATCACGATCTATCTCGTTCACCTCCCCATCGCTGTTAAGGTCTCCTTTAATCGGTGTTTTCGCCGCTACCCCCGTCATTTCTTGGTAGGCTGAGAACACCGCCTCATTTTTAACAAAGTGCGGAACGGTGCTGAAGTTTTGGATCTTTAGGATTCCCGCCCCCCAGAAGCCGTTAGATTCGCAGTACCAGAAAACTTTTTGGGCGCCGTTTTGAAGGAAAGCGTCAATTCTTTTGGGAAGCTTTTGGCTTGCTTCTGGATCTAGATAGCCTTTTGGCTGATCATTTAAATTTGTTTCTGTTAGCCAAACCGGCTTGTTTCCTAAACCCGCATCGTTTCTCGCCGTCAGAAATTTGTTCCAATATTGAAGTATTTGGGCATCGTCCGGGCCGTATGTATGAAAACTTAGGCCAGCGATATAATCCTTTGGAAGGTGGTTTAACCAGTAAATAATGTCTTCTTTCGCATAATGGATGTTAAAAAAACCGCTTGGCATGATAAACGCTTTATCTTGCTCATGGATGTTTTGAGCATTGCGGATAATCGGAACCGCCCGGGTGAACATTTCTACGTATTTTTCTGGGTGTTCCCGATACCCCGTTCTAGTGTTCCCATCGATTTCGTTCTCGATTTCCCAGGCCCCGATTTTGATCTCATCTTCCTCAAGTTTCTGAACTAACTTGCTTATAAATTGATCCCAATCAGCCATATTTATTGGCGGATAACCTGCGGCAACTTCGGTTGAGGGGGCATTGTTGGCCCAGCGGGGGACTTCGGTGACGACCAGATCAATCATTAGCCCGTGATTTCTCATGGTAGTCATTAAATTTGAAAGGTACTCCCATTTTGCTTTTTCCCATTCATTTTTGCTCTTCGGCTGGAGCTGTTTCCAAAAAACCATAACTCTTACCCACTTGGCCCCACCTTCGGAAATTAAACTGGCCACATTGTCGAATTCAACCCCCGGAATTATTTTGCGAGCGGGATAATCATAGTTGAAGTGGCCGCCAAGATTAAACCGTAAGGACTTCCAAATTGGTCTTGTGCGGATACCAAAAGGGTGCTTCTTCTGATTAGAGCGAAGGAGAGAACGAGAGAAAACAGTACGAGAATCTTAGTACGGGACATTGATGTCATTATAGACTTGTTATTTGGGTATTGTCAACTTGGCGGAAATTCAACGATGGCAGTTGGAGTTCGTATTATCAGATTGATGACAAGTTGTCTTTTAACTCGGCCAGAGGAACCTCTATTTGATTTGCTTCCTTGTCTTTCTTTTCTCCAGAAGATAGCCCGACGGAAAGATTTTTGATGGTGACTGTTCCTTTCTTTTCTTCATCAGGGCCGGCGATAATGGCATATTTAATTCCTTTCCGATTAGCAATTGCTAACTGCGCCCCAACTTTTTCGCAACCGGTATACATTTCCGTATTTATTTTTTTCTTCCGAAGAAGAGAGGTAATCTTTGCCGCATAGGCAACCGAGCTCTCGCTTTTTGGTTCAAAGACAGTCACAAAGGCCTTGGTTTTCTCAAGTTCTGTCGGGAACAGATTTAGCTTATCTAAAACATAAGTCATTCTTTCCAACCCAAAACTAACTCCGGTTGCGGGTATGCTTGGACCCCCAAGAGCTTCAATCAAATTATCAAATCGGCCACCTCCGCCAAGGGATCCCGCCCCGCCCTCAAGAACCTTCATCTCAAAAACTGGGCCGGTGTAATAATCAAGCCCGCGGGCTAAAAGAACATTAAATTTGATTTTTTCTGGGTCAATTCCAAGAGTGGCTAAAGTATTGAGGATCGATTTAGTTTCCAAAACACCCCCTTCCGTCTCTTTTGAGACCTTTAAAACCGAGTTGAGAGCTATTTCACTACTTCCGTCAATCGCGATCAGTTTTTCCGTTAATAAAATTGCCTTTTTCGCCTTTTCTTTTCCTAGGGTTTCTTCGAATTCTTCTTCAATTTCTTGAGTACTTTTTTTACCCAGTTTATCCCATCCCCGCATTAGAGAAATGGCCTCTTTACCGACAAGTCCGATGGAGGCTGCCAGCCCGTTAAGAATTTTTCGATTATTCAATTCAATCGTAAAGTCAGAAAACCCAAGCTTTTCCAGAGCGTAAATACAAAGGGCAATCACTTCGGCGTCCGCGAGAACTGATTTTGTGCCAACGGTATCGATGTCCATCTGGGTAAATTGGCGCAGCCTTCCTGCCTGGGGTTTTTCCGCCCGAAATACCGGACCAATGGTATATCTTTTGTAGGGCATTTTTGGCTCCAGTGTTTTTGCGTATTGGGCCATCACTCGGGCCAAAGGCACGGTTTGATCAAACCTTAAACCAATATCCTCTCCCGTTTCTGGGTTTCCTTGACGCCAATTAAAGACTTGAGCGTTGGTTTCTCCGCCGGTTTTTCCAAGAAGGGTTTCTTTAAGCTCAATGATGGGAGTTTCTAGAGGCTCAAATCCGAACAAAGAAAACACCTTCTTGAGGGTTTCTAAAACGTATTGCCGTTTGAGGCAATCGTCACCAAAATAATCACTTGTGCCGGCATAGTTTCTTGCCATATGTCAATAATAGCTTTTAATAGCGGAAATGGCAAGAAACATAGGGAATTCGCTTCTGGCGCGATTTTCCATTCTCGAGGCTCTCCCTTGGCTTTCTTTCTCGGAAACCCATTCCTCAATTTTCTCGATCCGAAAGCCATTTTCCGAAAGCATTTTACTTAAATCGGATAAAGAAAAATGATAGGTCCAGGTAATCTCTCCTTGTTCACCTTTACTGGGTTCCATTTTAATGGGCACTTCCAAAGGGGATAAATAGCGATTAATTCGGCGATATTCAATCTTATTCTGTTCATCAATACCCCAAGATGATTGACGGGGGATTCTAAAGCAGGGGTGATTAACGACAATGACCAGTTTTCCTTTTGGCAATAGATAGTCGCTGGCATTTTTGATCGCTTCTTTGGGGAACTTTAAATTTTGGAGAGCCAACATAATCACCGCGTGGGAGAACTTTTCTTTAATAAATAAAGGCTTTGTTATATCTCGAACCAGGAATTCCGCCCTAGGATTTTTGTTCATTTTATTGGCCAACTCAATTAGGCTTTCGGCAATATCCACTCCCAGATATTTAGCTCCCAAAGGTAAACTCCTTGCCAAAACCCCCTGCCCGCAGGCAAGGTCAAGAAGCGAATCACCCGATTTTAAGTTTAAAAGTAGCTGGGTTCTTGGGTTTATAACCGATTGATGAAAATAATCTCCCTTTACCCCAAGGGATTTGTGATAAATCTTTGCTGATTTTTGCCAGGAAGTTTTTTGGATCATTTTATGAAAGATTTAACTAAGGCCATTCCCTCATCATTTAGTCTTTTGGCCTCTTTCTCATCTTTACTTTCGGTAAAAACTCTAAATTCGGGGGCATTGCCGGAAGCGCGAAAAAGGAGCCAATCACCACTCGGGAAAATTAGTTTTAACCCATCCAATTCCTCCATTTTTAGTTTTGAATATTTGGCTCTGGCGGCGGCAACAATCTTTTCGTTTAGCTCTCTTTCACAATCAACCTTCTCCCTCACTTGATAAAACCGAGGGAGCTCATTTACCAGACTTTGCAAATCTTTTTTAGTTGATCTTAAGATTTTTAGCATTTTAATTGTCGTCGATCCGCCGTCTCGGCCGTAAAAAATCTCGGCCGAGATACCGCCGCCATTAGCTTCAAATCCGTAATTAGCGCCAACCTCTTTCATTCGCGCGGCTACCTGGGTAGCTCCCACTTTGGTTCTTTCCACTTTCTTGCCGATATGTTCAACCACGGATGAAGTATTAATTGGAGTGACTACATATTGTCCGGGTTCAAATTTAGTGATAATGCTACAGGAAACATCCCCGGTAAGCATTTGGCCTTGATTGGTAACGAAAACCGCCCGATCCCCATCCGAGTCATAACCAATGCCAAAATCCGCTTTATTGTCTATAACAACCTTTCGCATTTCCTCAAACGCCCCTTGGGTTTCCGTGTCTCGGGAAAGTAAGGGATTAGCCAAATCGCAACAGGTTTCAACTACTTCAACTCCAAGTTCTCTTAAAACTTCCGGCATGCAAAGGCTTTGGGTTCCGTTTCCGGCATCAACCACCACTTTGGTTTTGGGAAACTTTCCACGCGCTAGATTTATTAACATTTTTTTGTAAGTTTCCATCGCCCTATTTTCCAGTTTTACTTGACCGTCGTAGGCTTGCGGTTTAAGGATCGCCTGCATTTTGTCGTATAGCTCCTCAATTTCTGCCTCCTGCTTTTTGGTCACTTCCTCCCCTTTGATGTAGAGCTTTAATCCGTTCATATCTTCCCGGACATGGCTTCCGGTAATCATTATGCCACCAAGGGCCTCACTTACTTTTGTGAAGTAGGTTAGGCAAGGGCTGGGGGTGATTCCTTCGTCGTAAATTTGCGCTTTTTGTGATCTGAGTCCGTAGATAATCCATTTTAAAATTCGATAGCTGGAGTAGCGAGGGTCATATCCGACGGCGATTGGTCCTACCAGTCGTAGATTGTTTTGAAGATAAAAGGCAAAAGTGGCCCCGATTTTAAAGCAAAAATCATTGGTGAAGACTTTCTCCGCGTCGCCGCGGATGCCGTTAGTGCCAAAAAGTTTAATCATACACTTATAATAGCAGAAAATAGGGTTAAATTCTTAACCGATGCGAATTATGCGAATAAACATGCGAATGTTGCGAATTTTATTTTGTAGCTGCGAGGCTGTGCCTCGCCAATTGAATTAGGAATGTCCCGAATTTAAGAAATTGGCGACACCAGTGTCGCAGCTACAGGAAAACCTATTGTTATTGTGGTAAAATCTTATCACTATGAAAAAGATTATCCTTGCAATTGTGCCTTTAATAATTTTTCTTATCGCTGGAATTTTATCCATCTTTGGGATAAAGGGCTTAAGAAATGAGCAAGTAGCAGTAGAGGAATCAGTGCAAGAAGAAAAGAAGCTTGCGCCAGAGTACGTCGTTCAAGAAGCGACCAGCCCAGCCTCGGCAACGGATAGCGCTTTCATAAATTAACTTTAGCGAAGCGTATTTTTATCTTGGGGAGGTAAGCTCTTTCGGAGGAATAGTTCCTTCAAAATATAACCGGCCGTCGCTGACTTTGACTGATTTTGCGTAAAAGCCCGGGATCTCTCCCATTCTTTTTTCTGCTAAATTTATCACTTGATTTTTGTTTCTGGAAATAATATTTGTTGGGATGGGTAACCGTCCTATTTCTATTTTGGAAATATCCATTGTTAGTTTATTATCGGTAACCGATCCCGTTCCTTTAATATAGAAGGGGAATTCCCCTTTGAGAAATCCAACCTTTTCCATTGCTTTTTGAGCTATGACGGTTGGACAACCTATGGCGGTAAAGTACCCAAGGAGCCTTTCTTGGTTGGTCATCCCGGAAACCTCCACTTCTCCGTTGACT
>CAZQQZ010000019.1:0-15826 GCA_964595755.1 uncultured Candidatus Saccharibacteria bacterium | reverse complement strand
TTGAAAAAATGCGTCGGCTGAATTTCATAAACGATACGGATTTTGCCATTTGGTGGGTTAATCAAAGACAGGAAAGCTCCCGTCCAAAAGGTGAGCGGGCGATAAAGTTTGAACTCTATCGGAAAGGAATTGCCAAAGAAATTATTGAGGAGGCTTTCTCCAGTGAATCTTTAGATGGCACGGAAAAAGTGAGTGAATTGGATCTTGCTTTAAAATCAGGATCAAAGAAGGAAAAGTCATTAAATGGGTTAGAAAAAAGAAAATTCTATGAAAAATTGGCCAGATTTTTGGCTGGGAAGGGCTTCAATTGGGAGATAACCAAGCAGGCGATTGAAATACTATGGGAAAAGTGGTATAATGGCAAAGATTAGGTAGTCGAGACGGTTCCTCCCCGTCGCGTAAAGCTATGGGGAGAGGAAAGTCCAGACAGTCAAGAGCAAGGGTGATCGCCATAAAAGGCGATGGCCGAAGGGTCCAGTGTCCGCCTCTGGCGGAACATTCTGAGAAATGACTCGGAATGAGAGCCACAGTGACGAATCGCTTAAACGGGTGGGTTCATCGTAAGGTGGGCCTGCCCGCAACGCCTCGCAAGCTTCGGCTTGCCTGGCGGGCGGGTGAAACGCGGCAATCCTCCCCGACTGTAATCCACGAAGTATGGTTTACCCTTCCGTAGCTTTAGCGAAGGAGGGTCAACAGCCTGCTCGGCGATTATCCATACAAAGATGGAGCGTATTCTCATAAAGAGAATATCTGTCCCGATTATATCGGGACGGAAGATAGATACCGTCTAAACAGAATCTGGCTTATCGACTTTCTAACTTAAGAAACCCTCCGCAAGGAGGGTTTCTTTTGTGTTATGCTAGTCACTAATGCCCCTTGCAAAAGTTGTTTCTGGAACAACTGTCGGCCTTGATCCGGTTCCGGTTGAAGTCGAAGTAAATCTCGAAAATAAGGGTTTTCCCAGATTTACAATTGTTGGTTTGCCGGGTAAAGCGGTTGAAGAAGCTAAAGAACGCGTTCGTTCCGCCATCCGTAATTCCGGCGCCGCCTTCCCCGAACATCGGATTACGGTTAATCTTGCTCCAGCTGATCTTCCCAAACAAGGTCCTTCTTACGATTTACCGATTGCTCTTGGAATTTTAATCGCCTCTGAACAAATACATGGAGACACCTCTTCCTCGATTTTTTACGGAGAACTTTCTTTGGATGGCTCTTTAAGACGGACTCCGGGAGTATTGCCTTTGGCTTTTCTTGCAAAAGAAAAGGGTTACAAGAATTTATACTTACCTTCCGATAATACAAAAGAAGCTTCGGTGGTTGAGGGTATTTCTTCCTATGGAGTTCCCTCTCTTAAATCCCTTTTCTTTCACTTTAGTAACGAACAACCAATCACCCCCGAACCTTTCTTAAGTTTTTCCGAAATTTTAGACGAAGATCCACCATCTGATTTTGATATGGCGGATATTCGTGGACAAGCCCATGTTAAAAGGGCTTTGGAAGTGGCCGCCGCTGGAGGTCATAATATCTCGATGAAAGGGCCGCCGGGCGCCGGTAAAACCATGCTTGCCCGTACTATTCCTTCAATCCTCCCAAAACTTACCGTCAAAGAAGCGCTTGAGGTGACTAAGATTTATTCGATCACCGGAAATTTATTACCAGATCAACCCTTGATTAGAACTCGGCCATTCCGCTCGCCTCATCACACCGTTTCTCGGGTTGGATTAGTTGGCGGAGGATCCAATCCAACGCCAGGAGAAATCTCTTTGGCCCATCGGGGAGTTCTTTTTCTTGATGAAGCGACCGAGCTTCCCCGTTCAGTTTTAGAAGCAATGCGTCAGCCCCTAGAAGATGGTTTTGTGACCGTTTCCCGAGCGGCCGGCACTCTTGTTTTCCCTTCAAAATTTATCCTTGTCGTTGCGGTTAATCCCTGTCCTTGTGGATATTTTGGTGATCCAAAGCATCGTTGCACCTGTTCCTCAACCCAAGTTTTAAATTATAACCGGCGGATTTCTGGCCCGATTTGGGATAGAATCGATCTTCATGTGGAAGTACCAGCGGTGGAAGTGGACAAATTAACAGTTGACGATAAACCTAATGAAGAGACCTCAAAAATTGTTAGGGCGAGAGTTCAAAAAGCAAGGGAGGTTCAGCAAGAAAGGTTTAAAGATACAAATATTACTTGTAATGCCGAGATGGGTTCAAAAACGGTTAAAACTTATTGCGCTCTTTCATCTGACTGTCTTTCCCTAATGCAAAAAGCGGTTTCTCAAATGAGTCTTTCTGCTCGTTCCTATTACCGGATTATAAAGGTTGCCCGTACCATCGCGGATCTTTCCGGCGATAAAGATATTCTAGCTCCCCACGTTGCCGAGGCGCTTCAGTATCGGAGAAGAGATGGTGCTTAGAATGTTCCCCCTTGACACAATTTAGCGATAACCCGTAACATCTACCCAGCGTGAAGAAAAAATCTGCCATCCACAAAAAGAACAATTTCCGCCTTTCGCTTCTGGTTTATGTATTTGCCGTTTCCCTACTTTCTTTTGGTTCTTTTGGGATCGAGAAATACTCCGCTTATTCTATCAGGAAGGAGCTTACCTCGTCAGAATATAAAATGAAATTACTGGCTCAGACGGGAGAATATCAGGAGGGTCTAGCAAGTGCGGTTTTTAATAATTCTCCTGTTAATACAGTTCAACCACCGCTGGCGGATACTTTCTTGGATGTCCTAGGGATTAAAAAGGCGAAAGCCGCCCCGGAGAATAAATGGATTGAGATCGATCTATCAGAACAGCGACTTAAAGCGTGGGAAGGGGACCAACTAGTTTATGATTTTTTGGTTTCTACCGGTAAATGGGGACTTACTCCGGTAGGGGAATTTCGTATCTGGACAAAACTTAAGTATACCTTGATGGCGGGAGGATCTAAAGCGCTTAATACCTATTATTATTTACCAAATGTCCCTTACACTCAGTATTTTTATGGCGGGTACGGAATTCATGGCACATATTGGCACAGCAATTTTGGTCACCCGATGTCTCATGGCTGTATTAATATGTACACCCCCGAAGCCGAGAAGCTTTTCTACTGGACTCAGCCCTATATCCCTCCCGAGCAATATTCCAAAAACCCCACCAAAGAAGACCCGGGGACCCGGGTGGTTATTCACGAATAATATTAAAGTAAATTCATCCAGCGAGATTCAGTAAAATAGAGGGTGAAGATTATAAGAAGGCACATTCCCGTCAAAATGGCGGTTTTTCGAATATCTTTTGATAAATATTTAAAATCCAAGTCAAATGATGGTTCTTTTGCATTTGTAACTAATTCTGCCGCCACTTCTCTTTTCGTTTGAAAAACCTCCTCATGCGCCATATTATTTGTTGTTTTTACCTGGGCTCTTAAAAGCTCGACTTCCCGTCTTAAAGCAGCCATTTGTTTTTGTTTTTTGGATTTTTGTGGCATAAGTTGAAGGTAGTCTACTATATTTTACAAAAACTGCAACTAATGATATATTTTGTGTACAAATTGTACTCAGATATAATATGATTATTTCGACCTTGTTACTTGTAATTATTATCGTCCTTAACGTTTCCTGGCTTGGAGTGCTTTCTTTTTTACTTTACCGATACATCAATTTTTTTCGATATCTTACAAAAGGCTATAGCTCCAAAGACCTGAAGGAAGTTTTGGAGAAAAGGTTTGAGCATTTGGAAAACGCGGAGAAAGATATTAAACTAATAAAAGAGGATGTTTTAGAAATAAAAAATGATAATCTAAATCATCTTCAAAAATACTCACTGGTAAGGTTTAATCCTTTTTCGGATACCGGAGGAAACCAGAGTTTCGCTGTTTCTCTCCTTGATAAAAAAGGGAGTGGGGTAGTTATTTCTAGTCTCTTTACTCGGGAGGGGACGAGGATTTACTCAAAGCCGGTTAAGGAAGGGAAAGATAACGGCTTTCCCTTTTCGGAAGAAGAGTCGCGGGCGGTTAAAGAAGCAATTTCCTAAACACTATGAAAGACCTTTCGGAATTAAAAGAAACTACTTTGGTCGAAGAACCTGGGTTTCCTATCGCCAAGAAGAAAAGAGTTTGGCTTTACTTTATCCCTATTCCTGTAGTCTTACTTCTAGTTGGCGCTTTCTTCTTTGTAAAGTCTCTAAATTCAGGGGGAATTTCCTCTCCGGTAAGCGAAACAGACGCGGCGCCCAGGTCGGCTTTTAATTTTAAAGAAGGAAAAGAGGAGGTTGAGAGTCCCATAAACGGGGTTTGGTACTCGACGGAAGAAGCGATGGTGTGGCAGGAGAAAAGACCGATTGCGATCATGATCAATAACGCAATTGAAGCCAGGCCTCAATCTGGGCTTCCTTATGCCGATATAATTTATGAAGCAGTGGCCGAAGGGGGGATTACCAGATTTTTGGCGATTTATCAAACTCAAGAAGCCAAAGTTTTGGGGCCGGTTCGATCCGCTCGGGCCTACTATATTGATTGGGCAAGAGAATACGATGCTTGGTATGCCCATTGTGGGGGAGCTTTCGCAGAGGGATCAAAAGTAAATATTTACGACTATCTTAACGGGGCTGGTTATTATGAAGGTATGGGGGCTTCTATTCCAGATTTAGATGAAATGTGGGTGGGAACGTTAGCTTATTATCGATCTAACGATCGGGTGGCCCCGCATAATTTGTATACCTCAACCGAAAAGCTTCGCGAGGCCGGTCTTAAAAAATATCCAACTTGGGGGTCTTTTAAAGAGCCAGAGACTTGGAAATTTAAAGAGGACGGGGGAACTTCGTCCGGAACGGCTTCAATCGCCTTCAACTTCTGGAAAGATCTTAATTTCAATGTTGATTGGGTATACGACCCGGCTAATAATGTTTGGCTTCGTTCACAGGGCGGGGAAAAACAGACGGATAAGGACACCGGCCAGCAACTTGCGGCAAAGGTTGTGGTTATACAATATGTAGAGGAGATTTCCTTAAATGATGACAAGGCTCATCTTTGGTATGAAACCCAAGCGGGTGGAGAGGCGGAAGTATACCAAGATGGCAATAAAATTAACGCAATTTGGAAGAAGCCTTTTGCCGCCGCAAGGACAATGTTTTATGAGGTGGGGACGGATGCTGAAATCGAATTCAATCGCGGGCAGATTTGGGTAGAAATTGTGCCAAAGGGAAACAAAGTGACTTTTACATCAAGTTAATGGCATTATGCTAAATCAACTTTTTACATCGTCCGTAAGGGTAAAAATTATTAACCTTTTGCTTCTTGGTCCGAAGGATGGTTTGCATGTTCGGGAGTTGGTTCGTCGGGTAGGGACAGAAATTAACGCGGTAAGGCGAGAACTTGATCGATTAGTTGCCATTGGTCTATTAAAAAGCGTCCCAAACGGCAACCGTCTTTTTTATGTCGTTAATACCGAGCATTATCTTTACTTTGAACTTCTGGCGTTAACCGTAAAAGAATCAGGACTCCCAAGGCAAATATTTGATCGACGGAAACTTCTTGGTCATATTGATTTTGCCCTATTTTCTCTTGATTTTGCTAGAGGCAGAGTTTCGGCGTCCGACGAGGTGGATCTTTTAATTGTGGGAAAGCCCAATATGCATGCTTTGTCGGAATTGATTGAGCACGCAGAGAAAACTTACGGACGAGCAATTAATTACTCTGTGCTTGATAAAGAAGAGTATGGAATTCTTGTTAATCGAACCGATAAATTCTTGATTAAGGTCTTCCTTCAGCCCCATGTGGTTCTGATCGGCAATCCTTCCGACTGGACAAAGGTTTGAAATAATTGCTCACAAAGATGTCTTTGAGGTCCGTCCCTCTAAAGCAAAAATCGGTATTTCTTGAAGGGACGGACCTCTTAAGAAAATTCATGTACATGTTGTAGGGGCGAGACCAGCCTCGACTGGCTAGGCGGGCCCTGTCTCGCTTTTCTTTGTTTTAGTTTAGTACCGTAGTACAGTCTACGGTACTTTTTACGTATTCGATTACGTAATCCTATAAACATTTGTTTGAACAGGGTCCGTCCCTGTTTAAATTTATTTTCCTTGCGCAAAACGGATTTCTTGGTCGGGTTGATATAGATTTTCTACCCAGGTAAGGGCGAATTTTTTTCCGGTCCAGATAAGAGAACTCAAAGACCAAGATGGACCGGTTCCGTTAGAGACTCTCGTTACATCGCTTAACGGTTTTCCAAGACTGTTAAAGGTCTGGAAAGCTACCTCGCCGTTTAGTGAATTTTCGGCCGTTACCCACTGTGGGTCCATCCAGGAAATCCCGTAGTTTTTCCCGTTCCACGCCATTTCCGCTTGGGACATCATTATATCTCCTAAGGAAATTGGGTCTTGGATGACGGTTCCATTTTTTGAAATTCTTAGTAGTTTGGCGTAATGACTGATGCCAACGAGCAACCCCCATTCTTTTCCGTTCCAAACGATCGATTTAATTCTTGTCGCGCCATAATTTGTTATTATCGAATCGTTTCCTATCTTAGTTCCATTTTTGCTGACTCGTGCAAATGCCATTTCTGGACAATTTCCTGGAGGGCAAGGAACTTGTTGTTCCCAAGAAATCGCATACTCTTTGCCAGAAGCACCAATCCTCGGCCGGTAATAAGCATTTGCTGGCATAGTAGATACTTGCGTCTCTAAAATAGTTTTCCCTTGTCTATTAACTCGCCCGAAATACGCCCCGCCGTTTCTTCCGTCCCACCAAGTAACTCCATATTCATTTGAAGCGTTGTTCCATATAACGGAAGGGTGTACACCATCCGCGTTAACATCGTTTATCCTTAACGGTCCAATTTTTAACTCACCTTTTGGCGAAATGGCGACAAAGTATATTCCTCGATTCTCTCCAGCTGGACTGTCATACCAAAACACACCAAAGTTGCGCCCATCGAATCCGATAACCGGATCTCGTGAATCACCAGGATCGTTAGTAATTCTTAAATTTCCACCTATTTTGTTGCCGTTTTGGTCAAGAAGGGAAAAATAGATTTCGTAGTTTCCGTCCCATTTTTCATCAAATACTATGCCAAATCGATTGTTTCCTGAGGCGATTTCTGGATTTGGGCAATCGACCATACCTGAAGTGCTGACAAATTTATTTTCCCAATTTGGTTTTGGAGTAATTTTGGCAAAAGTGGGAGTAGTAGACGGGAAAAGTGTTGGTGTGAGAGTTAAAACAAAAGCAAAAATTAATGATAGCGCTTTTTTCATATATTGTTACTAACATTATAGCACTATTGCCAAAACTATTCTTGTAAAGTTTCTATAATGTACGAATTTATCCTCGATCGCGGATATTTTTGTACATAAAACGGGGTGAAATTACACCCGTCGGGTGTGGAAGAGCTATTCTATCGGCATTTTGCCTTTTTGGTTTGATCTGATAGAATATTCATTAGATCATGGAGCAGAAAATTATAAGGACGGGAAATTCGGCGGCGGTGACAATTCCCTCGGAATTTTTCAAGGGGATGAGTTTAAGAGTTGGAGATACCGCGAAGGCGAAGACGGATTACCAGAAAGCGCGCATCACGTACACTTTTCCAGGGGCGAGGCAGATGGTGTTGGTTCAGCAGACCCGAAACTCGAATGACGAAGCTTCAAAGAAGTCCTAAATGGCTTTTCCAAAAAACAAAACTTTATGAGGTTCCACCCGCCTAAGGCGGATGGCTTCCTCCAATTGCAGGAGCATCTAGCTCCTGCTTTGCAATTGTGGTAGAATCGACACTGTTTAAACACTTTTATCACCCTTTTTTATGTTAGATAAGCTAAAAAGACCAAAAAGCGTCCTGATTTTTATTCTCCTCCTTTCTTTTGGAGCCCTTATTATCGACCTTCCAAAGTTCACCATTAAATTTGATAAGCCTTTTAAAGTTGAGCAGTCTTTTGGCGGTTACGCGATTGGTTGGTTTGGAGGAAAGTTTGTTCGGGATTTACAAATCAAAAAAGGGTTAGATCTTCAGGGAGGTATTCAGGTCACATTGCAAGCAGATATGAAGGATATAGCGGAAAAAGACCGTAAAGTAGCTTTGGAGTCTGCCCGAGGTGTTTTGGAGCGACGAGTTAACTTCTTTGGCGTAACCGAACCAAACATTCAGACCTCGGTTTCTGGAGATAACTATAGAATTTTAATAGAGCTTCCGGGAGTGACTGATTCAAAAGAGGCAATTCAGTTAATTGGTCAGACGGCTCAGCTTGATTTTGCGGAGCAGAAGGTGCTTGAGGAAAAGCCTTTGGATAATCTTACTCCAGAGGAAAAGGAAAAGCAGGCGGCAGTGCCTCCGGTTTTTGCCAAAACAGATCTGTCCGGTAAGGATCTCTCCCGTGCAGCGGTAACCTTCGACTCAAAAACAGGCGCTCCTCAAATTTCAATAGAATTTACTGATGAGGGAGCCAAAAAGTTCGCGGAAATTACCAAAAGAAATGTCCAAAAACCCCTAGCGATTTTTCTCGATGGAGTTGTGCTCACCGCCCCAATTGTTCAAGAGGAAATTACCGGAGGGCAGGCGGTTATTACTGGGCAATTTACACTTGATGAGGCAAAATTACTTTCTGTCCAACTTAATGCGGGCTCTCTCCCGGTTTCTATTTCTGTTCTTTCTCAGAAAAACATTGGCGCCACTCTTGGCGAAGAATCGCTTAAACGGAGTCTGATCGCAGGAGTCATCGGTTTGATGTTGGTGGCTATTTTTATGCTTGGAAATTACGGTCGATTAGGTATCTTAGCTGATATCGCTTTAATCGTTTACGGGTTAATTACTTTAGCCCTTTATAAACTCATTCCGGTGACATTAACCCTTTCCGGAATTGCTGGATTTATTTTGTCCATTGGGATGGCGGTTGACAGCAACATCCTTATTTTTGAGCGGATTAAAGAGGAGAGGCGATCAGGTAAATCTTTATTGCCGTCAATGGAGGCGGGATTTGGTCGAGCTTGGGATTCGATTAGAGATGCCAATATTTGCACATTAATCACAAGCTTTGTTCTTTTTAATCCGTTTAACTGGAGTTTTTTGAATGTTTCTGGAATGGTGCGCGGGTTTGCCCTGACGCTTGCTTTAGGAATTGCGATAAGCTTATTTACCGGAATTGTTGTAACAAGAACTTTGGTTAGGGTTTTTTATAGGTAATTATGATTCGTTTCATCTCGTTCAAAAAAATATATTTTGTCATCTCTGCCTTGGTCATTGTTCCAGGAATAGTTTCTCTGTTTCTCTGGAAGCTTAACTTGTCGGTTGATTTCACTGGAGGAGCGATTTGGGAAACCGGAGTCTCCGCCCCCGATGCCCGTAAGTTGGAGGGGTTTTTGGGTAAAAAACAGGTGGAGGAGGTTGTTTCGGTTCAATCAACCGGGGATAAGTCCTATCTAATTAAGTTTAAGCCGATCACCGAGGAAAGAAAGAACGTGATCAGTGACGTTCTTGCCAAAAAATATGGGGAAGTTAAGGAGACCCGTTTTGAGACGGTTGGACCAATTCTCGGAGGAGAACTAATCTTTAAAACAATCATTGGAGTAGTTCTTGCTGCCCTTTTTATTCTTGCCTACGTTGCTTATCAATTTAAAAATAAAATGTACGGAATTTCTGCGATTCTCGCCATGTTCCACGACTCCTTGGTAATTCTTGGATTATTTTCTATTTTCGGTCACTTTTTCAAAGTGGAGATTGATACCCTTTTTGTGACAGCCGTTCTTACCATTCTTTCATTCTCTGTTCATGACACTGTGGTCGTTTTCGATAGGATCCGAGAGCTTTCCCGGATTTACCCAAAGATTTCTTTTCCAGAACTTGTGGATAAAGCGATCAACGAAACAATTGTTCGCTCTTTGAATAATTCACTAACGATTATTTTCATGTTACTTACTTTACTACTTCTTGGAGGTGTGACCACTAAATGGTTTGTGATTGCTCTTTTGATTGGCACAATTTCCGGGACTTATTCATCCACTTTTGTGGCGGCTCCGCTCCTGGTCGTTTGGAAAGAATTAATGGAAAAGAGGAAAAAATGGACAAAAAATGGGTAATTTTGGGTAAGAAAAAATATCAAAACCCCACTGCTCGAGATGTTCTTGAGGTTCGGGGTTTCAATAAAAAAGAAATTGAAGCTTTTTTGAGTTCAAAAGATCCTTCTGAAATTGATTTAACATCTCTCGGCATTAAATCCTCTGAAATTGACACTTTTATCTCACTTGTTAAATCTGGCATCTCCGAAAATCTTCCAATCATAATTCATGGAGACTACGATGTTGATGGAATTTGCGCCACCGCGATTCTTTGGGAACATTTATACAAAACCTTAGGTTACAAAAAAACTCTTCCTTATATTCCTGATCGATTTGAAGAAGGTTATGGTCTTTCGGAGAATTCAGTGAATGGGGTTTTAAAATTAAGGGAGAAACTAGATCAAACTAGCAAAAAAGGGCTTTTAATCATTGTTGATGCTGGAATTGGAGCGATAAAAGAAATCGATCAGGCTAAGAGTTTAGGGTTTAAGGTAGTCGTAGTGGATCATCATCAGAAGGGCAAAGAGTTACCGAAAGCGGACGCGATTATTTGGACAGATAAACTATGTTCTGGCGGTATTGCATGGTTTCTTCTTAGTTATCTGAAATCTGAAAACGGAAATCTGCCATCTGGCCTTGATCTTGCGGCGCTCGCAACCATTGCCGATATTCAGCCTTTGGTCGGGGCCAATCGTTCGATAGTAAAGTTCGGTTTAGAAGCGATTAATAAAACTTCCAGAATCGGCTTAATGGAATTAATTAAAGTTTCCGGACTTTTCGGAAAAGAAATTGGCACTTATGAAGTTGGTTGGATGTTGGCTCCAAGACTTAATGCTTCAGGGAGACTTGAGAATGCTTTAATTTCTTTAAGGTTACTTTGTACAGATAACGAATCCCTCGCTCGGGAAATTGCAAAAACACTAGATCAGATTAATTCCGAAAGGCAGAAGTTAACCATCGAATCTTTAACTCTTGCTAAAACTCAAGTAACAAAAGATCAAAAAGGAATTCTTATTGTTAGCCACGAAACTTATCATGAAGGAATTATTGGTCTTGTCGCGGGCAGGCTTTCCCAAGAATTTTACCGACCAGCAATCGCAATTTCTAGGGGCGAAAAAGTTTCCCGGGGTTCTGCTCGCTCCATTTCTGAATTTAATATAATTGAAGCACTCCATCATTTTGACCATTTACTGCTTGGGGCGGGGGGTCACCCGATGGCCGCTGGATTTAGTATCGAAACTGAGAAAATCGAGCAATTTATAACCGAGTTTGTTTCTTATGGGGACACTTTACTTTCAGAGGAGATCGCTCCAAAAATTACGGTTGACTTGGAAATTAGCCTTTCCGATGTTTCAAAAGATTTATTAAATGAGGTTGAGAATCTCTCTCCTTTTGGAGTGGGAAATCCTAAACCGATATTTTTAGTGAGAGGCCTGACGCTTGAAAATTTCAAAACGGTGGGAGCGACGGCGGACCACCTTAAAATGGTTCTAAAAGATGGAAAGAGAAGTATTAACGCAATTGGTTTTGGACTAGGACCTCTTGCCGAAGTTTTAAACAAAGATTGCAAGCTCGATGTCCTTTTGCAAATTGCAGTAAACGATTATAACGGATCAAAAACGATTGAGCCCCAAATAAAAGACCTCAAAAACGCAATCTCATAGAAACTAGTGATTTCCTCTTAGATATAGTATGCTATTCATAATTTTAACTTAAAACTTTATGTCTGAGTTAGATCTTGAAAATTTAATTTCTGAAATCAAAACCTACCAACCTCTAGCGGACACTTCAGTCGTGGAAAAAGCATATCACTTTGCCAAAAGCGCCCACGCTGGTCAAAAAAGATTATCCGGAGAGCCTTATTTTATTCATCCTCTCGCCACTGCTCGTAATTTAGTCGAACTAAAACTTGACCCAACGACAATTGCTGCCGGTTTTCTCCATGATGTGGTGGAGGATACTTATACGACTATTGAACAAATCCAAAAAGAATTTGGGAAAGAGATTGCTCTTTTGGTTGAGGGAGTAACTAACGTTGGAAAAATTAAATTAAGAGGAAATCGGGAGGAGATTTTTTTAGAAAATTTGCGAAAGCTTTTTTTGGTGATGGCGAAGGATTTAAGGGTTGTTTTTATCAAGCTCTCAGACCGGCTTCATAATGTCGAAACTTTAAAATATGTGCCAGAGCAAAAAAGAAAAAGAATTGCTCAAGAAACTCTCGAGATTTATGCTCCCCTTGCTGAGCGTCTTGGAATGGGAGATCTTAAAGGAAAACTTGAGGATCTTTCTTTTCCTTTTGTTTATCCTGATGAATACAAATGGGTGTTGGAAGTTTCCGAAAAAAGATATGAGGAAACGGATCGACAGCTTAAGCGGGCAAGGGGGATGCTAATAAATGAGTTACGTGAGGCAAATATTTCGGCGGAGGTACACGGCCGAAAAAAGCATCTGTACTCACTCTATCGAAAACTTCTTCTTAAAGACCGTCAAATTGATTTAGTTTATGACTTGGTTGCCCTTCGGGTGCTTGTTAATACGGTGGCGGAATGTTACGAAGTTTTAGGCGCGATTCATAAAAAATGGAAACCTTTAAAGGGCTTGATTAAAGATTACATTTCTCAGCCAAAACCAAATGGATATCAGTCTTTGCATACGACCGTTTTTGGTCCGGAGGGAAAAATTTTTGAGGTGCAGATTAGGACCTATGAAATGCATAATGTTGCTGAGCACGGAGCGGCCGCTCATTGGGATTATTCTCAAAGAAAATCGGTTGTAAAGAATGACGCGGCGCTTGATGGGGATAGGGGGGTAAATGGGGCGAGTTTTGAGTGGGTTAAAAAACTGGCTTCCTGGCAAAGGATGACTCGGGATTCGGAAGAGTTTAAAAATCTTTTAAAGAATGATTTTTTTGCAGGAAGAATTTATGTTTTTTCTCCCAAGGGGGATGTTTACGATCTTCCAAAAGGGGCAACCTCTTTGGATTTTGCTTTTTGTGTTCATTCAGGCTTGGGCTCTTCTTGTGTTGGGGCGAAAGTTAACGGTCGTTTGGTTTCTCTAAATACACCTTTAGAGAATGCGGATTTAGTCGAAATTATTAAATCGAAAAATCAGTCATGTCCAAAAAGAGATTGGTTAGAGATTGTGGTTACGGGAGAAGCAAAAAGGAAAATTAGAAGTTCTCTTAAGAGATTTGAAAATAAGTGATTTTACTTAATCCACTCATTACTTAATGCTGGGACGTAGGCAATGTATTCTCCTTCTTTACCCTCGTTCGAAAATGCTTTTCCTTCAAATACAAAGATTGGTTGAAGGTATTGCGGTAGAGTTTCTGGTTCAAAATATGCAATATAAATTTCTCTAATTTTTATGGAGGAAGGTTTTATTGGGGTATAAGTCGCAAAAAAGTCCTCATTCCCCGGCTTTAAATAAGTAATGGATCCTTTCCCCTCCGAAAGCTCTTGATAAGCTGCTTCAACTGATTTTACTGGATAGGTTGAGAAATTTTTCTTATCAATTTCTCTAAACATATATCTTCCGCCAACAAAGCTAGTATCTTCCGGTCGGTTTTGATCTGTTTTTTTTCCAGAAATCACCAACTCTATCATTCCTCTTTTCGGGTTTGGACCGAGAATTTTGTATGGATATTCTCCTGGCTTTATTGATCTAAAGAAATCGACGATTGTAAATTGTGATTCGGAAACGGAAGAGGTTTCGATTAAATTGCTTCCATCGGTTCTGGCTAGTTTCGTGGTTAATGTGTCGTAATCTTCAAGAGTTAATCCGGCGGATTCAAAAAATTCGATGGCGACGTTTTTTGCCTCTGATGGGTAAGGACAAGTGGCGATTTGTATTTTATCTTTTAGGGTTTTCCAATCACTTTCAATACTGAAATTTCTTGTAACGACATTCATTTTCAGCACGGTTCCGAGTTCCTCGTTTTTCCAGGAGAAGGCGGAACTAGAGATGGAAGAATGGACTCCCGCAAATCCCAGTTTAGACGCTAAAGCGATGGCGTTTTCTTCATATTTTTGGGTGACTCCCGGGGTGATTACTTTATAAACGGGCATCAGACCCGAAAAAGAAGGTAGTCTTCCGGTTGGAGTATCAACACTAAACGTCGGGGTGGCGCCTTCCGCAAGTTTAAGAGAGGGAATTGAGAGAGCAGGAAGTTTACCAAAACTGGTAGTAGGTTTCACTATCGGAGGATTAATCTTCCTCCAGGTGGCAATCCCCGCCTTAATTGCATATTTTGAAGAGTAAACAACCACTAACAGGGCAATTATGACTACAACTGCTCTTTTTGTGAATGTCGCAGTTTCCGAAAGATCCATAGATAGTATAAAGATACTTTAATTTTGTCTTTCTTTCAACCGTCACCCATAGAATATATTCTGTCTACTTTTTTCTCAGGGACGAATTCGGCGAAGTGCTTGAATAAGGTTGCTATCACGGCATTTCCCACCCGTCGGGTGGGAAACAGCTTAGCTAAAGGATAAAGCAATGGACTTGCACTATTTTTCAGCTGGTGGGAAGGGTCGAAACTATGGTTCTTGTTACCCGTCTGGTGTACAATAGCCACATGCCGACCGAGTCGCGATATTTCGACGAAAGATTCTTTTATCATGTTTATAATTGCGGGGTGGAAAAAAGAAATATTTTTATAGAAAGTTCGGATATTCTTCACTTCGTAAAGACTGCAAATTACTATCAACACGATCATAATATTTGCTTTACCGATTACGAAAGATTAGATAGCGAGAGCAGAAAAATATACTTAAAAAGAAATCCCCAATCAAGCGATTCATTACGGGTGAAAATAATTGCGTATTGCCTTATGCCCAACCATTTTCATTTTTTAATTAGACCAAACAGGGAGGATGGAATATCTTTATTCATTTCGGAACTTTCAAATAGCTATACAAGATATTTTAATCTAAAAAACGAAAGGATTGGACATCTTTTTCAAGGGACATTTAAGTCAAAGGAAATAAGATCAGAAGAATCGTTGCTTCAAGTCTCAAGATACATCCATTTAAATCCCTACAACTCAAGTAAAACTAATCCCAAGGGGGAGTTGAACTTTGGGGAATATCCGTATTTTTCCTATTTTAGTTGGATTAACAACGCTCCGCACCCGACGGGTGTGAAACTTGACAACAACGAGCTAAAACGATGGTTAGAGGTAGTTGGTGGAAGGAAAGTTTATAAAAGCTTTGTTGAGTCTATGATTTGGAAAAGAGTTGACCTGGAAATTGGCTTTTTAGCGCTTGAGTAGGGCATTTCCCACCCGTCGGGTGGGAAACAGCTTAGCTAAAGGATAAAGCAATGGACTTGCACTATTTTTCAGCTGGTCTTAAACTAAGGCTAATGAAACGACTGCTCGCTTTCGTTATTCTAATTTTAATAGCTTTATTTACCCCTCGAGCTTCATTTGCCTCAAGTTGGTCGGCTCCCTTAAAGCTCAATCAAGATATAGGTTCTGCTCAGCAAAGAAATCCGGTGATAAGTTTCTACAATCAAAAACCAGTAGTTGTTTGGAGGGATTCGCGTGATGGTAAAGATGGTGTTTATAGTTACGTTAACGGGATGGAAGCAAAGGTTAACGATTCTGATATTAATTATCGCGGAAACCCCGATGTACTTGGCAATATTTCCGTTTGGCCGGATTACCGAACGGGGATTGATCTTTATTACTCTGTGCTTTCTGGAAATACTTGGCAAGGAAACGTGGTGGCGCGGGCGAGCTCTCACAGTCCAGATTACGTTTCGCTCGCAAGTGACATAAGTGGAGAGATGGGGGTTTCTTGGC
>CAZQQZ010000018.1:0-17454 GCA_964595755.1 uncultured Candidatus Saccharibacteria bacterium | reverse complement strand
AGCTTGCATATTTTAAATGAATATGTTAGGCTTTGCCTGTTTTGAAGGGTTGTTAGTTAATTTTCTCGCTCCGCTTCGATCGGATTACTCCGATCGGCGACGAGGCTATCCTCCTTCGGCGAAGTTTCGCTTTTGGAGCTCACTCTTCATATAGAAGATTTTTTTGCCGTATCTGTGCCCATTGACATGGGTCTAAGAGGAATTTATGACAAAAATAAAAGGTATAAAATTAGAAATGACACGACTTTTTTCTGAAGACGGCAAGATGTCCGCCGTGACCCCAGTTAAATTAGAATCGGTTCCCGAAGATTTAGAAGCTGGCGCATTAGTCAAAGTTACCGGAATTTCTAAAGGAAAAGGTTTTCAGGGAGTTATCAAAAGATGGCATTTTAGGGGAGGTCCAAAAACCCACGGTCAATCCGATCGTTGGCGCGCCCCGGGCTCTATCGGAATGAGAACCACTCCAGGTAGAGTTTGGTTGGGTAAGAAAATGCCGGGCCATATGGGCAATGAGACCGTTTCTACCAAGAACATAAAAGTATTCTCTTTTGATAAAGAAACCTCTATTTTATCTATTATTGGAGCGGTTCCGGGCCCTAGAGGCGGAAAGGTACTAATTACTTATTAATATGGAACTTGCATTATTTGATCAAAAAGGAAAAAAGCTGGAAGAGAAAGTGACGTTAAACCCGTCAATTTTCGAGCTTCCTGAGAATAAAACCTTGATTGCCCAGTATGTTAGGGTATTCTTAGCCAATAATCGTCAGGGAAACGCCAGTTCCAAAATGCGTGGCGAAGTATCGGGAGGTGGTATAAAACCTTGGAAGCAAAAAGGCACTGGTCGGGCCCGCCAAGGCTCTATCCGCTCGCCTCTTTGGGTAGGTGGAGGAGTAGTTCATGGACCAAAGCCTAGGGATTATTCTTTAAAAATGCCGGTGACGATGAAGCGCAAAGCCCTTTTCACCGCCCTTTCAATGCTGGCGAAGGAATCCTTGATTGCGATTTTAGACACTCTTAAAATGACCGAGTTTAAAACTAAGAAAATGGCGGAACTAAACGCCTCTTTGAAGAAGACAATCCTTGACAACAAAAAATTACTTAACAAAAAGACTTTGCTCGTATTACCGGAAATGGATAAAAAGCTTATCTCATCCGCCCGAAACATCGATAATTTGGAAGTTGTCCAGGCAAGGGATTTAAACGCCTACATGCTTTTGTCTTCTGATCTTCTAATTATGCCAAAGGAAAGCCTTAAAGTAATTGAGGAAACTTTTTTAACAAAATGAATACAACACGCGAAGTGATATTAAAACCAATGATGACGGAAAAAACGGCCAAAGTAACTGATAAAGGGGTTTACGCTTTTTCTGTGGCTACCTGGGCTAACGCTCAGCAAATAAAAGAGGCGGTTTTCGCCCTTTTTGGGGTAAAAGCAATCAATGTTCATACGATTATGACTAAAGGGGAGATCAAGAGATCACCCAAATCACGACAATTATTCAAGAAGCCGAATTCTAAGAAAGCTTATGTGACGATTGAAAAAGGCAAAAAGATCGATATTTTTGAAAGTTTAAAGGGATAACTTTATGGCAACCAGAACTTTTACACCAACAAGTAGCGGAAGACGACAAAAGATCGCTCTTGTTCGTGACAATTTAACCAAAGGAGCAAAACGAGAGAAATCTTTGACCGTTCCATATCTATCTCGTGCTGGTCGGAATAATCTCGGTCGAGTGACTGTTCGTCATCAGGGATCGGGTGAGAAACAGATGTACCGGATAATCGATTTCAAACGTAGGAAGCTTGATATTCCGGCAAGAGTCGCTTCCATTGAATACGATCCGCACCGAGGCCCGGATATTGCTCTACTTTTTTATGTTGATGGAGAGAAACGTTATATAATCGCTCCAATTGGTCTTAAGGTTAATGATATGGTGATGTCTGGGCCGACCTCGGAAATTAAAGTGGGCAACGCCCTTCCTTTGGCCAGTATTCCTTTGGGAGTGCCAATTCACAACGTTGAAATCCAACCAGGACGCGGTGGGCAACTGGCCCGATCGGCCGGGACTTCTCTTACCGTTTCCGCCAAAGAAGATAAATATGCGTTGGTAAAGCTTCCAAGTGGAGAGATCCGAAAGATTCTTTTAACCTGTTATGCTACAATCGGCGTCGCCAGCAATGAGGACTTGAAAAATGTCGTTTTAGGAAAAGCGGGGTTACACCGTCGTCAGGGCGTCCGCCCGGCGGTAAGAGGGGTTGCCATGAACCCGAGGGATCATCCGCACGGCGGTGGGGAAGGCAGGAGCTCGGTTGGACTTAAAGCGCCAAAGACCCCATGGGGTAAGCGATTTAGAGGAATTAAGACAAGAAGAAGAAATAAAACTAATGTTTTCATTGTCGCAAGACGCGGAAGTACGCAATAAACTATGTCAAGATCTTCTAAGAAAGGTCCATTTGTGGACGAAAATTTAATGAAACGGGTGATGGCGGCGAAGGCGACCGGAAGCCGGGATCCAATTAAAACCTGGTCCCGGGATTCTTCAATCAGCCCGGAAATGGTGGGGTTGACGATTGCTGTTCATAACGGAAGGGTGCATATTCCTATTTTTGTTACGGAAGCAATGGTCGGTCATCGGCTCGGAGAATTTGCACTAACTCGGTCTTTCAGAGGTCATAGCAAGAAAGGATTAGCTAAACCGGAGGAAGTTAAAACGCCTGGGGCTCCGGCCACTTCTGCGCCATCTGCTCCCGCTAAGAAGTGATAAAAAATATGAATGAAGCTACCGTACTAGGAAAATATATAAGAATTAGTCCCACCAAGCTTGGCCGTTCCGCCGACCTTATCCGTGGGATTAAAGTGACTGAGGCTAAAAGAAGGTTAGAGTTTGCCGGTAATAAAAGCGCGGAAATCCTTCTTAAACGGGTTAATGACGGGGTTTCGAACGCAAAGAACAAAGGACTTAAAGAGGAAAATCTGCTCGTTAAGGAGGTTTTGATAGGCCCAGGACCATCCGCCAAAAGAATTCGGGCGGGTGCTCAAGGAAGGGCCAAAAGAATTTTGAAAAAAACATCTCAACTTTTTATTCGTTTGGAGGAGTTAACGTAATATGGGTCACAAAATTAATCCTACCGGATTTCGCACAGGAATTACCGCTGATTGGAAATCTCTCTGGTTTGAGGGCAAGAAGACGTACGCGAAATTTGCGGTTGAGGATAACAAAATCAGAAGATTTTTAGAAAAGAAACTGGAAAATGCCGGTTTGAAGGATATTAAAATCGAGCGTTCAATTTCTTCTCTCCGCGTTAAAGCTTTGGTGTCCCGCCCGGGAATGGTGATTGGTCATGGTGGTGGTGGGGTTGAAGAACTTCAGCGAGAGCTTAAAAAGCTATCTGCTTCTAAGGTAAATGTTGATATTGTGGAAATTCGAAATCCGGAAACCCACGCCAAAATGGTGGCGGATTCGATTGCCCGTCAGGTTGAGCGAAGGCTTCCTTATAAAAGAGCGGTTAATCAATCAATCCTAAAGGCTCTTGAAAAAGGGGTTAAAGGAATAAAAATTGAATCTGCAGGAGTTCTTAGTGGTGCCTCTTCCATTTCGAGAAGGGAAGTTCGTCTTGAGGGTTCGGTCCCTTCCCACACTTTAAGGGCAAACATTGATTACGCCCGATCGGTAGCAATGACTTCTTATGGAAATATCGGTTTTAAAGTTTGGATTTATCGGGGAGAGGAAAGGTGAGTTTTTTTAAAATATTATGTTAGGTCCAAAACGCACAAAATTTAGATTTCGTCATAAGGGTCGCATTGCCGGCAAAAGTCCTAAGGGATCCAGTATGGAGTTTGGAGAGTACGGGCTTAAGGCGATGCAGATGGGGCTTTTGAGCGCCACCCAAATTGAGGCGGCCCGAAAGGTAATCATGCATACCACTAAAAGAAGTGGTAAACTCTGGATCCGCGTTTTTCCCGATAAACCAATGACGCTTAAGGGGGCTGGTGTTCGTATGGGAGGCGGCAAGGGAGATTTTAAGAATTATTCCGCGGTGATACGTCCGGGGAAATTGATTTTTGAAATTGCCGGAGTTTCAAAGGAAATGGCGTGTGAGGCCTTAAGAAAGGCATCAATTCGGTTACCGATTGAGGCAAGGATCATCTATCCTGAATGAACCTATGACAGAACTAGATTTGAAAACAAAAACGCAAAAAGAACTTTTGGAGCTTCTACCGAAGAAGCGCTTAGAGCTGTCTAAAAAGATATTGGATTTTAAGATGGGTAAGGTTAAGAATACGAATGAAGCTCGGTTTATTAGAAAAGATGTCGCAAGAATCAAAACTCTGATCGCGGAAAAATCTGATTTAGTTAACTGAAAAATATTATGGAAAAGAAAACAATTAAGGGAAAAGTAGTTTCCACCAAAATGAAAAATACAGCCGTTTTAGAAATCGCCATTGAGCGGAGGCATCCGGTTTATGGGAAAAGATATACAAAATACACCCGGATTAAAGCGGAGAATTTAATTAAGGCGAAACTTGGTGATATGGTGCTTGCAGTGGAAACTAGGCCTTTAAGCCGCAGCAAAAGGCATTTAATCACAAAAATTATATGATTCAAAGAACGACTCGCTTAAAAGTTGCAGATAATTCCGGCGCCAAGGTCATTATGTGTATTGGTATACCCCACTATTCCAATCGGGTGGTTGCCTCTTTGGGAGATGAGGTTTCTTGTGTGGTAAAATCGGCCGATGCCGCAGGAACGGTAAAAGATGATGAGATTGTTAGAGCAGTAATCGTTCGCACCCGCAAAGAGGTGGGTCGCCCGGACGGAAGCTATGTTCGTTTTGATGATAACGCGGCGGTAATTATTGATAAGGAAAGAAATCCAAGAGGGACCAGGATTTTTGGTCCGGTGGCTAGAGAACTTCGGGATAAAGGATATCTCAAGATTATTTCTATGGCGCCTGAGGTTTGGTAAAAATTTTATGAAGATTAAGACTAAAGACAAAGTGAAAGTAATTTCCGGAAAATTTAAAGGCGCTACGGGCACGGTTTTAAAGATGTTTAATAAAAGTGATCGTGTTTTAGTGGAAGGAGTAAACATTGTTAAAAAGCATCAAAAGCCTGTTTCCGGCAAAGAGGGCGGCATAATTGAGGTTGCTAAACCAATTGCGGTTTCTTCAGTTTCTTTGATTTGCCCTAAGTGCCAGAAACCAGCAAGAGTTGGGTATAAGCTCGACGGGGCGAAAAAGAGGCGTATTTGCAAAAGATGTAATCAGGAATTTTAAAAAAAATATGGCAAGACTTTTAGAACTATACAAAAAAGAAATTGCGGGTAAGCTCCAAAAGGAGCTTGGTGTTAAAAATTTGATGGCGGTCCCCACGCTTCAGAAAATTGTGGTAACATTGGGCTTCTCCAGTAACAAAGACGATAAAGCGTTTATCGAGGAGACCAAAAATGAGCTCTCTGCTATCTGCGGTCAGCGGCCGGCCCTTAGGACCGCCAAGAAAGCCATTGCTGGATTTAAGCTTAGAAAAGGCGATCCGGTCGGGTATCTCGTGACCCTTCGCGGAGGAAGAATGTGGGATTTTTATGATAAGTTGGTTAATGTCGTTCTTCCAAAGCTAAGAGATTTTCACGGTGTCAGCAAAAAGAGTTTTGATGGAAAAGGGAATTATACGATGGGGATGAAAGAGCAGACAATTTTTCCAGAAATTGATCCTAATAAGACAACCAAGATTCGTGGTTTAAAGATAACCCTTGTCACGACCGCAAAAAATGATGTTGAGGGAATGGCTCTACTTAGGATGTTGGGAATGCCGTTTGAGAAGTGAAGCTCTAAACTATGCCAAAAAAGTCATTGATTGCAAAACAAAAAAGAAAGCCGAAATTTGAAGGCAGAAAATATAACCGCTGCAGAATTTGCGGGAGGAGTGGGGCTTTTATGCGCCGTTTTGGAATGTGCCGTATCTGTTTTAGGGAACTTGCGCTCCGCGGAGAGCTTTCCGGAGTCAAAAAAGCAAGCTGGTAATATACTATGGACACCGTATCAAATTTGATTACGACAATTAGAAACGCCCAAGCGGTTAGGAAACTCTCAATCGAGGTGCCCTATGTTACCTTGTCAGAAAAAGTGCTTTCTGTCCTAAAAGAACGTTCTTTTATTAGTGAAATTAAGAAATTTAAGGATGCAAAAACCGGATTTTCTATGTTACACGTGGATTTGACCTATGTTGATGGAGAGCCAGCAATCTCTGAAATTAAGAAAGTGTCAAAGCCCGGAAGAAGAGTTTACAAGAAAGCAAGGGAACTTCATGTAGTTAAGGGAGGTTTAGGGCTTTTAGTTGTCTCTACCCCAAGAGGACTTCTATCTGATTCTGAGGCAAGGAAAAGAAAACTCGGTGGGGAAGTAATTTGCGAGGTTTATTAAAAATTATGTCAAGAATTGGAAGACGGCCCGTCCGGATCGTTTCGGGCGTAGAACTTAATATTGAAGAAGAAAAAGTAACCGTTAAAGGGCCGAAAGGGGAGATGGCGATTGAAAAGCCAAGGAACATTTTGGTTGAGGTAAAAGATGGATTTGTTTTTGTTAAACCAAACGAAGTTACTAATCTTATTAAACCAACTTGGGGATTGGTTCGTTCAAGAATAAATAGCGCGATCATCGGGGTTTCCGAGGGATTCAAAAAGACTTTAAAGTTGGTTGGCTTGGGGTATCGCGTCACTAAAAAAGGTGAGGGAATCACCTTAGCGATTGGTTTTTCCCATCCGGTCGATTTTGCCGCTACCGAAGGAATAAAATTTGAAGTTGATGGTAACGATACGGTGATGGTTTCTGGAGTAGATAAAGAAAAGGTTGGTTTGATTTCTGCCCAGATAAGAGCCGTTCGTCCGCCTGAACCATATAAAGGTAAAGGAATTATGTTTTTGGGAGAGAAGATTCGCCGAAAAGCGGGTAAATCTGGTAAAGTTGGCGCAGGAGTAACCGGCGGGGCAGTAGGGGGCGCGGGAGGCGCGAAGAAGTAAATTATGTCAAAAGTAATCTTTTATAAAAATACGGCCGATAGAAGAAAAACGAGAGTTCGGGCAAAACTTGCTCGAATTGGAATGCGCCCACGCCTAACTGTTTTTAGAAGCAACGCCCATATATTTGCCCAGATAGTCGATGATAAGAAAGCGGTTACTTTAGTGGCATTAGTGGACTCAAAAATCGGTAAAGATTTAGAACCCGCGCCAAAGGAACTGTCCAAAGGTCTAAAAACCGCCTATCTTTTAGGTGAGGCACTTGCGAAGGCGGGGATCAAAAAAGGAGTTAAAGAGGTATTTTTTGACCGAGGAGAGTACCTTTACCACGGCAGAATCAAGGCATTGGCGGATGGCGCTCGCGCGGGAGGACTAGTTTTTTAAAATATGCAAGAACAAAGAAAAAGACCGGGAAAATTTAATAAAAGAACTGAAGAACGGGATGAAATCTATAAGGATACGGTGGTTGAGATCAAAAGAGTTTCCAAAAAGACTCCTGGTGGGGGTCGGATGAGCTTTACCGCCCTGGTTGTCGTCGGTGATCGAAAAGGCACTCTTGGAGTTGGTCTTGGGAAAGCAGCCACGGTAAAGGCAGCGATGGATAAAGGTAAAAAGAAGGCAAAGAAATCTCTTTTTACGGTTTTTCTTAAGGACAAAACCATCCCGCACGATATTTTTGTTAAGCGTGGCGCCGCCAAGGTTTTTGTTAAACCGGCCCCAGAAGGCGCCGGTATTATCGCCGGAGGAGCGGCTCGAGCAGTGGTTGAGCTTGCTGGAATTGAAAACGTTTCTGTTAAACTTTTAGGGACATCGAATAAAGCGAGCAATGTTTACGCGACAATTGAAGCGCTTAAGAAATTAAGACAAGTTAAATCATAATTTATATGTTTTTAAATAATTTAAAAAAAATTAAAGAGAAATCCGCCAAGAAATTTGGTTTTGGTTATGGAAGCGGTAAGGGCGGGCATACCACAGGACGTGGTCAGAAAGGGCAAAAAGCCAGGTATAACATTAACCCGATGTTTGAAGGGGGGCAACTTCCCCTGCAGAGGCGTCTTCCCAAACTTCATGGTTTTAAGCGCGCATTCGTTGATAGAATGCTTTCTTTGAATCTCTCTAGTTTATCAAAGATCGAAGCAGAGGTGATAACCCCGGAAGTGCTAAAAGACGCGGGTCTTATTGGATCAATTCCCCAAAGAGGGGTAAAGGTCTTGGGGATGGGAGAAGTAAAAAGCCCGCTTAAGTTTAAAGGGGTAAAATTTTCTAAAGTTGCCCTTAAAAAGGTAACTGATGCCGGTGGCTCGATTTCTTAACCTATGTTCAAACGCCTCTTCGGGGCTTTAAAAGTCAAAGAAATTAGGAAAAAACTCCTTTTCACTCTTGGTTTCTTTATCGTTTTTCGTATCCTTACTCATATTCCTCTTCCGAATGTCGATACTCGCGCTATTAAAGAATTATTCCAATCCAGCCAGCTTTTAGGGCTTTTAGATATTTTTGCGGGCGGCGGGATGCAGAATTTTTCGATCGCAACTCTCGGAATTGGTCCTTATATTAATGCTTCGATTGTCCTTCAGTTAATGACTAAAGTTCTTCCAAAGCTTGAGGAACTATCCAAAGAAGGCCAATCCGGTTGGGAAAAAATCAATGGCTACACCCGTTATTTAACCGTCCCCTTGGCTTTTCTTCAGGCAATTGGGATGTACGCTTTGTTTCAGAGGCAAGGAGTGCTTACTAAACTGTCCCTTCCTGGGATTTTACTTCTTGCTCTTTCGATGACCGCCGGCACGGTCTTAGTAATGTGGCTAGGGGAACTTATTTCTGAATATGGGGTGGGGAATGGAATTTCCCTGATTATTTTTTGCGGAATCGTTGCCCAAATGCCGATTTCATTTGGCCAAACCTTTGCGACAACCGTTTCCACAAACTTTGTTAATTTAATCATCATTATCGCCGTTTATGTTTTCGTCATTTACGCAATTACGATGATTGACGAGGCAAACCGAAAAATTCCTATTCGATACGCCCGTCGGGTAAGGGGGAATCAGCAATTTGGTGGGGGAGAAAGTACTCTTCCGATTAAAATTAATCAGGCGGGGGTGATTCCGGTCTTTTTTGCGGTATCCTTGGTGCTTCTTCCCTCAATGATTGGCGGGTATCTTTCGGGGGTCGGAAATGAAAAAATTGCTCATTTCGCAAAAATTCTTGTTTCCACCTTTGACCCACGAAGTCTCGTTTACAATATTACTTACTTCGTTTTGGTTTTTGCGATCACTTACTTTTACACGGCAGTCACTTTTAATCCGGAAAAAATTGCCGATGAGATTAGAAGTCACGGTGGTTTTATTCCAGGAATCAGACCAGGCAAACCGACAATGCATTATTTGAATTTTATTATCACCAGAATTACCTTTGTCGGGGCTTTATTTTTGGGTTGCGTGGCGGTTTTGCCCCAGGTGGTTAACGCAGTGACCGGGATAACGACGCTTACGGTTGGAGGAACCAGTATTCTTATTTTGGTCTCGGTGGCTTTGGAAACGATGAAAAAGGTTGATTCAATGATGGTGATGAGAGATTACGAGGGATTTATGGGATAATTTGAAGCAAGAAGTGCGAAGTTAGAAGTGGGAAGTTTGATGTAGTCTAGCCTCTCACGTCTCATTTCTCACATCGTGTTTCTCAAGAAAATATGGCAATTCCAAATTTTGGCAAAATGAAGGATTTATATGAGTTAAAGAAGAAAGCAGACTCCATGAAAAAGGAGATGGAAAAAATTGTCACCGTTGAAGAATATCGGGGGGTGACCATTTCTATGAGAGGAGATCAGCATATTGAGGAAGTAATTGTGGATGGGGAGCGGGATGAGCGTCTTGAGGAAGCCTTTAATAAAGCCCTTAAGGAGAGCCAAAAAGAAGTGGCCAAGAAGATGCAGGGGAGGTTGGGAGATTTGGGACTAGGTTTATAAACTATGATAATCTCTATAATAGGCCCTTCTGGTTGTGGAAAAGGGACCCAAGCGGAAATGCTTTCCGAAAGGCTGGGAATTCCGGCTATTTCAAGTGGACAGCTTCATCGCGATGCTGTTGCTACGGATACTTTCTTGGGGAAGGAAGTTAAAAGTTATATTGATCGGGGCGTTTGGCCTCCTGACGATTTGGTGATGAAAATTATTCGTCCGCGTCTTACAGAGCCTGATTGTGCTGGGGGTTTTATCATTGACGGCTCTCCGCGCGCGATTGGCCAGGTTCCTCTTTTGGACGAGTTATTTTCTAAGATTGGCCAAAGGCTGGACTTTGTTTTCCACTTAGATACCTCCGAGGAAACGTCGGTAGATCGGATTCTTAAGAGAGAAAGTTTGACGGTGGCTGCTGGTAGCGCGCCACGCTCTGATGCTACCCCAGAGGCTATCCGTCGGAGAATTGCTGAATATCAGCGGACGATCGCCCCCGTTCTGGATGCTTACGAAAAGCGGGGAGTGTTGCGGCGAATAAATAACGAAAGACCGATTAAGGAAGTTCACGAAGATATCTTAAAGCGCATAAAGCCATAAACTAATGCAAATAAGTAATCAAATAAGTAATCATGAAAAATTTGAAATTATGCAGGAGGGCGGCAAGATTGCCGCCTATGTTTTAAACGAGGCCATGAAGAGGGTTGCTCCTGGTGTTACGACATTTGATCTTGACAAATTCATCGAATCCGCGATACTAACGCGCGACGCGACGCCTGCATTTAAGGGCTATCGCGGATATAAATACGCCAGTTGCATAAATTTAAATGATGGCTTGGTCCATGGAATTCCTCGCGCTTCCGAGATTATCAAAGAAGGGGATTTAGTGACGATTGACCTTGGGGTGAAGTTTAGGGGCTATATTAACGATTGTGCTTGGACAAAAGAGGCGGGAAAGTCTAATTTCCACCGAGATTTTCTTAAAGTCGGTAAAAACTCCCTAAAAAAAGCAATTTCTGAGGTAAAAAGCGGAAATGATGTATTAGACATATCTAGGGTGATGCAGGAGGTAATTGAGAAAGGTGGTTATAACGCGGTTCGCGATCTTACGGGACATGGTGTTGGAAGTAGACTCCACGAAGGTCCAATGATCCCTTGTTATTATGATCCTCTTTATCTCGCGGAGAGTGGGAAAATGAAAGAAGGAATGGGTTTAGCGATTGAAGTAATGTACACTGAAGGAGCGTTCGATTTAATCTCTGATAGAGATGGCTGGACAATAAGGACAAAGGATGGTAAAATCTCCGCGCTCTTTGAAGAAACGGTTTTTGTTTCCCCGAACGGGCCGATTGTACTAACAAAAATAGATGAGTAAGGAAGAAGCGATCGTAAAAGAAGGGGTGGTTACGGAAACCTTGCCTGACGCGATTTTCAAGGTGAAAATTGAGGGTGAGGAGGAGCTGGTTTTGGCCCAAATTTCCGGGAAGATGCGGATCCATAAGATCAGTATTTTAACGGGAGATAAGGTTCGGGTAGAATTTACGCCCTATGATTTGAAGCGAGGAAGAATTACTTTTAGATTTAAATAATTATGAAGGTTCGACCAAGTATCAAAAAAATGTGTCGGGATTGCAAGATCGTCCGCCGAAAAGGGGTTGTGCGGGTAATTTGTAAAATCCCAAAGCACAAGCAACGTCAAGGTTAACCATATTTATGCCAAGAGTAGTTGGGATCGACATACCGGAAAATAAGAAGATGGGGATTTCTCTAACTTATATTGAAGGGATTGGTCGCTCGTTGGCAAAAAAGGTACTAGACTCCGCAAAAATCCCCACCGATCTTAGGGCGAAAGATCTTTCCGACGCCCAAGCGGCCGCCATTCAGGAGGCAATTTTAAAAATGGGAATTCCGGTCGAAGGGGAACTAAGAAGGATTGTCACTCAGAATATCAGAAGACTTAAAGATATCGCTTGTTATCGAGGGATTAGACACCTTAAGAATTTGCCGGTTCGTGGTCAAAACACCAAGACGAACGCAAGAACCAAGCGAGGTAAAAGAAAGACTATTGGCGGAATGAAGCGGGTTCTGGAAAAGACGTAAAACCAATTTTTATGAAATCTAAAGATAAAGTTAAGAAAAAACAAGCCATTCCGTCCTTTGCGATCGTTTCCATTGTCGCGGGGTTCAATAATACGCTTATTACTATTGCCGGAAGCGACGGTAGGGTGATTTGTCGAGGAAGCACGGGTGTAGTTGGATTTAAGGGTGCCCGTCGGTCGACTCCTTACGCCGCCTCCATTGCCGCCGATAAGGTCGGCAAGGACGCTTACGCCTTGGGAGTAAGGGAAGTGGCGGTTAAACTCAAAGGGCCAGGCCAAGGGAGAATTTCCGCGGTTAAATCTCTTCGCAGTGCCGGGTTAAAGATTAGCTCGATTACTGATGTCACCCCGATTCCTCATAATGGCTGCCGCCCAAGAAAGAGGAGACGCGGTTAAAAAATATGTCAAGATATACTGGTCCGAAATGTAGATTGTGTCGTCGGGAGGGAGCGAAGCTCTTTATTAAAGGGGCGCGTTGTGAAACAGAAAAATGCGCTTTTTTTCGTCGCCCAACTACCCCAGGGCATACTCAATCGAGAGGTCAGCTTTCCGGTTACGGAAAGCATTTAAGGGAAAAGCAAAAAATTAAGCGCACATATGGAATTATGGAGAGGCAGTTTCGGAATTACGTCATTGCCGCTAGGAAGCTTAAAGGGGATACCGGTAAGTTTCTTTTGAGACTCTTGGAGACGAGACTTGATAATGTTATTAATCGGTTGGGTTTAGCTTTCTCTAGAGCGCATGCGAGACAGCTTATCCGCTCGGGAAAATTTATGGTAAATGGGGTAAAAGTGACCATCCCTTCATATGCTGTTGCGGAAGGTGATATAATAAAACCCGAAGAAAAAACAATTGTCCTTAAGGAGATTTCCTCAAAGTGGTTGGCTTGGGACGAGAAAAAGAAGGAAGCTAAGGTCCTTCGTTTTCCAGAAAGGGAGGATATTGATCCCGAAATTAATGAAGGCTTAATTGTTGAGTTTTATTCGCGCTAATTAGCGTGAATCGCTAAATATTATATGATTCAACCTTTTCAAGTTAATTTTAAGGCGGTTGAGGATGGCAAAGACTTTGGGGTTTTTTGCATTGGTCCGCTTCCTCGTGGATATGGCTATACTTTGGGAAGCTCTTTAAGAAGGGTACTTTTGTCGTCTCTTCCCGGTGCGGCAATTTCCCAAGTTAAATTTGGAGGGACAACCCATCAGTTTTCCACCATCAAGGGGGTTAAGGAGGACGGAGTTGAGCTCTCTTTAAACCTTAAAAGAGTTTTTTTAAAAATGCATTCTGACGCCCCAGTGAGTCTGGAGATTTCTAAAAAAGGTCCCGGAGAAGTGCTTGCTTCCGACATTAAAGGTTCCCCAGAAGTCGAGATCGTAAATAAAGATCTAGTGATTGCTCATCTTTCCGACAAAAGCAGTCTTTTTGAGGCGGAATTGGTTGCTGAAAAAGGAACGGGATATTCTTTATCCGAAGAGCGAAAAATTTCTAAGTTGGGAGTGATCCCCCTTGATTGCGCGTTCTCGCCCGTTCTTACGGTTTCTTCAAGAGTAGATAAAACTCGTTACCTTAGCGAATCTGATTTAGACCAGCTAGTTATTGAGGTTAAAACCAACGGCGCCATTTCTCCTAAAGAGGCGATTATGGAGGCATCCAAGATCGTTTCCGCTTTTTTTGCTCGTCTTGCAACTGGCGAGGAAACTTTAACTCAAGAAGACAATAAAGAGGCAGTTACCGAGGCCGCCAACTTAAAGGATACTCACGCGAGTGAGTTGGCGATTGAAGATGTTGCCCTTCCGGTAAGAGTTATTAATTCCCTCAAGAAACAGGATGTGGTTACGATCTACGATATATTGAAGATGGGCAAGGTTGGTCTTTCTAAAGTTAGGAATTTAGGTGAAAAATCAGTGGTCGAGATCGAAAAAATTCTCGCTAAAGAGGGTTTTGAATTGAAGTGAGGTTTCACGGGCAAAGTCCCGTGACTTCCTTCTCTGCTTTGAAGCAGAGCGGTTTTTAATTAAAAGTCAAAAATATTGTGAGGCATAGAGTCAGGGGAAAAAAATTAAACAGGAGCGCTTCGCAAAGAAGGGCCTTGGAAAAAGGCCTTATTCGTTCTTTTTTCGAGTACGGAAAAATCGAAACTACTCTCGCAAAGGCGAAATTTATCCGTCCAAAAGCGGAGAAATTAGTTACTCTTGCCCGAAAAGACGGACTTTCTTCCTATCGAGCTCTTTTATCCTATCTTCAAAGCGATAAGTTAGTTAAAAAGTTAAAAACGGAAATTGCTCCTCTTTTTATGGGAGTTCCGGGTGGGTATACAAAGATTACTCATCTTGGGCCGCGTCAATCAGACCGCACCGAAATGGCGACGATTGAATGGAGTAAAACAGCGCCAAAAGCTAAAGAAGAAATTAAGAAAGATTCAAAAGATAAGAAAGTGGTAAAAGAAAAGAAAGCCAAAGTAGCAAAGGTGACTAAAAAAGAAGTTAAGGAGTAATTTATATGATCAAGACAAGCTCCACCAAAATTAAAGACATTAAAGTTGCTTGGCATTTAATTGATGCCGAAGGTAAAATCCTTGGTCGGATTGCTTCTGAGATTGTCGCTTTAATTTTAGGAAAAAATAAATCTAATTATGCTCCTAATTTGGATTGTGGAGATAAAGTTGTGGTCGTAAATGCTGAGAAAATTGTGGTCACTGGCAAAAAGCTAACAGATAAAATTTATTACCGTCACTCAAATTATCCGGCTGGCCTAAAGAGCGAAACTTTAGGAGACCTGCTTGCTAGACGCCCCGAAGAAGCTTTAAGACGGGCAGTTTTAGGGATGCTTCCTAAGAACAAGCTTCAAGACGAAAGAATTAAAAATCTTTATATTTATAAAGGGCCGGAAAATCCTCACAAGGCGCAAGTCGGAAAGTAAATCTTTATGGAAAAAGAAAGTAAACCTAAAATTAAAGAGAAGTTTTTTCATGGGTTAGGTCGCAGGAAACGCGCCACCGCCCGTGTTTGGCTTTTTGATAAAAAGACAGAAACAAATCCTTTTACTGTAAATGAAATGCCGATTGAGGCATATTTTTTGGGAGAACGCGCAAAGGAAGCTTATCTTGAACCTTTCTTTACCGTGGGAATCTCTCATCCGCTTGCTCGTTTTACCGCCACCATGAAAGTGACCGGAGGCGGAAAAGAAGCCCAAATTGAAGCGGCTACTTTGGCGTTTGCCAGATCTTTAGTTGATTTTAACGAAACTTTTAGACCGCTTCTTAGCACAAAGGGTTTATTGCGCAGGGATCCAAGGGAAGTCGAGCGCAAGAAGCCGTATCTTCGCAAAGCGCGCAAAGCGCCCCAATACTCAAAGCGTTAATCTTAATTTACGATTTTGTAGTTTACCTTGAGCTTGTCGAAGGGTAGCTGCGGCCGCCTGAGGCGACCGCCAATTCGCCCGCTTTATTTTGAAGTGGTATTTTCTTGTAGCTGCGACACTTGTGTCGCCAATTTCTTTGTTCTTGATTTGCTATAATATCAATATTAAATTATCAGGGTGTGGCGCAGTTGGCAGCGCGCCAGTATGGGGTACTGGAGGCCGTCTGCCTTAGGCAGACCACCCCGACCAGTAATTTAATGAATTACATTGTTTATGTCATTTCAAATCCGGATGGCGAGTTTTACAAAGGTGTAACTTCGGATTTGGAAAAACGGTTGTATTATCACAATAATGGACTAAGTTCTTGGACAAGAGGGAAAGGACCTTGGGAGCTTGTGCATAAGGAGATATTTGAATCTAAGTTGGAAGCTTTGAGAAGAGAGAAGTATTTAAAATCAGGGAAGGGTAGAGGTTTTTTGAAAAGTATCATCAACGGGGTATAGCGTAGTTGGCAGCGCGCCAGTATGGGGTACTGGAGGTCGCCAGTTCGAGTCTGGCTACCCCGACCATGATTTTTAATGATTTGGTAACGCGTCCCGATGTAATAGGGGAGGCCGTCTGCCTCAGGCAGACCACCCCGACCAGTTTTTGATATGTCAGTAATTGAAATCAAAAAAGAACTCAGGAAGTTTGAGAGGCCGGAGAAGGCAAAGATTCTTTGTCGATTCTTTAAAACAGGTCCGGGGGAATACGCGGAAGGGGATCAATTTTTGGGTTTAAAGACGGAGGAAACTAGGTCAGTTGCCAAGAAATTTTTGGACCTATCGCTTTATGACATCTCCGAACTTTTACTTTCAGATAAAGAAGATTTAATCCACAAGGCAGTTGGCTGGATGTTAAGGGAAGTTGGCAAGCGCGATCAGGCTGTCCTTGAGTCATTTCTGAAGAAAAACTTAAAGAAATTGCCTCGCACCGCGCTTCGCTATGCAATCGAAAGACTTCCAGAAGATAAAAGAAAAGCCTATTTGAAGGGCTCCTAGCTTTTTATTAGGACATTACTAGAATATCTGATACTATGAAATAAGTAGGTCAAATTATGAAGAAACTAACCATTTTCATAATAATTTTAATCTTAGTACTTGTTGGTGGGGTTGGTATCTACTTTATTTCTCAGAAATCTGCTGCTCCCTCATTTCTAACTCCCTCGGAACAATTGAGTATCCATCCTTGGTCACAATTTCATGGAAGTTACCTTCACACTGGATATGCTGACGTAATCGGCCCGAAAAAAGCCATTTTGAAGTGGAAATTTCTCTTGGGAAAACTGCAAGGCAGTGATCCGAGCAGCGTTGTAATTTCTTCCGATGGGACTATTTATGTTGCGGGGGCGGGAAAAATATTTGCCTTGGATAAAAATGGAGGTGAAATCTGGTCAAAAAGTTATCAAAGAACTCAAGGACCGGCTCTCTCGGAGGACGGGGCGCTTTATTTTCTTTCCGGGGACAAGGTCGTTGCTTTGGATAAAAACGGGGAAGAGAAATGGGAATTTAAAACTAATGGGGATACGATTATTGGGCTGACTGTGGGACCCGATGGAACTATTTACCAGGGCAGTTGGGACGGCTATTTTTACGCAATAAATAAAGACGGGGCTCTAAAATGGAAATATAAAACTGAGGGGGCAATATCCTATCCGGCCAGTATTGATCAGAAAGGGATAATTTATCTAGGAGGTGGCGATGCCCATGCCGGCCCGGATAGTAATCTATATGCCTTTAATCCCGACGGGACTTTAAAATGGAAATATGACACAGAAGCGATGCGGGTTGGTTCGCCAGCTATTGGCGCTGACGGGTTGATTTATGTCCCCGCCGCTCCCAATTTGATTGTATTGGACTCTTCTGGGAAATTGAAATGGAAAAAAGGACCTGAAGTGAGTTTTCACAATGTTAAAGCAGCTTACGCGGCGGAGTGTGGGCTTCCACCCCTCCCGCCCTGCAGTGGGATGGGGCAGACTCCAGGTGGAGCTCTACCTCAA
>CAZQQZ010000017.1:0-17541 GCA_964595755.1 uncultured Candidatus Saccharibacteria bacterium | reverse complement strand
TAAGTTCCGTAAAGATATTTAAGATGCTCGTCTCGCTAAAATCATTTTGGCCAATCTTATAAATTACCCGTTGCGTCTCCTCAAGAGGCGCCTTAAGAAGGAGAGAAATCATATACTCCTCAAGATTGGCCTTTTTATAGGAAGGGTCCAAGAAAGGGTTATTGGGGGAAATTTTTTCTCGCTCATCTTTTTTTTCCGCTTTCCCGGTAAGTTCCTTGTAAATGATTTCTTCACCCGTTTCGATTTCATCCGCCAGCCATTTTATATAATGATTTTTTTCAATTTCATTTTTTATTTTCCCAATTTTCGGGATCAAGAACTCCCCAATTTGTTTTTTTCCGAGGGCAGTCTTTTGGTTATAACGGGATAGGGCGGAATCAAAATAAAAATCGTTAATAGGTTTGGCTTCCTCGATCGCTTTTTTGAATATTTCCGGATCTTTTTTGACTACTTCGTCCGCGTCTTTAAATTCTTTTGGTAAAGTAACTACCCGAATATTCATCTCCAGCTCTTCCGCCACTTCAATTCCCCTTTGGGAAGCAGAATCCCCCGCAAAATCCGTGTCAAAACAAAGAGCCAGATTTTTGCTATAGCGAAGAAGGACCCTTAGCTGATTTTGGGTTAAACTAGTCCCTCCGGCAGCCACAATATTTTTAACGCCTGCCTGAAAGGGAGAAATCATATCCATCTGTCCTTCAACCACAATCGCTTCATCCGCTTTTTTAATTTCAGTTTTACCTAAATCAATTCCATAAAGGGAACTACCTTTATCGTAAATTGGTGTTTGGGGGGTGTTAATGTATTTTGGCTGATCTTTCTCTGCCTCTAAGATTCTGGCAGAGAATCCAATTGTCCGTCCTTGGGAATCTCGGTAGGGGAACATTACTCGCCCGCGAAAACGATCGTAAAAATGACGGCCGCCTTCTTTGGTAATCGCAAGCCCTGAAGCGACAATATCTTCCAGGAAATAGCCTTTTTTCAGTAAGAAATTTCCCAAAGAATCCCAAGAGTTGGGGGAGTATCCGATACCAAATACTTTTATAGTTTCTTCTTTCAGCCCTCTATTTTTAAGGTAATCAAGAGCCACTTTACCGAATTTATGTTTAGTCAAAAGAAAATTAAAATACTCTTCTGCCAAATGGTTTATTTCAAATAACTTTTGCTTTCTTGATTGCTCTGGTGCTTCTTTGACCTCTTTTAATTTTATCCCTGCCCGTTCGGCCAGCATCCGTAAAGCTTCTGGAAACTCAACCCCTTCAATTTCTTCAATAAAAGTGATCGCGTCCCCCGACTTATTGCATCCAAAGCATTTAAAGGATTGAAGTTGGGAGGAAACCATAAAAGAGGGAGTGTGCTCATTATGAAATGGACAAAGGGCCTTAAAGTTCTTTCCGCCCTTCTGTAAGGGAATATAGGATCTAATCAGCTCAACAATGTCTATCCTTGATTTTACTTCCTGGACTTGGTTTTCCATATTTAAATGACAGGAATGAGAATTATTAGTATAATCAAGCGGATTCTAGCGTAGTAGGGGATCATAAGCAAAGTTTAGGAGGAGTACCCAAGTGGCTGTAAGGGAAACGCTTGGAAGGCGTTCGTAGCCGTAAGGCTACCGTGGGTTCGAATCCCACCTCCTCCGCCACCCTACGCTCTTCGAGCTTCGGGTGGTCGAGACCACTTACGAAGCGAGATTAGAGCTAGGAGTGTCCCCCGTAGCTTTAGCGAAGGAGGACTAGAAATAATGTATTACGTTTACTTATTGAAATTATCAAATGGAGATTTCTATACAGGAAGTACTCCTGATGTCAGGATTAGATTAAGAGAACACGAGGATGGAGTATGCTTGTCGACTAGAAATTTTCGTCCGCTAACCCTGGTTTGGTTTTGTTCTTTTCCGTCGAGGATGCAGGCTAGGCGTTTCGAGGAATATCTGAAGACTGGTTCAGGTCAAGCATTCAGAAACAAAAGACTTACCTGTGGTTAGAGGTTGTGATTTGTTTATGTCCCAAATAGAAACAGGAAACTTGAATAAGAAGACTTTGGAAAATCCAGAAACACGCGGTTGGGTGCTTGGGAATTTTATTGACCTCTCATTACCATTTCATAGTAAAGACGTTGAAATAAAGTGGGGGAGGCATAAAAAGGGAGAGACGAAAGATAGCGCTTATGTCGACGTTCCCACGAAGGCTTTGGCAATCTTGATTTACGGAAAGCTCTCTATCAAATTTCCAGAACAGGACCAGGACATAGTTTTGGAAAAAGAGGGAGATTATATTTATAACGAAGGCAGACTTCATCATATTTTAAATGTCTTTGAAGATAGTCTTCTTATTACTATCCGTTGGCCTTCCTTAAAAGCTTAATGAGAAGCGCTTTATCTGCTTTTTCTTGTTGTAAACTCGCTAATTGGAATAATGATTGGATTACCTGAATTCAAAAAAGAATATTTCGAAAAATTTAGCACTAAACAGGTCTTAATTAAGCCATATGATCCGAAATCTAAAGTAATAGCGCAGGAGTACGTTAATAAACTAAAATCTCTACTGGAAGGATTTGACTTTGAAATAGCTCACCGCGGCTCTACTGCTTTTGGAATTTCCGGCAAAGGCGATATTGAGATAGGTGTTTATCCAGCTGAAAATTGTTGGTATCAATTGCTGGAGAAATTGATTAATCACTACAAAAGTGTCGGTTGTCTTGAAAATAATTACGCGAGATTTAATGACGTTTATGACAACTTCGAAATTGAGGTTATTTTAATGAAAGGGCACGAAGCTATCGTTGATAAAAAAATCGCCCGTTACTTAAAAGAACACCCCCCGCTCTTAAAAAAATACGAAAAACTTAAAGTGGAGAGTTCTTTTTCCAAAAGAAATTATCAAATTCAGAAAGACCTGTTTTTTCGAAAAATTGCCAAGCAAATACCTGACAATTATTGATAGCGTACCGTCTCTTATAACAGTAGAAAGTGTTGTTGACAAACTAATTATATTTTAGTTACTATTCTTACTAGATGAAGTTTCCTAGACTTTCAATATTTTTAACATTTCTAGTCTTTACCATTGCTTTTCTATTTCCCCGACCCGCTCGCGCCGTTTCTCTTAATGACATATTTTCCTCTCCCGACTCTCTGGTTGTAAAAATTCAAGAAGGGATAGAATATTTCTTCGCCTTTAAAGTTGAGCAGAAGATAGCCGTATTAGAAAAACACGCGGAAAAAAGGTTGGTTACCGCTCAAGGTTACGCAGAAGAGGGGGATAGTGGAAAAGTTCAGAATCTACTTCAAAACTATCTTCAAATAAAAGAAAGACAGAATAATTTGTTAGGAGAAAATACTGATGGAAACGTTTTGGGGGCAGTTCAAGAAAGAACGATCGAACAGCAGAAAACGATGGAGGAGATAAAGACAAAGGTTGGTGAAGATGTCAAACAGGAGGTTATTCAGGTTCAAGAGCAGGTGGTTAATCAGGTAGCGGAGAGGGTTATCGAAGTAAATGGGACTGAGGGGCAAACGGAATTCTTCCAAAAAGTTGAGCATGTTTGGGCGGAGGGAACGGGTCCTGGAGGAGAAGCAGGAATAGTGATTGAGGGTGGAGGTTCGCAGTTTGCTCCAGGCACTGAATCAGGAGGGCAAAGTGGAGTAGTAATTGAGGGCGGCGAAATAAAATTCGCTCCTGGGACAGGTGAGGGTGCAGGTTCTCAGCAGGTTGTCGAAGAGGTTATCGAAAGTGGCGGCCAAAAAGTAGAGGAGAGTAGTTCGGGTGGGGGTGGCAATGTTGTAGTTGAGCAGTAGTTGCTTGTGAAATCAGCCTAATACATATCTTGCTGCCTTGGTTGAGCCCTCTTTTTTAATGGCTCCTTTTTTCTTTAAATCAGTTAATTCCCTAAGAATTGTGTCGTCGGAGACATTGGGGAACATTTTTTCAAAGTCCTTGTTTGAGACTGACCCGAAATTTTGGATGCGCTCAACGATTATTTCCTGCCTTTCGCTTAGGTAAACCTGACCGCCCACCGCTTGTTTTAGTTTGGCGTCTTTTGAAAGTTTTAGCACTTTATCTTTGACTCGGTGAAGTTCAATTGCCAATCCTTCGGTAAAGTATTCTAGCCAGATGGTCAAGTCCGGGTCCTTTTCCCCAATTGATTTTAAGGCATTATAGTAATTTTCCGCGTCACTATCAAAATGTTCTTCAAGACTAAAGAAATTTTTAATGTCATACCCATCCAAATATAGACTTAGAGTTGAGGTAACTCGGGCGGCTCTTCCGTTTAGATCATCAAATGGATGGATACGGACAAGCTCGTGATGAATAATTCCAGATTTTAAAGTCGGGTGGTTTTTTTGGGCTTCTTCCGAATTTAACCAGTCCAAAAAATTCTCTACCCCGGCGGCAATTTCATCAGCAGGCGGGTAAACAATCGTAATTTCTTTGGTGATGGAATTTCTTGAAGTGGCTTGGTGCTCGCGGTATTTCCCTCCACGGTTGGAGTCCAAAAATTTTTCCGAAAGAATTTTGTGAATTCCTTTGATCAAATCCACGCCGATATAATAGCTTTTGCCCTCTTCCTTTTCTTTACGGGCCATCTCGTCAATGTATTCCATCGCCTTTCGATAGTTTATGATTTCCTGGATATCCCTTTCCCTGGCCACCACGTCTTCCTCTTGCCCAGAAATAATCTTTTTGACCTCGGTAAAATTTAGCGGGTTACCTTCAATGTGGGTAGAGTAATGGATCGTCCGGGCAACCGCTTCCTTTTGAAATTGTCTTTCCCAAGAAGGGATCAAAGGCGAACTTTCAATAATTGCCTTAGCCGCCTCGATCGAGCCGATGCTTCTTAAGATATTATTAGTAATTAAGAACTTTGGTGAGTAGCTCATCTTAGTAAATGGTAACATGAATTTATGTCACTAGCTCAAAACTTAAAGTTAAAATCTCAAAGCCAAACTGTAAATCTATAAATCAAAAAATAGTTGTTTTTTGCCCTGCTTTATTAGTTTTGAACTTTACGCTTTGAGTTTTGACATAAAAAACTAGGGGTTATAAAAGTTATATAGCTACAGGACCCTGTCTAGCTTTTAGGCCGTTTGCCAGTCATAATCTTCTTGTGGATAACTTGTTAAGAACAATTTACAAAAATATAATTGCTTTTCTATTTCCGATCAAGTGCTTAAAATGCGGACGGGTGGGGAAGTGGTTTTGCGAAGATTGCGCCGAAACTTTGCGTCCGGTTGCCGAACTTCATTGTTTGATTTGTCAGCGTCCTGCTTTGGGGGGTTTTACTCATGTTCAATGTAGAACCAGGAACAATCCGGAAAGAATAATTTGTTATTTTGATTTTCATGAAAAAGTTGTTTCTCGAGCGATTCATCTTCTTAAATATAAAGGTTATGTCAGTTTGGTTTCAGAAATCACTAATTTAATTACTTCCTCTTTGGAGGAAAACGGAGTTTCTTTTGGTGAAGAAGCCGTTATTGTACCGGTGCCGCTCCATCCAGTCAAAAAGCTATTAAGGGGGTTTAATCAATCCGAACTTTTGGCAAACGAGCTAGCTAGAAGCTTGGGGCTTGAAGCTAGAAGTGATTTAGTGGAAAGAGTAAGAGACACTCCCTCACAAACGGAACTAAAAAAAGAGGCCAGAAAAGAAAATGTGGCGGGAGCTTTTTCCGCAACCGATGAGAATTTTATTAAAGGCAGGGATTTTATTGTTTTTGATGATGTTTACACTACCGGGGCGACCATTCTTGAAGTTTGCCGGGTTTTGAAAAAGGCAGGCGCCCGTTATGTTTACGCAATGACCTTTGCCCACTGATTAGTGGTATAATCAATCACGGTATGTGATTTATAGCCACGTAAGCCCGATTACATCTGGCCACGTGGCATAAGAAACTCTAATTTCACTACCGTTCAATAAGAGTTTCTAATGGAGGAGTCGCATAGTTCGGTCCATTGCGGCGGTTTGCTAAACCGCTGAGGGGTTTATCCCCCTCACGTGGGTTCGAATCCCACCTCCTCCGCCACCCTACGCTCTTCGAGCTTCGGGTGGACTACGTCCACACGAAGGTTGACTAGAGCTAGGAGTGTCCCCCGTAGCTTTAGCGAAGGAGGACTAGTAAATAATGTATTACGTTTATTTGTTGAAATTATCAAACGGAGATTTCTATACAGGAAGTACTCCTGATGTTAAGGTTAGGTTTAGAGAGCATGAAAATGGAACATGTTTTTCGACTAGGAATTTTCGTCCTTTGGAGTTGGTGTGGTTTTGTGCTTTTCCATCAATGCTGTCAGCTAGAAGGTTTGAGGTTTATCTGAAGACTGGTTCTGGTCAGGCGTTTAGGAATAAAAGACTTGTTTAAACTGAAAGGAGGTGCTTTTTTATGATGGAAAGAACATTTTCCTGGGAAGCGCCAGAGAGAACTTATACTGCCCATTCGAAAGAATTTATGAAAAACGTGGGTATTGTAGCAGTGGTGGTTTCCTTAATCTTCGCTTTTGCCCAGCAGTGGTTTGTGATCTTTGTTTTGGCAGCTCTATATTTCGTTTTTTACGCCATGTCAACCGTAAAACCGGAAATGGTTACTCACCAAATTACCTCTCAGGGAATTGTTACCGGGGAGAAAGAATATTTTTGGGACCAGCTTGATTCCTACTGGTTTTCCGAAAAAAACGGAGTAACTTGTCTTAACGTTCGTACCAAAGAACAGGTATCTAAGATTCTTTTCATGATTTTGGGAGAAGGAGTAAAGGCTAAACTTACACCTTTGCTCGAGGAGAAGATAAAGTTGATTACCGTTCCACCGGTGAGCTGGGAGGAGCGACTAATTAATAGAATTTCCGGGAAGCTCTCTTTTGACTAGGAGTAGCTTTAGGTAAATTTTTGCTAACCTGCCGAGTTGGTGTTTTTTTTGTTCGCGAATCTCGTAAATTATTTTGCGCTTGTAGCTTAATGGCCCGCCTCGCCGAGACGGCGAGTCGAGGCGGGATAGAGCACATGCCTATACCAGTAGATCAGAGATTTTTTACATGCGTCTGTAGCTTAATGGATAGAGCACTGGGTTGCGGACCCAGCGATTGAAGGTTCGAATCCTTCCAGGCGCACCACGTAAAAATCTTGATGAGCCCCGACGTTTACGTCGGGACGAATCTAGAGTTTTACAGTGCCCTCGTGTATCTTGAGCGAAGCGAAAGATATTACGGGGCTGGAAATGGCAAGTCATCAAGATTTAACGTGGCTTCGCCAAATCATTACGTGGCGCGGATAGCCACGATCGCCAAGATAAACGTGGCAGGCCACACAGCATAAACTTTTGGGCATGTAGCTCAGCTGGTTAGAGCGTCGCTCTTATAAGGCGAATGTCCCTGGTTCGAATCCAGGCGTGCCCACCAGAAAATTATTATGTCAGAAGAAATAACTTTTGCAGACTTTCAAAAATTAGATTTACGAGTTGGCAGGATCGTAGAAGCGACGATGGTTAACGGTTCAGAAAAGCTGGTTAGGCTTTTGGTCGATCTTGGTCCTGCGCCTGATCCGGATATGACAGATTCAAAAAACGATACCCGTCAGATTTTAGCGGGCATCGGAAAAGATTACGTAATCGATTACTTACTTGGAAAACAAATAATTGTCGTTTCTAATTTAGCGCCAAAAGTTATGTTAGGAGAGACTTCCTATGGTATGCTCCTTGCGGCGGACGATGATGGTCGTCCGGTTCTTTTAGCGCCAGAACAAGAAGTGCCGGAGGGAAGCGTTGTTAAATAAGTGTTTGCCCAGTAACATTTCTCGCTTGCGCTCGAAACGCACTGGGCGCAAGAATCTGTAGGCTCGTTGGCACTTGCCAACAGCTTCTAGCGGGCCCGTGGTATATCGGTAGAACGCCAGTATGGCATACTGGAAAGGGGGGTTCGACTCCCCCCGGGTCCACCACGTAATATCTTGGCGATCCCGATTACATCGGGAAGCCTAGAGATTACGGAACCCCGTGTATCCTGAGCAAAGCGAAGGATATTACGAGGCACGGAAAGCCACAATCGCCCAGATAAACGTGGCAGGTCAATTTTGGAAGGGTAGCCAAGTGGTCGTACTTGCCTCGCTGCGCTTTGGCAAGGCGGGCGGCGCCGATCAGGTTTCTTTAATTGGTGGGATGCCAGAGTGGTCTAACGGACTCGTTTCGAAAACGAGCGTTCCGCTAACACGGAACCAGAGGTTCGAATCCTCTTCCCACCGCCAGTTGGTGAATTTGTTAGTTGATCGAAAACAGGCTTTTCCGTTTTTTATTTATAAAGGGCTTTTAATATTTTTAAGTTTTGGGTTGGTTACGTGGGTATATATTTGAGTGGTCCTGATATTCTGGTGCCCCAAAAGCTCTTGAACATAACGCACATCAGTTCCGCTTTCCAGTAAGTGTGTAGCAAAAGAATGTCTAAGCGAGTGGAACGTGGCGTCTTTTTTTATTTTAGAGTTTCGCAAAGCATTTTCAAAAACTTTCTGTGCCGTTCGTGTGGTCAACTTTCCTCCCCGTTCGCTTGCAAAGACAAGATCATTTTTTGATTTTCCGGCAACTAAATTTTTCAAGTCAGAAACTAAAACTTTTGGTATTACGCTGATCCGGTCTTTTTGGCCTTTTGCCAACTTGACATGCACAGTCAATTCTTCAAAATCCAAATCTTGCACTTTTATGGCAATAACTTCACTGACTCGCAGACCTGCTCCATAAGCAAGTGACAAGAGGAGTTTGTGTTTTAGGTTCTTTGGAGCTTCTAAAATTATTTTTACTTCACTTCGTGACAAAAACACAGGTAACCTTTTTGATTTTTTGGCGGATTGAATTTCAATTTTATGCGAATTATTTACCACGTTTCTGTAGTAGAATTTGATTGCACTCAGATATAAATTTCTGCTTTGGGCAGAAATGCCTTTTTGCTCGCAACGCAAAAGAAAATCTTTAATATTTTCAACATCCACAATTTCCAAATTCGTTTTCTTGAAGGCAAAATATTCCCGCATACCATAAAGATAACTTTTTATAGTTTTGGGGCTATAACTCCTGATCTTCAATTCTCTCTCTGTCCTAATAAGTTCTTTTTGCATAAACACTTAAAATTGATATACTTAACATGCGGTTGAAACATATCATTGTTTCGTATAACATACAAATATTAAATATAATTACGAAAACAATTCGTATAAAAGAGAGTTATATGACATATTTTGATAGCAATAAAAAACGTAAGTTTTAAAAACTTTTATTAAGATACAATATTATTATGAAAACAGTAGGAATAATTGGAGGTCTCGGACCAGAAACAACATCAAAGTTTTATTTAGAAATTATTTTTTCTTGCCAAAAACTTAATAAATCAAAAAGACCTCCAATCATCATTTCAAGTGTTCCTTTGCCATATGCTCTAGAAAAGGACGCAATTGTAAATAATTCTAATTTGCAAAAATTCTTACCTTATCTTATTACAGAAGCCAAGAGATTGGAAAAAGCAGGTTCAGATTTTATTGTTATGCCCTGCAATTCGTTGCACTTATTCGTTGATGATATCCGTAAAAACGTTAACATTCCAGTTTTGAGTATAATTGAAAAAACGGCAGAATTTTTGCAAAAAAGAAGTTTCGATAATATAGGTATTGTTTCTACGGCAATCACCGCACAACACAAATTATATGAAAAAGAGTTATCTAGCAAAGGTATGTTATATTTTTCTCCAAATGAGAATGATCAAGTCAAACTTAATCAAATTGTCTATAAATTAGTTGTAGGAGAAAAAGATGAATCGATGAGAAGAGAATTGCTAGATATTATGAATAAGTTTGACAAATCTGATTGTGTTGTGCTTGCTTGTACAGATTTACAATTGCTTAATCCTATCTTACAAAAGATAGATGTGTTTGATACGATGAAGATACTAGCAGATGCTACTGTTGAAGAAATATTGAAATAAAAGTTTTTAAAAATATTATAAAATTGCCATCAAAATACGCTAAAGCCCCGCTGCGCTCTCGCTTCACTGCGTTACGCTCGGGTCATATAACAAGGGATATACGAGAAATGGCTCGGCTCGCCATTTCTCCAAATTTTTCTCCCTACGGTAGAAAAACTTCGTATATCCCTAACGTTATGTGAAATTTGGCTTTTATTTTTAATAATTTATAATTTAAAATGACACTATGAGTAAAATGACAAAAATTTCATTGCTAATTATCGCTGGTCTTTTAGTATTAAACGGGCTAATCAACATTTCCGACAACGGAGGAGTTTTGGCCTATGACATTGCTTCCATTTTGTCTGGAATCGGATTTATTGTTGTTAGTCTGTCTAAAAAAGTATAAAAGCCGAACATCAAATAACAGCGTGTATGAGGTTCAAGAAAAAGTGCGTTAATAATTTTCAAAGTTTCACTTTTTCTTTCACCCGAATTCCGCCTCCTCTATTATAAGATATAAGGAAGTCGGCAAAACTTCTCATACACGCAAACGTTGTGCGAAATTCCAAACGGGCGCTTCCAAACTTTTATAAACATCAGTTAAATTTATTGGAAGGTATTTTTGGAAAGCTTGGGAAATTGGTATAGAAAATGCTTGACTGCTCTAGAGAATAAAACCCCGTACTTATTTGTATATTTCTCTCCGGTGTCCCAGGGTAAGAATGATTAGGGTATCCTCCTCCAAATCGAAGATTATTCTATAGTCACCAATGCGAAAGCGAAAGGATCCGATTTCAAAGTTTATCAGTCGATCAGCGAATGAAAGAGGGTTGTCTTTTGAAACAAAATAATCAAGCTTTTTAAATATCCTTATTTGGGTGCTTTTTGGCAGTTTTTTGAGGTCTTTTACCGCTTGAGGTTTGAAGACATATGAGTACATAGTGCTTAAAAGCCGAGTAGTTTCTTAACCGCCGAACTTTTGATAACTTCTTTACCCGATCTGGCTTTTGCAATACGGTTACGGAAAGAAGGGGAAGAAAGGGCTTCAATGTCCTCAGAGAAGCTTTTCCAAAGATTTTCCGGTATCAAAACGCCCAGAGGTTGGTCGTTTTTTAATACGCGGTAAAAGGAGTCCTCTTTTTCAGCAGATAGAAGCAACTGAGTTAGACCCGCTTGGGCCCGTTGGATATTGACAAATTTTTCGCTATTAATAAATTGCTTAACCATATTTAATAATTATATAATGATTCTGTAACCATGTCAAGGGTATAAATCTCCTATTAGCGGCAAGAAAAAACCGCTGAAGAGGGATTTCAGCGGTTAGATTGATTGTGTATTATTGGGAAAGAGCGACTCCTTGGTACGTATGTTGGAAGACTAATGACGGGCCGTCGCATATTTGCTCTCTTCCGGAGAACGAACGAAAACTGCTATTTGGTATTAAGTGGTTGATATAGATTAATTTTGAGCCCGGAGCTCTAAAAGTTGCCGGCCCCCTGGCTGGAAGCCACCCGAAGCTCGAAGAGCGTAGGGTGGTGCGCCCTGGGAGAATTGAACTCCCATCCCCGACTCCGGAGGCCGGTGCTCGATCCGTTAAGCTAAAGGCGCGGGGAAAAGATGGTCAGAATTGTTGATGAAGAGTATTTTATAGCGCCCCCTGTCATTCATTTCAATAAGAGAGACCCCGGTAAGTGCGATATCCAGGCTTAAAAATCCAATCACGTGGGCGCCCATTATCCCAGTTAAAAAAGAGCGGATTACATTTCCGTGGGAGATAACCGCGACCGTTCGGCCGACGTTTTCTTTATAAATCGCATTGATTTGATCTTGGGCCCTATCTTGGGCAATCCTAAGGAAGGCGTTTTGCTCTTCAAAAAGAGGCAAGTCTTCAAGATGTTCCTGGGCGGTGACAAAATCCCATTTCTCTCCCTCTTTATGCCAAACTTCCCAGTTTAGTTCTTCAAGACCCGGTCTTTCCACGATTTCACTTTTGCAAACGTTCGCCACAAACTCGGCTGTTTCCCGCGCTCGCTTTAGGGGACTAGCGTAAATCAAAGAGATTCCGCTATCTCTTAGTTTTTCTGCCACTTTTGCTGCCTGTCTTTGACCAATTTCCGATAATGGGCGGTCAATGTCCCTTGCGGTTGGTTCCGCATGTCTTATTAGATAAATCTTTGTAGTATTCATCATCGGTGATTATACAATTTTTTAGGATGTTGTAGAATAAACCCGTTATGAAGAAATTTCAATTTCTCCTTTTTCTGTTTTTAATTGGCTCCGCCGTTCTTTCTTTGGGGAGGACTTTTCTTGATATTTATTCTCGGGCAGACAGGTTTAACGTTCTTAAAGAAGAGGTTTCCGCGCTTGAGAAGGAAAATGAGGTTATCAAAGAAGCGCTTGTTGACGCAGATACGGACAAATTTACGGAAAGAGAGGCTAGAGATCGCCTAGGCTATTCATTTCCGGATGAGAAGGTCTTAATTGTTTCGGAAAATTCTCAAAAAAACGAGCCCGTCCCGGTTCTTGGGGAGAGTGCTTCTGTTAAAGAAGTAGAAAAACCTTCCGTGGCTTGGAAAAGACTCCTTTTGTGGTAAAATATCTCCCATAGTATGACTGATTCCTTTCTTGAGCTTTTCAACAGTCCAACATACGGCACGTTAACCCTTTCGGAGGTACGGGAAAAGGTGGCTTCCTTTATGGCGGAAAATAAGGATGCCAATTACCGAGTGATTATTGGGGTTGACTCTCAGATGAAAAATCACGGAGAAGAGGCGGATTTTGTTGGGGCAATTATCGTTCACCGCTTAGGTGGGGGAGGGGTTTATTTCTGGTCGCGAGAAAAAAGGATCAAGAAGTATGTTTTGCGAACCCGCATTTATGAGGAGGCCACCTGCGCCCTTGAACTTGCCCATAAATTTCTGGATGAGTCCCATCGGAATGGCTTGTGGGGATACGATTTTGAGGTTCATGTCGATATTGGAAATGTGGGGGAAACCAGGGTGCTTATTTCGGAGGTGGTGGGGATGGTTCGTGCCTCCGGATTTAAGGTCAAAACCAAGCCAGATTCTTTTGCGGCAAGCAAAGTGGCGGATAGATACACGTAAAAATATCAAAGATCAAATATCAAAGATTAAAGATGGGGCGAGAAATCATAAAGATTCTGATACTTTTCGAGCTTCAAGGTAGTCAGGTTTGAGCTCCAAGGTTCTTTTAATCTCCTCCCTGGCCTCCTTTAATTTCCCTTCTGAAAAGTAGATTACTGCCAAGTTATAACTAGCCTGAGGATCGGTCGGAATATAATTCGCGGTATATTTAGCTACCGTTTCCGCTTTTTTATAATAATCATTTTCGCTTTCTGCCATCACAAAATAAGTACGGGTAAGGGATTTTAAAGACAAAGAGTTGTAAGGATTAAGGGCAAATGCCCTTTGGGCGTAAAAATCCGCCTCCTCAAAATTCCCTTCCTTCGCCAAAGAAAAAGCCAGCTCTCTTGAATAAGCTGGTTCGAACGGGTTGATTTTTACTGCCTTTTTAAAATAATCATTTGCCTTTTCATAACTCCCCATTCCTTCTTCTCTTTCTCCTTCCGCGAAAATTATATCCGTGGTCGTTTCCGCTAATGGGAGAGCGATCAAAAAGGCCCCCAAAAGATTAAGGACGATTAAAGGTATAAAGTTTGCCTTTTCTTGTTTTTGTTCATTTTCTTTTCCATAAGAAAAGGCTATTGCCGGTAGTAGAAAAAGCAAGAGATTTGTATTTACGACGGAAAAGCCAAAGAAATTTGTGATTAAAATTGTTAACCAACCGGAAAATATTCCCGCCCGAATGATTTTTAAGCGGTTGTCTTTCTCATTTAATAACTTCTCTACCTGGATTTTTCCCAGCCAAAATAGAAGGTAAAGGTAAGTTAAAACGCCAACGATTCCGGTGCAGGCGGCGAGGTTTAAATATTCATTGTGGGCTTTATTGTAGAGAAATGACCACTCGGTGGTTTGGTTAAGTTCTTTTGTGCGATTGGGGAGAAAAGCGTAGGCAAAATTTTCTGGCCCGCTTCCAAAAAGTGGTTTAGATTTAATTAAAGAAAGAGTGCTTTTCCAAAGAGTTAATCTGATATTAGCAGTATTTCCCGGCCCCGCTTCCAAGTTTTCCTCAGCCGCGTAGGCAACATAGGATAATTTTTCCTTAATGCCTTTTCCGGTATCCTTAAGGCGGGTCAAAAACATTCCTGGAAAGATAATAATAATTAGGATGTAGCTAACAACGAGAATTACAAGCGGGTATTTGTTTAAAGACATCGTGTTTTTGATCTCCTCGCTTTTGAGGGCGAAAATCCCCAAGACGAGGAGTCCCCCCGCTAATCCCAAAATTCCCGAAAGGGAATAGGTAAACCAAAAACCGGCGAAAGTGACAATGGGAGTGACCAAAAAAGCAATTTTACGACCCTTTTCTTTTTGGTTTATCATTTGGGCAATGGAGATGGGGATAATGGCAGCAAGAAAGGCAGCGAGCCAATTTGGTTGACCTAGGGTAGAGAAGGCGCGGGCGGCTGAATTTTGCACCCAGTAGTCTTTATCGATGCCAAAATGTTGGGCAATGGCGTAAATAGAGACAAAAACGCCCGAGATTATTAGTGTATCTATGTATCGATACATGCAAGCAGGGGACCGGCCACCCTTGCTTTTTTCGAATTGCGTTTTAACAAAGACATAAAATAGGACTGCAAAGCAAATTAAACTCACTAAACCGTCGTTAAATCTCGTGTAATATCCAAAAATTGAAGTATATTTGTTGATGGAATTCACCGAACTTATAAGATTTACGGATAAAAAAAGACCAAACGGGATCAATGACTTAATATGAAATTTGCTGACAAGACCCCCGCCTAGACTCGTAGGCGAGGCTGGTCCACCTGCTGAATACACGCCATAGGAAATTAAAATCAACCCAGTCAGGAAATAGACAAACATCATTTTTGGAAACTCAAAAAGTTCATGAGAATAAGGAAGAACAAGAAGCGGGGTGATGAAAAAAAGAGTGAGGTAACCGAAATCAATCATCTTTTTGGCAGTTGACAGGATAGAGGTTTTAAACATAATATGATTGTATCAGTTGTTTAGGCTCGAAGTTTATTGGTTTTTGTTTCTGCCCATGGTTTCAAAAACGTTGGTAAAACTAATTGATGAAGCTGTCATTCCCGCCGTCGCTTTGGTTTCTGCCAAGGTTCTTGGCTCTATTCTAGTCGCAGAATATCTAAACCTAAATTGGGAAATGTCAAAGACGGGTTTGGTATTTTCTTCCTCTGACGAATTTATCGCCGCTAATTCCTATTCGTCCTTGATTATGTTTGGTTTTGTTGTTTTGGGATTGGCGTGGGTTGTTGTTCGAGCTAGATCTCTTCATGAAACCCATGTTACCCCCCGCCTATCCGCTCGGCTTGCCTCTTTAAGGATGCTACCTTTAGTCCAAGATACAAAAACAATCTATTCTTCCGCCTTTGTTTGGCTTTCTTACACCTGGTTAACGACGGTTATTCTAGGCTTTCAGGCCTTTACCGGAACCACCTACTCGTGGGTAGCGGTGGTTGCTTTTTTGGTTAGTCTTGAGGCGACCTGGTTTATTGTTTCCGATGTCGAAAAGGAAGTTTTTCCTTCTCCAAAGCGAGAGGAAACAGTTACTGTTAAAGAAAGAGTTTTGAAGTTCGCAGAATGATTTTATGAAAATTGCCAAATATGCTCTAAATATGTTTTTGCTCGTTTTCTTCCTGGGGCTGATTAGTGCTCCTTTTGGGGCTTTTAAATATCTTAAAGTCTCTGCTCCAGCGACCCTAAAAGGCGCCACTCTATCCGCCGTTTCCGAGCGCAAATACGAAGGCTTCGTTTCCGTTACCCAACCTGCGCCAGCTCCTTTGATGCGAGATGTCGCCTTTACCGCCTACGCGGGAAAGAAAGTAACTTATGAAGGACTGCTTGAGCTTAAAAACGAAAGCGCTGACGTGGTAAATTATCAGATTTTGATTGTTAAGAATGACTCATACAATGAGGTTTTTGCCAGTGTTTATTTTAATGCCTCCGAAACCCAGACGGAAATTGCCCTTCCTCCTAATGGCAAAGCCTCAATTTCCCTTTCCGCCGAGGGCTTTTTCCCTACCCCAGATTCTCTTGAATCTAATCTAACCTTCTTGGTTCTAGAGAAGTAATTTTTCTTAATCCAGCCCGTAAATGATGGCGATTGTTAGAGCTACCCAAGAAGTGACAGAAAAAAGAAGTGGCATATCGGAAAGAAGCACGCGGTCGGGGGATTCCCCCTCTTTTTTCTCATAAATAACATATAAATATCTCGCTACTCCGTAAATTACCAAAGGAATGGTGAGCATCATCCATTTTGGGGCGGCTAAACTTTGTGGCAAAAGTCCGATTAATGGTTGAACGACAGCGCTTGGGGAAGTTTGAAAAGCAAAAAGAGAATAACTTAAAATTGTCATGCTGGAAGCCATGGAGATAATCGCATCAAGCATCGCGTTTGGATAATGTTCAAGGGTAGCTCTTGTTTTTATATGGTCGATTTTTTCAAGAAGGGTTCTTTCACTTCTTCTTTTTCCGAAAGCGAGGAGCAAGGAGAGTCCGACAACGGTTAATGCTAACCAACTAGAGATAGAAATGGCAGCGACCACCGAACCAGCGTAAACTCGGATCACGAACCCGCCGGCGACGGCGAGGGCGTCCATAATGATAATATCTCGAAGCATAAAAATATAAAAAGCTTGAAGAACTAGGTAAGAAATGATCATTAAAAGGAAGTCTCGGTTAAGGTTTGCGGCGACGGGCAACGCAAAAAGAAGAAGAAAGAAGGCAATCATCCCTGCCAGCCAGGAAGGTACCAGCCCCTTTGCGATCGGCCGATTTTTCTTGATAGGATGAAGCCGATCCTTTGGGGCGTCGGCGATATCGTTGATTAGGTAAACGGCGGAAGAGACAGCGCAAAATATCAAAAAGGCCCTTGAGACAAGGCTAAATTTGCCTGGTTCAAATAATTCCCCCCAAAAGGTAATTGCCGCAAAAAGGGACAGGTTTTTAAGCCATTGTCTTGGCCTAACTGATCTAGCAATATCTTTTATAAGAATTAGAAATTTCATATTTGATAACTCAAAGCGCAAAGCTTAAAGCGCAAAACCATATGTAAAAACCCCTCAACCCGAAATCAGCCCCTTAGTTTATTAGTTTTAAACTTTGGATTTGAGTTTTGACATTTGAGTTTTGAGCTGGCTATATTGTATCAGTCTCTAAGATGATCTACAATCAATCTTATGTTGTTGACACCTCACACATTAGCCGGCATTGTCATCGCCACGAAAGTATCAAATCCATATTTAGCCCTTCCCTTAGCTTTCTTGTCCCATTTTGCTTTAGACGTTATTCCCCATTGGGATTTTTTGGCTGGGGTAAAGAAGGTAACGCCCGTCATTTTAAAACGGATTGCCGGAGAATTTGTGGTCGCTCTAACAATCTGGCTCTTTTTTGCCTTTCGAGCGCTACCGGATAGAAGTCTATTCCTTCGGATTTGCGCCTGCGCTTTTTTGGCCAATCTTCCAGATGGCTTGGAAATGCCAAAATCAGTT
>CAZQQZ010000016.1:0-18268 GCA_964595755.1 uncultured Candidatus Saccharibacteria bacterium | reverse complement strand
TTGTATTTCATAAACCCAGCTAATCTATCACACATCCATCCGTTTGACAAGCAAGATAAAAACCCATATTCTACTGGCATATGGCAAAAGGAACTTTTAAAGTAATGACGTCCTCCGCGGACATCAATCCGCGCCCTCCGTCTTTTCTCCGCGAGAAAAATTTTCAACGCAGCATACGCACGCTCGCTTCGAAAATAGTTGAAAAAGATGAAGATGGCTATTTTGTTGTGAGTGTTCCCACACTTCCTGGCTGTCATACGCAGGGAAAAACACTGGAAACAGCCACAAAAAGAATCAAGGAAGCGATCGAGCTCTCTTTGATAATTTAAAACGTTCGCGGCGGCAGTAAATGCCACCGTTACAGCATAACATAACTATCCCTTGTAACGGCCGAGTTTATCTCGGCCGCTCTTTTTTTTGGAAAATTAAAATAAAAAAGCGCAACTACCAAAATTCGGTAAATTGCGCTAATTATAAATCTAGTCACTCTCTGTCCAAAGCGGAATGTCCTTCTCGAGAATGTACTTTTCGTACAAATCTCCAAAAACCGACGGGGCACGTTCGTGAAGCAGGATCAAGATAGCATCAGCGATACCGCGAATTTCCCACTGAGCTTCTTTTGAGCAGCGGAGCTTCAGGAAATGCCGCCAAGCCCGGAAATTCATGCTGATGAGAATCTTGCTTTTGCAGGCGTTCGGAAGCACAAACCGAGCATCTTCCTTTTTTATTCCATTCTCCAAAAGCCCAGCATACGCTCGCCAAGCAAAATTCATCGCCTCGACGAATATTTCCAGCGCCACATTATTTTCGTATATCTCCGGTGGCACCACCAAATAAGTTGTGTTTCCTTGCTCAACATAACGCTGGCTCTCCTGCGCATAGCTCGCAATTCTATGCCGCACAATCTGATGCGTCGCTGCTCTCGAAGCAACCACCTGAATCGTGGCGCAAGCAAACTCAAGACATGAGAGATGACCACGCTTTATACAAGCGATAATAAACTTCCCTCTATCACCTCTCGGCTCCGATTGCCAGCAGTTCCGATAAGCCTTTTCAATTTCTGTTTCCGGATCATAAGTCACCGCAAACATCAAGACATCAGGAAACCATTTACTCGCGTTCTCGAACGTAAGGTGCATCATCTTCCACCTCCTCCTCTCAAGTAATATCTCTGCCTCCGCCGATCGGAAGACACTCTCTTTTGCCACTCAAGCCGTAGAAGAACCAGTTCAATTCGTGATCGCTCCTCCTCAGGAAACAAACTCTTAAGATCCCTCACACTTAAACCGGTGTCACCTGCTTCCGAAAGTAGATTCAGTACTCCCAGTTCAAGGACAGGAAGACTAAATCTTGCGTAATCTTTAGCAGAAGCAAAGATCTCAGCCGGACCAAGCAACCCATCATTATGAACACAGGGAATCATAAGCCAATCAAATTGAGATTTGGCATATAATTCATGATAAACCGCGGCTACCTGTTGCTGGTAAAGAAAATCCCTTTCGTGAATATCGGGAGTCCCGCCTTCCTGCGTTCTCTGCTCCTTTTTAAGTTCGAACGCCAGATCCGCCGGCATATCAAGAAAGATCACAAGATCTGGCTTTGGGATTCTAAAAATCCCCCTTTCAAGCGTTCTCACCGCGAGGATAAAAAGCTCCCTTGCGGCTGGGCTAGGAAATCTGGCTCCTTGGAAGGCATAGTTTGAGATATCGTAGCGATTGATTGCTACCAAGTATCCCATCTTCCGCAAGGTAAGCAAGTAATCCTTCGCCGCTAGTCGATCAACCGCAAAAAGCCAGGCTCGCTTCCAAGGGTTTGGGTTTCCCATTTCCCCGGCGAGGTAAGCTTTAACTCTTTCACCCGTTGGGGTTTCATATCTTGGGAAACTAACTGCCTTAACGGGAACATTACATTGCTTACACCACCGGTAAAGAAGACTCAAATACTCAGTCTTTCCCGATCCATCAATTCCCTCAACCACAAATAGCTTACCAGGATAAAGTCCATCACTTACCACATCAACTGACATCGCCCACCTCCATTTTGGTTGTTAGCTTTTGGCAACAAAGACAACTCCAACCTCCTGCTTCGTTGATCGCTTGAGTGGTGAAGCTTTTGCAGTGCGGGCAAAAGCGGACCAGGACATCACAGCCATGGTAATCACTGTAGTAAGCGCCAACCAACCGTACAATCTGAAAAGAATCGACCGTGAGCACCCTTTTGGCAAAAAGAAGATTTAGGGCGCCCATTGTCACTAGGTATGAAACCCCAAGCGCTTTGGAAAGCTCATTAATCGATATACCACCAGCCGCGTCCTCAACGAGAGAAACGATCTTCACCAAAATCGCTTCTGCTTCCATGATCAAATCTCTTCTCATCTCTTCTCCTCTAAAGAATATTTTGGGCAATCATACTATACGAGAGGGAAAAAGCAAGAAAACTGGATTAACGGCCCTCGTCAGGGTCCGTCCCTGATAGGTTGACAAATGGTAGTTATAGGTTTATAATTCAGACAACAAATAGACACCAATAAGAGGAGGAGAAAGTGGCTATTCCGAATAGATCAGAGCTCTCTGCTACTATACTGAAGGCAACATCCCTGCATATGCTTTTTGAGGCCTTACTACTCGGCGAGTCTCTTGAAATCCTTGTGGGAGCGAATAGCGTCGCAATAGATACCCCCAAAAGAACCTATTCCGCTCAAGCCTGGGTTATCCTAACTAAGGGAAAGGCCTCAATCCCACTAACCCTAGTCGTTGACGTGGGTTACTGGAACTTCCACACCCATGTCAAAATTCGAGTAGAAACTGAAGATTCTTTCTGGCGTAGAGTAATCCTTGAAAAAATAAAGAATGCTCTCATAAGTTCTAAAGAGCCACCAAATGAAATCCTTGGAGATACCAATAACGGGGATACTCTTACCATTATCTGGTAGAGTGTAAAACGAATCAGCAAGCCGAGATTAGGGCATCCCCTACTCGGCTATCTTTTTTGGGATCAAAAACTCCGCTACCCTACACACCTTCTATAATCCAATAATCCATATTAACACCAATATATATAGGCATATGTATATATTTAATAAAAAGGAAAATATTTGTGACAAAACATACTGCCGATCGTCATACCTATTTGTCACAGTTTATTAACAACTATTTTATCTTTCCACTGCCTAATAGCGCCTTTTTTACCTTAAAACCAAGCCAATCATTTGGTAACAATTCTTTAGGCAAAAGTGGATCCATTAACAGAAGATTAAAATATTCTTGAAGGATCTTACCAACCGGAATCTTTCCTTCTTTATACTTTTTTAAAAGTTCATCGTAGTTTTCGGAGATTTTTGAAAGATTAAACACATCCCACACTAACTTTTTTTCATCAAAAGACAGCTCCCTGGCTTCAGAAACTGAAACATAAGAATCAAGTTCCCGCTCACTCACCCAATCTCTAATATCTCCACCAAAATCATGCGGACTAATATATACGCTCTTTTTCCACTGCCCAAAACCCAGCGAAACAAGCTTTTCTCTTAGTGAATTACGAACCCCTCTTTCTTTTTCTGGAATATCATAATTGACCACAGACCAATAACCATTCCAAGGTTTATCCTGAAATTCAAACAAAGGAAAATCCCTGCAAAAATTGTCCCAGCCGGCGGGAGTAATTCGAAGGTATGGTTTTCCGTTTTTAACTATCTTTTCAAGCGAGTTTGCTTTCAAAAGTCGGTAAGTTGTTCTGGTAATTGCCCCGTCGTCAGATGAACCCAAAAGAAATGCTGGTCTATGAAGATTTCTTGATTTAGAGGAATTTTTGATTGAGTCGTAAGCAAAATCTCCCAGAAACGAGGCGTAGATCAAGATTCTGTCACTTGTTCTTAGTAGTTTCTTCATAACCGCCGAACTCCTTTCTGTATGGATTTAAAAACACTAGTTTCAAATAAACTAATTAAACTAACAAAATATTAACATAAATTCGTGACAAATGTTACTGCCGATCGTCATACCTGTTTGTCACAAAATATTATCACGTTTATTAACTAAATCAAGATATAAGTCACAAGCCAAATAAAAACCTTGTCCAAAACATTGACAAACTGTAGTTATAGGGTTATAATTGCGACAATCAAATTCTCAAAATGAGAGGAGAAAAATGCTTGCTTATTTGTTTGGTCTTATCGCTGTAGGTTTGTATAACTACAAAGCTTTTAAGACCCTAGCGGGGGCGAAAAGCTACAGAGAGCTGGCTTTAGTGATGACGGCCGTCTCGATCGCCTTTTTTAATGTAGGAATGTGGCTTGCCTGCGTACCAGAGCTAAGTACCAATACGAATCTAGCCACCACCTTTCTGCTCGCTTCCGCAGGCTTTCAATGCTCAATGACCTTGATGGAGGGCCGCGATCATTTTGATGATAGGCGTCCTGACGAAGTCTGGGTCTTCGCGGGCATCCTGCTCCTAATGTGCGCCGCCTGCGTTCCATCCGTGATCAAGAATCCGTTGATCTCGGTAATCACGATTCTTGTCAGCACACTGGTGATGGCAAAAGAGGAGCTAGTCTCGTCCGGACGTTATCTACGAGCACTGATCCTCAAAAACTAACGTTCGTTTCCAAAAGCCGATTAGGCATCCCCTAATTGGCTTTTTATTTTGATGAATTCTTGGTAAGCATTCGCGAACCTAGAATTCACCAATCCGCCTCTGGCGGATTACCAACCATCAACCTTCAGCAGGGTCCGTCCCTGCGGAAGCCTGATCTTCTGGCTTTTCTGCTTCGTCAGATTTCGGCTTCTTCCAAGAAGCCCATTTACAATCTGGATACCGCGAGCAGCCATAAAAAGCGCGGCGGCGTTTAGTTCGCTTGATAACAATATCTCCCGTTTTACAATCTGGGCACTTCATTCCAATCGTCTCTTTAATAGATGCCTTGTAGTCACAGTCCGGGAAGGCCGAGCAAGAAATAAATCGCCCAAATCTTCCCGTTCTTATAATCAAATCCGCTCCGCATTTCGGGCATTTTTCCCCCGTTTTTTCTACCGCCACCGGCACCCGATCAGATTTTTCCGCCTTGACTAAATCTTTTTCAAAAGGCTTATAAAATTCCCGTAAAACCGGCACCCATTTTTTTTCACCGCTCGCGATATCGTCCAAGTCTGATTCCATCGCCGCCGTAAAAGGAATGCCCACTACTTCTTCAAATTTGCCTACCAAAAAATCATTAACCGCAATTCCAACCGCAGTTGGATAAAGTCGCCCCTCTTTCTTCTCCGCGTAAAAACGATCCTGAATGGTCGTCAAAATCGGAGCATAGGTTGATGGTCGCCCGATACCATTTTTCTCAAGCTCTTTGATCAAACTTGCTTCGTTGTACCTTGGCGGTGGGGTGGTTTGTTTTTCTTCAGAAATTAAGCTAACGCAATTAAGTTGTTCCCCCTCTGAAAGCTCTGGCAATTCCACTTCCGTGTCCCCATTCGGGCGATAGATTTTTAAAAAACCATCAAATTTTAATTTCCTTCCCGAGGCTTTAAATAAATAGTTCTTTCCGCTTTTACCGGTCGCGTTAATCTCTACGTCCGTGCGATTATAAATTGCCGGAAGCATTTGGGAAGAAACCGCCCGTCTAAAAATTAGATCAAAAAGACGTCCCTCACCAGGACCCAAATCATTTTTAATTCGGCTTACCTGATCTTCAAGAGCAGAAAAATCGGTTGGGCGGATCGCTTCATGAGCCTCCTGAGCGTTTTTAGATTTTGTTTTATAAAAAATCCCCTGATCGGGAAGGTATGATTTACCAAACTTATTGACAATAAAATTACGCATTTTATCAACCGCTTGAGGAGCAAGGTTGATCGAATCCGTTCGCATATAAGTGATAAATCCATTTTCATAAAGTTTTTGGGCCAGCCGCATCGCGTTCTTGGGAGAAAGAGAGAGGCGCAGGCTAGCCTCCTGTTGCAGTGAAGACGTGGTAAAAGGCGGATACGGGTACCTTTTTTGTTCATCCTTCTTAACTAGAGAAACAACGTACTTTGCGCCAGTTAAATCAGAAAGGAGAGCGTTTGCCTCATCGGCAGTTTTGATAAATCCGGAAGTATATTGATATTTATCCGAGAAAAGTTGAATTGTATTTTTGATCTCAAGATTCTTATCATCAACTTTTTCTAAATACGAATCAAAATTATCACCTTTTTTAGGAGAAAAAGTAGCTTTAAAAGCAAAATAAATTTCTTTACCAAACTTCTCTATTTCTCTTTCCCTCTCTACAATAAAGCGGACAGTGACGGACTGAACTCGACCGGCAGAAAGTCCGCGGCGGATCTTTTTCCAGAGTAATGGGGACAATTTGTACCCAACCAAGCGATCGAGAATCCTTCTTGCTTGTTGGGCGTCAACCAAAAGCAAATCTACTTCTCTTGGATTTTTAAACGCCTCCTCCACTGCCTCTTTGGTGATTTCGTGAAATGAAACCCTCTTGTAGTTTTTCGCTTTACGCTTTACACTTTTCGCTTTGTCCAAATCAAGGATTTGGACAAGATGCCAAGCAATCGCCTCCCCTTCCCGATCCGGGTCGGTCGCGAGAAAAAGTGAATCCGCCTCTTTCGCTTGCTTACGAAGAATTGCTATCGTTTCTTTGGCTTTTTCCATTTCCTCGTAAACCGGAGTAAAGTCGTGCTCAATATCAATACTAATTTTGCTTTTTGGAAGATCCCTAACATGACCTTTGGAAGAAAGCACTTTATAGCCCTTCCCCAGGAACTTATCGAGCATTTTTGCTTTTGTGGGTGATTCTACAATTACTAAATTCATATTCAAGGGCACGGAAAATCTTTCCCGCTCGATCCCGTCAATTCCCGTTATTCCTGTGTGCTTTCTTTAAGCATTCCTATAAACCCCCGCGCCAATGTTCTTAACTATTCCTTTTATCTCCATTAATGTCAAGTCGGAAGAAACCACCGATGAGCTGATATTTAGGGCTTTCGCAATCTCATCCATATGCTTTTCGCCCGAATCTAGTACTTCTACAATTCTTTTTTCTGATTCCGTTTCTGGTAGGGTTTTACGCGCCTCAATATTTTGAATCTTTAGAGAAATATCTAGCTCCTCAAGAATTTCAGAAGCGGAGATTACCACCTTTGCCCCCTTCTTGGCAAGTTGATTAGTTCCAAAACTCATTGGGGAAAAAATGGAACCGGGCACGGTATAGACTTCCCGTCCTTGATCAGCCGCGCAAGAAGCAGTAATAAGAGCGCCACTTTTCTCGGCCGCTTCGATCACCAAAACCCCTTGGCAAATTCCACTAATAATCCTGTTCCTGATGGGAAAATAATAGGGTTCTGGGTCTTTGCCAAGAGGAAATTCTGATATCACCGCCCCACGACCAGAATTAATAATAGTATCCGCCAATTGCTGGTTTGCGGTTGGGGTAATTTTGTCAACTCCGGAAGCAAGGACAGCAATCGTCCTTCCGCCCGCGCTGAGCGCGGCTTCGTGGGCGCAAGCATCAATCCCAAGAGCAAGTCCGGAAACAATTGTTACCCCGGAGGAAGCTAATTCTGAGACGAATTCTTTGCAAACATCTTCCCCATACCGGGTCATTTTTCGACTGCCGACCACCCCGATCGCAATTTCATCTTCGGGAAGAATTTCCCCTCGGACAAAAAGTAAATAAGGAGGATCATAAATATCTTTTAATCTTTTTGGGTACATTTTGTGTTCAATATCAATGGGGGTAATCCCGCGTGATTGTATTTCCGCCTTATTTATATCTTTGATCTTTGCTCTTTGATCTTTGATTTTATTAATACTCCCCTCCTCCACCCCCACTTTCCTAAGACCGGTTTCATCCAAATTTTCCCATGCTTTTTCTAAATTTCCATAAACAGAAATAAGTCTTTTAAGACGGGTCGGACCTATGTAGTCAAAGAGCTGATTAAATCTCAGTAAGTAGTTAATGTTTTCCATATATTTAACTAGAGAGCAAAAAGCAAAGATCAAAGATCAAAAACTAGATTAAAAATCAAAGAGACCGTTTTCCTTTCATAGTTAAAATGCTAGTCCCTACTATTTTTGATATCTCGTTAAGCTCTTGCAAAAAGATGTCAATTTCATCTTTCCTATCAGGAAGTAGCTCCTGAAGCATAGCTAACCAATATTTTGCCTCGTTGGAAGACTTTAACGATATCTGAAAGTAATTGAGAAATTCCCTTTTTGATGAGGAGGATTTTGCCTCGACAATGTTTGCTCCAACTGAAGTAACACTTCGAATCAGCTGATCGGAAATTATTTTTGTAGATTGTTTGTAACTGAGGTTATCAAGAAATTTAATAATGTTAATTGAAAGGTAGAACGCCCGATATCTTGTTTCTGTTTTTGGGTTTTTGTTCTGTCTTTGATCTTTGATTTTTGATTTTTGATCTAGCATCCTAAATATATTAACAAAACGTTAGAGTATGCAATATCACTCTTTGAAGTAGTATTTTAGAATATCCCTCGCCACCGGAGCCGCATCATCACTCCCCTCTCCCCCATTCTCTAAGAATACCGTCAAAACTATCTTTGGCATTTCGTCATATTTTTCTGAATAAGGGGCATAAACCGTAAACCAAGCATGAGTTTTGCCACTGGGGCCAAACTCGCTCGTTCCGGTTTTCCCGGCTGTTTTAACTTTAAGTTCCTGCATTGGATATCCCGTTCCCCCTGGCTCAACCGCCATTCTTAACCCTTCGCGGACAGTCTGAATAGTAGTTTTGGACAAAAACCCCTCCCTAATTTTGGTTGGCAAAAATTCCTTAACCGTCTCCCCATCCCGATCGACCACTTTCTCCAGAACTTGAGGTTTCCAAAGAACCCCACCACTGGCAATCACCGCCGTCATTCCATTAACTTGTAACGGAGTTGCCAAGAGGTACCCCTGACCAATTGATAAATGATAAGTATTTCCGATATACCAAGGCTCACCCACATTTTCTTCTTTCCACTCTTCCGAGGGAACTAGCCCCGAAACCTCACCAGGTAGATCAATCCCAAGAGTTTCTCCAAACCCAAAATAATCTGACCATTTTCTAATACGCGAAAGCCCCAATCCCGTTACGCCCCCATAACCTCCACCAACCGTGTAAAAATAGGTATCGCAAGAAACCTGGAGCGCTCGCCGAAGATCAACTAATCCATGCCCACCCGCCTGCCAATCCATATATGTAAAAGAACCAACGCTAATCCCGCCCTTATCATCAAGTTTCCAAGTCGGCTCGACTACTTCCTCCTCCGAAACAGCGGAGGCCATTATGATTTTAAAAGCTGACCCAGGAGGAAACGCCCCGCTAATCGCCCGGTTAAAAAGAGGCTTACTTTCATCGTTAAAAATATTATTTATCGCTGTCGAATTTCCTTCTATAAAAGCGCTCGGATCAAAACTGGGGTAACTTACAAGGGCCAAAATTTTACCGGTTGCTGGATCCTGCGCGACTACCGCTCCCCCATCCGCTTTTTTCGCCTCAACCGCTGCTTCTAGAAGTTCATAAGCTTTTTTTTGCAATTCCGAATCGATCGAGAGATAAACATCTTTACCCGCGATCGCGGATTGCTCATAAACCCTTCCTAATGTTTTCCCACTTGAGTCGACCTCCGATATTTTTTGCCCCTTGGTGCCTTGCAAATATTCCTCAGCGCTTTTTTCTACCCCAGACCGACCTATTTTGTCCTTAAGTAAATAATCTTTGCTTAAATCAGATTCTGCAACCTCGCCGATATAACCAATAATATGGGCAAGCTCGACTGGGCTACCGTAGGCCCTAACAGGCTCTGTTTCCAAAAAAACATTTTCTAATTTTAACTGCTCAAGTTTAATTGCCATTTCCCGATCGACCATTGCCAAACTTACGACCGCTTCCTTATGGGTCAATGAAAGCGCCACCTGCTCCTCAATCTTGGCCTTTGAGATTTTAAGATTTTGGGAAAGGGCGGATAAAGTCGCCGGAGGGACTTCTTTTTCCGAAACATCAATATTTACTCGAAATGATGGCTTATTGCGGGCAAGAGATATTCCATTTACGTCAAAAATGGTTCCTCGCTCTGGATAAAGGGGCGAAATTCTAATCCGATTGCCTTTGCTTAATGCCAAATTTTTGGCTCCCTCAAGAACCTGGAGTTTAAATAAAAAAGCGGAAAGAAAAAGGAAGACAAAAAAGAGAAAAAATTTAAGGGCAATTTCCCGCCAAGGTCTTATTTGAGGAGAACTATCCTCATGACCATTAATAAGTGGCTTGGCGGTATACAAATTTTCAAACCTGATTTCATTTTCCATAGCCTTATATGTTGATTTTTGGAAGAAAAAATGGTAGTGTTACTGATATTACAACAAAAATAGACTAGTAAGAAAAGGGGAACGAAATGTTACGAGTAGGCGGATATCTAGATACGCAATATGGCCACTTGGGAAAGCTCGCTCGAGAGTACCTCAACAACCTCATCGAAGGTCCTCTCAATCCATATGACAGGAAGGCCTTTGCCCGAAAGTTAACTACGACTACAGGAGATGATCCCAATGGGGCTACATTTCAAGCTATCGATATGCTTCTTGAGATCATAGAGTATTTTTGGATGAAGTACCGTGATCGGGAGGAGAAACAGAACGAAAAGATCGAGGGGCTGACGGAACGCCTAGCCCAAGCGGAGGAGAACATCGAGCAACTCCAAGGCCAAATAACATCGCGGGGACGTTTCACCGAATGATCGGATCGTTAAGTCAAACCGAAAGGAAAGCCTCAAAACTTTTCTTTCGATTTTTTTGTTCTCAAATATGCTCGGAAGGTGGCACGATCGTACTACTTTCCGAACATTGCGTCCTTATATTACGTAGCTGCGGGGCCCGCCTAGACTCTCGTCTGTCGAGGCTGGCTGTGCCCCGCCAATTGGATTGAATTTAATCAAATAAATCAGGATAAAGAGAATTGGCAACACACAGTGTCGCAGCTACCAAATTTAAAAATATATACGTCAAAAAAGTACTAGTGATCACCATACATTTTTTGACGCTTTAACGTGTACAAACGTGTCTAAATTGGCACGATCGGACATTTTTTCGTCACAAAATGTACGCACAAAAAGAATGTGTACAAAAATACCCGCGATCGCGGATAAAAATGTACACTGCAAGTACGCCCTTCCACCAGGGTCCGTCCCTGGTTAATATTTCATCTTCAACTGAATGTATGATTTCTGAGAAAAAAAGGAACGCAGAAGTTTAAATGGATAATATAAAACTAATAGAAATGCGGTCGAGAGAACCGCTTCTTTTAAACAAATTGAAAAAGGCAGATCTGGAGAAGAAATTAATCGAAAAACCAAAGTCAGCAAAAACACCGCCAAAGTAAAAATAAAAGGATTTCGTCCCAAAAAATCGGCAATTAGAGAAATTACAAAAGTCAATCCAACAAGAAGCAAACTGGAAAAGCCCAGTCTCCCGCTTGTTTCAACATCCAAAAATATCCCCCCAAAAAAGGCCAGCCAAAATCCGGTTCTGATTCCTCCAAAATAAATTAAGCAGAAAGCGGCCACCAAAATCAGGTTTGGGGTGACCCCAAAAAATAGAATTTGGGGGAAAAATCCCACCTGGAATAAAACAATGATTATTGAAATTAAAAGGGCGATTAGTAATTGCTTCATCTTGCTTTGATAATTAATACTTGCTCAAGCTTTCTAAAATCAAATTGCGCCCCAATTTCCGCGCTCTTTAAGGTTCCTGAAGAGCTATCAAACACCGCATCCACTTTGCCGACAATTAAACCTCGAGGGAAAAAACCGTCAGTCCCGGAAGTAATAATCGTGTCCCCAATATTGATTATCTCTTCAGGTAAAATTTTCTCCATCAAGAGGGAGGTATTAAACCTTCCAGTGACTACCCCGGATGTTTGGGTTTGAGAATCCTGATCAAGAACATTGACGGTAATTTCCGGGCTTAAAATTGATGTCACTCGTGAATATTGATTGTTAACGACCGTCACTTTACCTATAAGAAAGCCCTCGGTGATGACAACATCATTTACGGACACACCATCATCCAACCCCCGATTTATGGTAAACCAACTCCCACCATCGCCCGAAAAACCAACCACATCTGCGACCAAAGTTTCACTATTTTTGGTTGAGAAAGAAAATCCCAACTGATCTTTTAGGAATTCGTTTTCCTCTCTGACTTCTTTTAGAGCAGCAATTTGAGAGTTTCTCTCCGCAAGCAATTTCCCAAGTTCTGTATTCTCATTCGACAGCTTTTTTAAATTTTTCCAAAAAATAATTTCGTTCGAGAGTCCCCTACCCACCTGATTAAAAATTGAAGTTAGAGGCAAGTAAAAAGAAGAAATTCCCAAGCGGATAAATTTCCCGAAAAATGTTCCCGAGATTAGTAATAAAAATAGACTTAACCCAAAAACCAGCAGAGGTTGTAGATATGTTTTTCTGGCTGACATTTTTAATGAAGTCGAATGCGATCTAAAAGTTTTTCATCGTCAAGCGCTTTGGCGCAACCACGAGTAACTGCGTCCATTGGATTATCGGATACCCGAACCGGCACGCCCGTCTCTGCTTCCACCAATTTATCAATTCCACGAAGAAGCGATCCCCCACCGGCCAGAACAATTCCTTTTCGAGTGATATCAGCCACCAGCTCCGGCGGAGTTTCCTCAATTGTGTCTTTAATCGATTCCACAATCAAAATAATTGAGAGGGAAAGTGCTTCCCGAATTTCAGGCGCCGCTACCTTTACAGATCTCGGTAATCCGCTTTTGATATCCCGCCCGCGCATCTCCGTCACCACTTTATCATCATCTTTAAAAGAAGCGGCGCTTCCTATAAGAACTTTGGCCTCCTCCGCCATTCTTTCCCCGAGTAACAAGCCATATTTTTCTTTGGCGTAATTTACAATTTCTAAATCCATCTTATCGCCCGCCAATTTTATCGACTTTCCGACGACTACCCCGCCTAAAGAAATCACGGCGATTTCTGTGGTCCCTCCGCCAACATCCACTATCATTGAGCCGGCAGGCTCGTCAACCGGCAAGCCGGATCCCACCGCTGCCGCCATCGGCTCTTCTAATAAAAAAACTTTGCGCGCTCCCGCCTTCTCACAAGCTTCAACTACCGCCCGCTGTTCCACTTCGGTAATACTTGATGGGACGCCAACGACGATCCGCGGATGAACAAGGAAAGAAAATCCCGGATTAACCGGGTGAACTTTTTTAATGAAATAAGAAATCATTTGGGAAGTTGATTCAAAATCGGAAATTACCCCCTCCCTAAGCGGTCGGATAGCAGATATAGTCGCCGGAGTCTTTCCAAGCATTTTTTTTGCCTCGATTCCAATTGCCAAAATCTCCCCCGTTTTTTTATTTAACGCCACAACAGAGGGCTCGCGGATCAAAATTCCCTTTCCCTTGACATGAATCACACAATTGGCAGTCCCCAAATCAAGTGCGATGTCTTTTGAAAATAGCGAATAAATTGGATCTAGCATTAAAAGTGAATTTACCATCAAGAAGGCTTTTAAACAACTGGGAAAATTCGGCAAAAATGGTAAAATAGGTGTATATGATTAGAAAAATTCTGACGGGAAACAACAAAATTCTAAGAACGCCTTCAAAAGAGGTTGTTTTTCCGCTCTCAAAGGAAGCAAAAGAAAGTTTGGAAGATCTTCTGGAAACCGTGAAAACTCAAAAAGATCCCGAAGGGCAAGGGCTAGCCGCCCCCCAAATTGGCAAGTCCTTAGGAATATTTGTTATGCAAAAAGATAAGGTTTACCGAGAGGCGATTAACCCAAAAATCATTAAAAAATCAAAAGAGACAAACTTTTTCACTCTTGGGAAAGATAAATGTATTTTAGAAGGATGTTTAAGCGTACCCGACGTTTATGGCGAGCTTGAAAGACCTTATAAAGTGGAGGTAATTTATTTTGATAAAAGAGGCAAAGAAATCAAAGAAACCCTCGAAGGAATGGCCTCAATCTGCTTTCAACATGAGTTTGACCACCTAGAAGGGGTTTTATTTATTGATAAAGTACTCGAGCAAGGGGGGAAATTGTTTGAAATTGAGGGGGAAAATTGGAAGGAAATAATTTTGTAATTGTTCACAACTACCTATCGATCGATAGGTTGTCCTAAACTTTAATTTAAACAATTATTGTCAAGGATAATTTAATAAGTATAAAAAGTACTAGTGATCACCATACTTTTTTTGACGTTTTAATTTTGTTCTTTATGTTATTTTCGATATTGTTTTCGTTTGATTCTCCTACCTTATGCTAAAAATAATCTACTTCGGAACACCAGAGTTTTCGGCGGAAATCCTTAAAAAGATTAAAGAAAATTGTAAAGATATTGAAATTGTGGCGGTATTTACTAGGCCAGATAAACCCCGCGACCGCGGTGAAGTCACTCCCTCACCGGTTAAATTAATGGCGGAAAAATTAGGCCTTTTTGTTTACACTCCCAAAAGTTTGCGGGAGGAAGAATCAAAGAATGTTGTCATAAATTTGGCGGCGGATTTACTCGTTGTTACCGCCTACGGTTTATTTCTTCCCGATGAAATTTTGGAAAGCACTAAATTTGGAGCCACTAATTTTCACCCCTCCCTACTTCCAAAATACCGCGGCGCTTCCCCTGTTCCAAGTGCGATTTCAAACGGAGAAGAGGTAACCGGCGTTTCAATTATCAAATTAGTATCAGAAATGGACGCGGGGGATATTATTTCTCAAAAGGAAGTGGAAATTTTGGAAAATGACACCGGCGATAGTTTAACCGACCGATTAGCAAACATTGGGGCCGAGTTGCTAGTGGAAATTATCAACCGAGTTTCTGCCGGGGATCTAAGTCAATTTAACAACGCAAAACCCCAAAATATAAATGAAATAACGATCACAAAAAAGTTGGAAAAAGAAGATGGGAAAATTAATTGGAATGAATCAGATGAATTAATTGAAAGAAAAATCCGAGCGTATTACCCTTGGCCGGGAACTTTCTCAACCCTTTCTGAAATTGCAAAACGGTTTGGAAAAGATTTGAAAGGAAAAAACGAAGGCACCCTCGTCAAAGTAATAAAAGCCCATCTTGATAAATATAAAAAACTCCGTCTTGATGAGGTTCAACTTGAAGGCAAAAATCCGATTTCTGCGGAAGAATTCTCTAGAGGATATTTAAAGGATAATTAAAGGAATTTAGACCGTCTCCGTCTTTACCTGGGATCTCAAACACTTCACGCAAACTCTTAAAGAGGTCATTTTTCCGTTCACCAAGGCATTAACCTTTCTTAAATTAGGCTTCCACTGTTTAGGACTTTTGGGAGCGCGATGCTTCCAAAGACCGCTGTGACGGTGCGTCCCGTAAACCCCCGATATTTTTCCTTTTCCGCAAAGATCACAAATTTGTGCCATAACGAGTTAAGAGAATAACATCTTTTGATTAGTTTATCAAGTATCAGTACACTGGGATAACTCAGCCTCCACTGAAAAGAAAAAGGCGGCCTAGCAATCACATCAGCTAGAACCGCCAAACGTTCTTTCCTTCAACCAGTCTTTGCCTTTCGCGCCAAGAATTCCCCTCCCTTCCCTACAAAACCTCAGCGATCTCCTCGGCAATTCTTTGAGCTGCTTCAACCGGTGAACCGATTTCCACCGGAGGCTGGGTAATCGGACGACCAATAACCAAGAAGGATGCTCCGGCTTTGATTGCCTCCGCGGGAGTCATGACCCTTTTTTGATCTCCCACCGCCGCCCATGCTGATCTTACGCCCGGGGTGACCATGAGCATATTCGCAAGCGCGGGCTCTCGGCGAAGAAACTCAAGTTCCTTCGGAGAACAGATCACTCCGTTGCAACCAGCCTCTTTCGCCATGAGCGCAAACTCCATAACCCTGTCTCGGCTTGGCGCGCCATAAATAAGCTGGCAATCACTGTCACTCAATGAAGTGAGTACAGTCACGGCCAAAACAAGTGAATCTCCTCAATTAGCTACCGCCGCCTTCATTGCCTCCACCCCAGCCGAGGCGTGGACGTTAAACATCAAAACTCCTAAGCCAGCAACCTCTCTTGCCGCACCGGCCATCGTGTTCGGGATGTCATGAAACTTACCGTCATAAAAAACCCGCCCGCGCAAAGATTGGACAAGCTTCACTGCACGCGGCCCCCCCGACGGCGCTGATCAATTCCAGCCCAATCTTGAAGCCACCGACATAGGGAACAAGATACGGGACAAGGCTGGCAACCTTGTCCGAATTACCAAAATCTAGCGCCACAAAAATCCGATCTCTCGCTTCTTGAATCTTCATGCTCCACCCCTTTCTTCAAATAGCTTGTTAAAGCATAGCAAAAAAGCGAAAATAAGCAAGTTTAAAAACAAAAAGCACCCTACTCATGAGAATGCTAACATTGGGGCTGGCACAAACCAAAACAGAGGTCACTTCATTTTGGAGCTTTCTTTATGAATAGTATGCTTTCTGCAAACCCCACAATACTTCGACAATTGAAGTTTATCTTTGGTATTATCTCGATTTCTTTCCGAGATATAGTTTTGAGTGTTGCATTCTTCACAAATCATATGAAGAATTTGACGAGCTCCCTTTTTTGCCATAACTTCGAGAGAATATCACTACTTGATAAGTTTGGCAAGTCCCGATAGAATGTGGGGGTCCCTGGCTGCCTTAGCTCAGATGTAGACCCGTCGCGACTCGCCGTCTCGGCGAGGCGGGGCACCTCCATGGCCACGGTAACATCTAGTTCCGCATACGCGGAATGTAGATGAACGGGGTCACGTTAATCTACACGAGCCGTCTTAGCTCAGTTGGCAGAGCACCTCCATGGTAAGGAGGGGGTCATCGGTTCGACTCCGATAGACGGCTCCAGGCTCGTTAGATTTTACGTGATAAGGAGGGGTCGACGGTCCGATTCCGTCAGGCAGCTCCACATACGGCCGTTGGTTAGTGGTAAACCGCTGGTCTCCAAAACCAGTAACGCAGGTTCGATTCCTGCCGGCCGTGCCACGTGCGCTTTTGCGAAGCAGAATGTTACGTGGCCGTGCCACCTCCTCTTAAAATAACACCTATTACATTTTTTCTTATTTTTAAGTAGCCTAGCTTTTCTTCTTAGGAGTATTAATTTTGTACAGAGGTTTAAACCTCTGGACTCCTCACAAAAGGGAGGGCCTGATTTTGGGGTAGAAAAAAGAGAAGCGCCGGGTCCGAAGAAACATTTGATACCCTATCCTAAACTGGCTTCGGGTCAATTTTGGACCAGTCTTGAACTAAACTTTGAGGGTTTCTTAAGATGTAGTTTCGGATTCTGTCCAAAGATGATTCAGAACGGATAATGTGTTCATAGAAGTTTTGTTGCCAAATCGACTTTCCAATTACCCGACTACTCATACCCTTTAAAGCCCCTACTATCGTTCCTATCCGGTAGCTGCGAGGCTGTGCCTCGCCAATTTTTTCTATCTTATCTTCTATATCGACTATTAAATGGACATGGTCTGGCATTATGCAATAAAAATCAAAAAGTACATTTTTATGTGTATTTTCGTATTCTTCTAAAACTTTGATAAATATTTCAGAATTCCGTTTAGGAGAATTGGCGACACACAGTGTCGCGGCTACAAAATCGAATTCGGATTCAAGGCTATGTGATGGCGCAGCTACAATACTTTTTCCGTATCCGTATTTTTCACTTATTTTCGGCGCAAAAACAGGCTGCCCCCCTTTTGTACATAAGGTTACAAAATACCATCCCGGCGAGGAATAGTCATAATCAGGCAATCTAATATGTTTTCTAAATTTTGAACTTTCCACACTTATATAATAAACCGAATCTGTGGTATATTTGAAGATGTGATCTCCCGCCGGGGTCGCATAGTGGCAATTGCACCTGACTGTAAATCAGGTGACCGAAAGGTCTTCGGGGGTTCGAGTCCCTCCTCCGGCACCACGTAAAAATCTTGATGAACCCCGATGGTATATCGGGGTGAATCTAGAGTTTTACAGTGCCACGTGAATTCGAGCAAAGCGAGAATTTTACGTGGCGGTAGTGGTTTGTCATCAAGATTTAACGTGGGAACGTAATCCCGATGTAATCGGGGAACGTTCCAGGCAGGCCAACAAAATCCCCTCATTTTTTAGAATAAAAAAAGGGCGTAACTTTTTAGGTCACACCCCCTTAGAAACAGAAACTAGCAAAAAACTGTCTTACTGGCTGACGGTTTACAAAAAATGTCGAACTTCAATGTGTTAGCTCCAGCGCGGCGCC
>CAZQQZ010000015.1:0-18830 GCA_964595755.1 uncultured Candidatus Saccharibacteria bacterium | reverse complement strand
TCAAGGCGTCTGCAACATCCAAGGAGTACCTTTCCGCCCCACCTTCCTCACCAAAGTTTTCATTGACGATTAGAATCCTCATTTACAAGTCATTCTAACATTTACAAGTGTAAGTAGTGTAAAATGTTAATTATGGATGGAAAAAAGCCATTTTTAAAAGCGCTCGCGATTGCTCTCACTTATCTTGTTTTAGCCGTCTTTCTTACTTTCCCTCTTGCTAAAAACATTACCACTCACGGATTTGGAATAAATGAAGACTCTCCTTATCATATCTGGCACAATTGGTGGTTTAAATACTCAATTTTTGACCTCCATCAAAGCCCGTTTTACACAAATTACATTTTCTACCCCCAAACAGTCCCTTTGACATTTGATGCCAACGCCTTCGTTTCTTCGGCAATGACCCTGCCTTTTCAACCAATACTTGGCGTTGTTGGGGCATCTAATATTGTCTTACTTATTTCTTTTGTACTTTCTGGAATTGGAATATACATCCTAGCAAGAAGAATTTTCGGGCTGGGAACCTTATCCGCTTTTCTCGCGGGGGCAATTTACGCCTTCTCTCCTTATACTTTTTCCCAAGCAATGGATGGGCACATCAATCTATCTTCGACATGGATAATCCCTTTTCTTACTTATTTTCTTCTACTTTCTGTAAGAAAATCAATAGAAAAAGAAAAAGTAGTTGTGACGAAAGAAGCGATCATTACGGGAATATTTTTAGGGCTTCAGGCATATAACGACCTAACTTATACCGCCTTCACTATTTTACTAATCGGACTCATTTTCGCTTATCACATTCTCGCGTTAAGAAAATCTAAAAAGGAAATTATTAAAATTACCGCTCCTTTTTTAATAGCGGTAGCGGTTTCCATAATTATTTTCTTACCCGGATTAATTCCCACCCTATCTGACTATAGAAAAGGAATAAATCCGTCCTCTCCTCTTTGGGTACAAAATGTTTGGGCGGCCGATCTTGTCGCCTTTTTCCGACCGTCCACCAACAGCACTTTTTTTAATAAACTCGCCTTTGCCCCCCATCAAGGTTCGGTTGAGGGCACCGTTTTTTTAGGGTGGACAACCGTCATTCTTGCGATGTTTTTTATCGTAAAGTTTATTAAAAGTTGGAAAAAAGAAAACTTAAAAGACCGGGGAATCAAGGGCTTGCTGATTTTTGTTAGTGTTGCCTTTTTCGTTCTTTCACTCGGTCCATTTTTAAACATCGGTAATCAATGGAAATGGCTAATTTTAGGGAAAAGTATCTTCATCCCACTGCCTTTCGCCTTGGTTCACAAAATTCCTCTAATTGGCGGAACTCAAGAAACCGCCCGAATGAATCCGTTTTTATTACTTACCCTGTCTAGCATTGCCGGTCTGGGATTTGATTTAGTCTTAGGAAAAGTAAAAGAAAAGAGGTTAAAAATCATGATTGGAATCCTACCAATCCTATTTATCATTTTTGAATTTATGCAAATTCCCTTCCCCACCACCGATCTAAGACCACCTAAAGTCTACGAGGAGGTTGCGAAAGATAGTAGCAAAAAAGCGGTGCTGGATCTTCCTTTAGGCTTTAATAGTGGCAACATGTTGCTTGGAAATTCTCCCATCGGAAGCTTGCAGTTTTACCAAACTTTTCATAAGCATCCTCAATTTAGAGGAACAATTGCCAGAGTTCCCAAAGAAAACTTTGATTACTACACTAAAATTCCTCTCTTCAAGTACTTTCTTAACTCCGGAAACCCTCCAGATAAAGAAGATCTTGATGTGACTCTAGCTAATAATGCTTTAAGGAAAAAGCTAAATGTAGGGTTTATTGTTATTCACAAAAATATCCTCTCAGATAAAGGGATAAGCATTGGTCAGTCTGAAACCCTGATCCGAGAAGTTCTTAAAGCAGAAAAATACTTCGAAGATGAAAACACTGTTGGCTATAAATTAAACTAGCTAGTTAAGAAATCTAACAAGCGAGTAACTACTTCAGAAAGAGAATATTTTTCATTCACTCTTCTGACCCCCGCTCTTGAAAACTCTGCCGAATTTCTGTTTGCTTCCTTAATCTTTTCAGATAAATCGACGGCGTCCCCCTCAGAAAAAATTAAACCTGCCTCAGAGATTACCTCCGGAATGGCCCCGCTACTTGAGCCAACAACAGGTGTTCCGCAGGCCATCGCTTCAATCAAGACCCTTCCAAACTGCTCTTTCCAAGTCTCGGTCGTTTCCGATGGCAAAACCAAAACATCCATTATTCCGTAATAACGATAGAGGTCTTTATGAGGAATTCCTGAAGCGATACGCACCCGATCCGAGATATTTAGGTCGTCCGCAAATTTCTGATATTCCTCCGGTAAAGACTTTGAAGTGGAAACAAGGAGTAAAATATAGTCTTTGGGAAGAAGGGATATCGCCTTAATCAATGTCTTAATACCCTTTTCCGGAACAAATCTTCCCACATAACCAACCACTTTCTTTTTAATATTAAGTTTCTCCTTAAGTTCGTTTTTCTCTTTAGCAACGATTTTTTTAAAAAGATCTAAATCTACCCCAAATTGAGGCAAAACCAAAGTGTCTCCCAGAAAACGCCTTTTTCGAATTCGCATTTCCGCTTCCTTGTTACCGCAAATTCCTTTGTCGGAAGCAAGAAAAACCGTCCTCTCAACGAAACTTCTGATAAATCCTAAAGGAAAAACAAGGTTTTCCCACGTAAAAAAACAGAGAGTTGCCTTTCGATTTAATAATCTAAGGAGCTTTAAGAGCCTCTCGATTACAACGATTTCAAAAGAGACAAAACTAAATGGCTCTTCTTCAAGCAGAAGCACATCAGGCTTTGCCTTTAAAATCTTTAATAATAGGGGAATTGGGCAATACACATATCTCCCCCCGTCGCCAGAACCATAAGTATCAATCGGAAAAAGGCTTAAATTTCTAGAAACAGATTCTTTATTTTCTAATTCTTCTCCGTGCTTAGTACGCCAATTTCTTGGGAATATGAGAAATGTCTCCACTTTTTCCGAAATAAGAGTCGCTTTCTTGCGATTTTCTGGGGCAGAGTATGCATGAGAGATAATTAATAGTTTCATAGCTTAGCCATCAAATCCTTGTAAATCAAATGGGTTTTTTCGGCGTTTTTCGCCCAAGAAAAACTTTTGGCCCACTTCATCGCTTCTCCTGCAATTTTATCTTTGGCAACCACACTCAAAGACAGAATTTCTCTAACGGCACAAATAAGCTCTTCTGGATCGGTTTCGTCCTTAAGATAAACTGCCAAATCTCCTCCCACTTCCGGAAGGCTTCCTTTTTTGGAGCAAATTACGGGCGTCCCACAAGAAAACGATTCGATAACCGGTAAGCCAAAACCTTCATAGAAAGAAGGCATTAAAAGAATGTCCGCGATTGAATATATTACAGGAAGATCCCAATCAGGAACTTTTCCGATATATTTATATTTATTCGTAACACGATTTTTTTCGAGTATTTTTCTTTGTTCCCTCGTTAGATCCGCTCCCACTTTTATAAAAGTAGCATCAATTTCGGAAAGAGCGTTAAGAATTACCTCAATATTTTTGCTATTTTGGGAACTCCCCACCTGAAGAAGTATTTTTCCGTCAGGAATTCCATATTTATTTTTTATATCTCTCTTTTCTTCCACTAAAGATGGCTTAAAACGAGATTCGACTCCAAGAAGATTTACTTCAATTTTTTCTGGAGGAATGTTCAGAAATTCGATTAAGTCTTTTTTAGTTGATTCAGAACTGGCGATAATAAAAGCGCACTTCCTAAGCCCGCTAATTGCCTGCATATAAATTTTAAGAGTGAGTTTGTCTTGCTCGAACCTTAGTGGAATCAAATCATGACAACTAACGATTGTCCTTTTTGGATCGAGCCAGTGAACAACGTGAGAGTAGCTATGATCAGTAATGTGATTTATATCCCCCTGCGCCGATTGCGCTTTTAAAGGATAAAGTATAAATCTTTCAGGATAAGCAAAAAGCCAAGGGGTGGGCGTAAATCTTGCCAAGCTTTTTAGGGAAATAGGTAAGTTTTTAATTTCTGGGCAAAAGAGAGATGTTTTAAGATCGGGAAGTTTAAAAAGCTCATGATTTAAGCTCTCGGCGTACCTTTCCATACTCACCCAACCTTCTGATTTTAGTACTTCGTAAAGAGTTACTTTCATTTCTTGGGTATCATCATCCACTTAAGCTGGCTAACAAAATCAAAGAAACAAGCGATTTTTTTAAGAAGCGCAATTTGTAGAGGGATCCCTTTACGTAAATCATTTATAAAGATCAAAGGAAGCAAAAATAACATCCCCAATATCCCAAATAATCCTAATCCCCCACCGTGTTTCTGATGAAAGTAGTATGAACCAATTCCCCTAATCCAGCTTTGGCGAATAAAACTTTTCCATCCAAACAAATGAAAATGCTCAACCTTAAGAGGAATGTAAAGGATTTTGTAACCTTTTGAAACAACACGCAGTTTAAGATCAGCGTCTTCTCCAGCGGCAACTGGAAAAGTTTCGTCAAAACCTTTTATTTCTGATAAAACACTTTTTTTGTACGCGATATTATTGGTCCCCCCGGTGGGCACCTCAAATCCCCCAAAGATTTCTTTACTCCCGGCCCCATAAACTGTTCGCGTCATAAAGCTTTCGTATCGGGAAAAAACATTCTGCTTTAACACTTCGGTAGGAGCCTCCATAAATCCCCCAACCGCCCCCGCGTTTTTGTATTGTTTAAACCCCGATTCAATCGCGGAGAGCCAATTAGCAGGAACCACACAGTCGTCGTCAGTAAAAGCAATGTAGTCATAAATTGCCTTACTTACTCCAAAATTTCTGGCAACGGCCGGACCTTTATGATTTTGAGAAAAATATCGAATTTTCCCGTCTTGATTTAGAGAATCAATAATTGGTTTAGACTTCTCTGAAGCGTCATCTTCAACCATAATTATCTCAAACTCTCCCCGATATTCCTGAGAAAGAATTGAACTTAAGCAATTATTAAGTTTCTCTGGACGATTATATGTAGGAACAACAACAGAAAAATTCATATTTTTACTTATTCAACCGCCTTGAATTTATTTTTTAAGAAAACTAAATCCTGAAGCACACTCTTTCCATTTAATATAAAACTAACGAGAGTATATACCATTAAAACGAAGAAAATATCGAGCGCGGTAAGCAAAAATAAACTTCCACGGATATTTAAACTTTCGAAAAAATAAAATCCCAAAGTGGTTATTATCGCTACCAAAAAGCTTGGGAAGAAGGATCCCAAAAAATCGACCTTTATTTCTTTATTTAGAAAATAGTATGCGAGCAAAACTCCCAAAACTAAAACTAAATCAAGTCCTAGGGTTAATCCAAAAACGCCAAACTTCCATGCAAGCAGTGGAGATATGATTATTGTAAGTATCGCTTGAAGAGAAAGGTATTTGGAAACCACGTTGGGTCTTCCAATTGCGGTCAAAAACGCCCCCGCGTCGTCAAAAATTGCCCTGGAGAAGGCATATACCGAAAGAACCCGAAGGATTGGCACCATGGGAAGCCACTTCTCCCCAAAAAGCAGGAGGACAAACCTCCCAGAAACTAAAAACAAAATAAGGGCAATTGGGACAGAAATCCTAACGATATTTCGAAGAATCAGGTTAAACCCGTCTGCAAGTTTTTCTTTTTCCCCCTGAAGTTTGGCATAAGTGGGAAGAGCCACCCGAGAGGCAATGCTTGTGACAAAGGAGTTGGGAAGTTGCGCCAAATTAAACGCCTTGCTGTAATACCCAAGAACTGCCGCCCCCAAAAAAGTGCCGGCCAGAAAATCGTTAAACTTAAATAAAACAAAAGTGGCAAACCCGCCAATCCAAAGAAATCCCCCGAATTTCATAAACCAAAAAGCTGTTTCTTTATCAAGTTTTAAGGATAATTTAGGAGGCTTAGTCAGCCAAAATCCGATAAAAGTAAAAAGATAGAGAAGTCCGGTATGGGCAACCACCGCGGAAAGGGTATACCCCTTAAACGCCATAGATACGGATATCGCGCAAGATAATAACAAAGCAACAAAATCTATAAGAACAACTCGGCCAAATGCCAATTCTTTTTCAAGGTAAATCCTTGGGGTTTGTGAAGTTCCTTTAAGAAAAAGTAAAAAACTCAAGATTAAAAAGACAACCACCACCTGAGAATCATAAAATTTGAGAAGAATTGGCGAAGCAATTAGAGACAGTAAAAATGAGAGAAAGAAAGCGAAGCTGTTTAAGATAAAATGAGTAGAATAAGCTTTTTCCGGATCCTTCTGGCGATGAACCAAAGCTTGATCAAATCCAAACTCCCTAACTCTGCCAAAGAGCTCAATAAAAAATCCTCCCAAGGCAACGATTCCAAAATACTCCGGTGCCAATAATCGAGCAAGAATAATGGAGGTGGCAAAACTAACCGCCACCGAAGAATATGTTCCAATTGCCACAAAAATTGTGCTTCGTATCGCTTTTTTTCCAACACCCATGAGCTTATTTTACCAAAATATCAACAAAAAAAGCTTAGCTTTTTGAAATTTTATAAATATTGACTCTATTTCCAGCAGCCCTAATATAAGGAAAGTTAGGGGAAGTTGATTCGATAATTATGATGGGTAAAAGTTGCTTTCTTATCTGCCCCCAAGCCACCTTCTTAGCATCATTAACCACCATTGTTTTATATGAAGAATATTTTTCCTCTAAAAGAACATAACCTCCCTCTTGAAAAATAAGATCAAGACTGCTTTTCTTGGCATCAGGAAGATAAACAGTTGCGTCTCGAATATCCGCCGATAACCAAGCCACCTTCCAATTATTACCACCATCCAAAAAATAGTGAGGCCAGTAATTACTTGCTACTAAGGCTTTATCAGAATTTTCCCTTTTAAGGTAAGCGACTGTTTCCTCAACCAAGTTGTTCTGGGACGATTTCCAAGCAGGTAAAGTAAAGAAACAAAAATAACTCGCTCCTAAAAACAAAAAAACAGGAAGGATTATATTTTCTTTCGCTTTCTTTAAAAGCAAAGAGTACATTCGATCAAGAAACAAGGAGGAGAGCAAAATGGCAAAAGGAAGTCCCATCAAAACGTATCTTGGGTAAAATGGTTTTTGGCGAATGAGGGCAAAGGAAACGAGAAAAAAAGTTAGCCAGAAAAGTAGTTTCGCTGGGGTAAAAAGACTCTTTCTGTATTTCCTAAAGAGCAAAAATAATCCTCCCAAAATAAAAAGTACTAGCGGCCAACTTAACCACCAAATAAGATCTTCCTTGTAAGAAAAAATGTTGAAAGCGCTGCTTGCCTTCCTGATCTCATCGGTTATAAAACTCATATTAGTCAGGAAATGAAGTCGGAAAAGGTAACGATCCTTCCAAAATAAAAGCCCAAAGATCGGAAAAACCAAAATAAATGTGGAAAAAAGGCTAGCAAAAAGAGGGGCATTTAGGCTGAAGGTTTCCTTTTTGAAAAATCCAGGCAGATTTCTACGGAAAAGATCCATCGCAAAATACGAACAAAAAGCAAGGACATAAACCAAAACGCTATACTTGATGTAAAGCGCCAAGGCAAGAAATACTCCGGAGAGAATCCCAAAACTTACTTTTTTGTTTTTAAGGGTATAATCTAGAGCCAAAAGACTGAGAAAGGAAAAACTGACGCTTCCACTATCAAGTACCCCAATTCGACCATAAAAAATCGCAAGAGGGGAGATCAGCCAAGAAACTGCGGCAATAATTCCAAAACGCTGACTAAAACGCCATTTACCCCAAAGGTAAAAACCTAAACCTAAAGCCCAATAACCAAGGAGAGAAGCTACTCTTAAAGGAGTGTATCGTCCTGGAACAAAGAAGGAAAACAGATAGCCAAGAAAAGGTAGACCAGGAAGTTCATAATACCACGGACCACCAGAGGAAGTTGGCTTAAAAATTCCCTTTTTAAAATTCTCCATTACTTCCCAATGAGTAACTTCATCCGGTTCCCCAAGGACAATCCCACCATTAAGCCGATAAAGGCTAAATAAAAAGATCGCGGCAAAAATCGCCAGAAAAGTGATTTTCTTGATATTCATCAACCAAATTCTATAATAAAAGAGAAATAATAGGAAACTCTAAGGATTACTTATTCGAATACGTAATTCAAGTTTTTTATGAAAAACTCTAGCTTTTAAGCTTTTTTAAATACACATCGACCAACCTCTCACCATAGTTTTTCCAGGTAAATTCTTCCGCCAATTTTCTTGCGGATAAAGAAAACTCCGCTTCTTTCCTTGGATGCTCGTAAAAGTAATTAATTTTCTCCGAAATTGAGGCTATATCGGCTTCTGGAATAATAAATCCGGACTTTCCATCTTCGACAACCGAACCGCTATTAAATGTTGTAATCACCGGAAGTCCGCAGGCCAAGGCCTCATAATTTACCAAAGCGCTCCCCTCCTCAATCGAAGGAAAAACAAAAATATCGGCCGCTTGATAATAAGACAAGGGATTAGTAAAACCAACAAACTCAATCGTTGGATCGGATCTAAAATCGCGAAGGTACTCTTTGGCCGCCTCTTCCTCCCCACCGACCAAATAGAGACGGGCGTTTTTTAGTTTCAAGCTCTGCCACGCCTCAAGTAGATAAGGAATTCCTTTTCTAAAACCTACCTGTCCCACAAACAAAACCATATACTCCAAATTCTCTTTTCGCTTTTCACTTTTCGCTTTAAACTTGCTTGTGTTCACTCCAAATGGCAATTTATTAAGTTTCTCTTTCGGAATTCCATTTTCAACCATCGATTTATAGGCAAATTCAGAAGGAATATTTATAAAATCGGATGTATTATATTCCTCAATGAGCCTCTTTTTTGAATAATTTGAAATTACATCACTCTTTATTCCCCACTTTCTGTATTCCTCCGAGACCAATTTCTCATATGTATTAATGTGTGAGGACGCTCGTTCCAAAAAAGTAATTGCCCCGTTCATTTTTGCTTTTTTTAAAGATCGTAAACAATGACCATTCCAACCGTGGAAAATATCGCAGGTTAGATCGTTTCTAGAAACAAAAAAATCAAACAGAGAGTCCTTAGCGAGATACCTTTTATTTTGGGGCAAAAATGAGACCCGATCCAAAAAGGCAGTTGGGTACTTTTGGATTAAGTCATCGGCAATTTCCGATTCCTGATAAGTAACACAGTAAAGTTTTTTTAAAAATTTGTGACGGTCAATTCCGGAAACGGCGTTATATGAGGTCGTGCCAATCCCCCCTCCGGCGAAGTTAGCCGCGATCGAATAAATTACATCCATATTCGATATTATGACCGATCTAATTTTAATTGACAACTCCATCATCTTCTGATAACTTCTCCAATATGATGAACATTAACTCGGAAAAGAATCTTGCGAGCAAGAAGAAAATTCCCCTCCTTCTCGTTATTATTACAGTGTCGGCTTTAATAATTGGTCTTTTTTACTTCCTTGTTTTACCCAAGATTAAAAGCAGAAACGTTAAGGGGGCAAAAGATACAAGCGAGTACGTGGGGGTTTTTTTGACAAATACCCAAGTTTACTTTGGAAAAATCAAGAAGGAAGATCCAAGTTACATCATTTTGACCGACGTTTTCTTTGTCGCCAAAAAACCTAAAGTTGCCGGAGGACAAGCGACCGAAAGCGCGTATTCGATAAACCCCCTAATTAACGATCCTATTGGACCAGCAGACGAGATAAAACTAAATCGAGTAAACATTTCAACCATTCAGCCCTTAAGAAACAACAGCGTGGTTGTTCAAAGGATAAAGCTATATAAAGAACAAACAGCAAGAGATACCGAATAGAAGGTGGGTTTCAAAAAAAATTATGAATATAACTGGGAAAAGAAAAGGAATAGCGAAAGTAGTTACGATCGTGGGTGTGATAATTTTGGTGTTAGGCGTTGTAGTAGCTGGATTTTACTTCGCTGACAAAAAGGGACTTCTAAACCTAAAACAGGAAGGAAGTGAAACGAGCGCTATTTTTCTAACCAACGGTCAGGTGTACCTTGGGAAGATTCTAAGAAAAAACGGTAGTTACGTTATTCTAAAAGACGTATACTACTTGCAGACTTCAAAACAAGAAGAAGGGGCAACGGAGGGGACAGGTACCTCAAAAATTAGTATGAAGCCTATCGCTTTGACAGAAACCGTTCTTGGTCCAACTTCAAAAATTGAGATTAGCCGTGAGAATGTACTTTACATCCAAAAACTTCGCGAGGATAGCAAAATACTCCAGGTTATACAGGAAGGAGGTACGAATTAATAATTATGGAACAAAAAACTCGTAATTTATTACCTATTTTTACTTTCTTTTTGGTTCTAGTCGGGTTAGGGTTTTTAATTGGCAAAGAAGTTTACTCTTGGAACCAGGAGCGAAACATAATCGATAAAACCAAGTACCAGACAGTGGTATTGTCTGGAAGAGACCTTTATTTCGGAAAAGTACGATTCACCGAAAATTACTTGGTGATTGATGAAGCATTTAATATGGTTACCGGAGAAGATGAAGGCCTCCCCGAAGGGAAATACGCGATAAAAAGATTATCAGGAAACATTCATCAACCAGAAAATAGGATTGTTATCCCCCTTAGGGAAGTCGGCTACATTGAAGATCTGAATCCAAACGGAAAAGTAGCCCAGGCTTTGAAGGAAGCCTCAGATAAAAACCTAGACCGCGTAGAATTTGATCTTTGACGGATACAAAAAAAGCGAGTTGGCTGTGGTAGAATCTCTTCGTGGATAACGAGCTACCAAGTATCTCTATTCTAATCCCCACCCTTAATGCCGAAAAAGCACTAGTGACCTGTTTAGAATCAATTAAATCCCAAAAATATCCTAAGGAAAAAATCGAGATACTCGTTGCAGACGGCGGTTCAACCGATAAAACGATAGAAACAGCTAAAAGTTATGGGGCGATAGTTTTTGGAAATCCTCTAAAAACCGGAGAAGCCGGAAAAGCGGTTGCTCTGAAGCATGCTAAAAATGAACTTGTCGCCTTGATCGATTCAGATAATACTCTTCCGGATGAAAGCTGGCTAACCTTGATGGTAGAGCCTTTTTGCGACAAGGAAATTCTTGGGGCGGAACCTTGGGAGTTTACATACCGCAAGGAAGATGGCTACATAACAAGGTATTGCTCGCTTCTTGGGGCTAATGATCCTTATTGTCACTTCACCGGTGTTTACGATCGAAGATGCCAGTTAACTGACCTCTGGACCGGACTGAAGATCGAGCAGTTGGAAAAAAGTAATTATCTTGAAATTACTTTAGAAAACCAAGAGCTACCAACCATTGGCGCCAATGGAACTATCTGGAGAAGAGAAGTCCTTAACGATGTTCTTGAGGAAGATTATTTCTTTGACATCGATATTCCCACAAGGCTAGTGGAAAAATTAGGAAAGTTTAAGTTTGCTAAAGTAAAAACAGGAATCATTCACATTTATTGCGGTAAAGACTTGAAATCTTTCCTAAAAAAACAAAGACGAAGAATCGACGACCTTTTTTATCACGGTAGCCTCGGGCAAAGAAAATATAAATGGGGCAAGGTTAACAAAAAGAAAGCTCTAAACTTTATCTTGCCCGTTACCTTAAGCATTCCCTTGTTTTTGCAGGCGGCGAAAGGTTATCGGAAAAGCAAGGATAAAGCCTGGTTTTTCCATCCCCTTGCTTGCTGGATAACTCTGATCGTTTACTCCACTGGTTTATTAAGATTTTATATAAAAGGACCAAAAAAACCAGATCGAACCGGCTGGAAGCAATCGACGTGATTTATGCCTTCTTTTAACGAACAAATCTCATCCCGCCTATCACCAAGGCACCTAAAAAGTCTTGCGCTTGCAAGACCATTTAAAAACAGGACCATTCTAAATATCGGTTGTTATAACGGCTGGCTAGAAAAATACGCTTCCGAAGAAGGAGCGGTGAAAGTAATCGGAATTGATACAAATGAAAAGCATGTAGCTCTTGCCAAAAAAGAGGTGCCTAAAGCCAATTTTATTAAGTCTTCAGTGCTTTCACTTCCATTCGAAAAACAAAGTTTTGACACAATCTGCTTCTTTGAAGTTTTGGAACATTTACCTAAAAAGTCAGTTTCCGTAGCCGCCGAAGAAATATCTCGAGTCTCAAAACAAGGCGGAAAACTTATTCTCTCAACTCCTCACCATAATATAATCAACAACTTCTCAGACCCCGCCTGGTATTTAGGTCATCGTCACTACAACACTGGAGAAGTTCTAAAGATTTTTGAACGCGTCGGTTTTAAGCCTTCTACCATCGAAATCAAAGGAGGCTTCTTCCAAATTACTACTTTAAACTTAATTTATATTTTTAAATGGCTTTTTAGCAAGGAAATTCCCTTTAAAAATTTTCTAAATCGAAAAAGGGAAGAAGAATACTTATCTAATAAGCAGGGCATTCACACCCTCTTCGCCGTTTTCGTCAAAGAAAACTGATATAATTCAGTAGTGGCTCATTTTTGTACTTGTAGCTGCGGTATCCTATACCGCCAATTTTGAACAAATTAATGTCCAATTTAGCGAGTAAACTAAAAAATATTCTTAAAAATCCCCTCGCCGTAAACAGCATCATTATGTTCGTAGGCTCAATGACCGGAAGCTTCATGAACTATGTTTACAACCTATTCATGGGAAGACTCCTAGAACCAGAAAAATACGGCATTTTGGCCGCTCTAATGTCCCTTCTTTATATTGTAAATGTTCCCTCAAGCGCGATAACCACCACTATTATTAAATATACCTCTCAATATAAGGGCGAAGAGAAATTTGGAAAAATTAAATATATGTTTCGCAAACTATCTAAATACTTCTTTTTCGCTGGAATTGTAATCTTCACTGTCTTTGCAATTTTTGAAAATAAAATCGCGGCATTTCTAAAAATAAGCGATCCCTTACTTGTTGTTATGCTTGCTTCTCTTTTTATTGCTTCAACTCCAGCCACAATTAATAACGGAATCATAAACGGGTTACAGAAGTTTCCCTTTATTGCCGGAAATTCTATTTTCGCAGCGGTCACAAAACTCTCTATTGCGATCTTACTAGTCAAATTAGGGTTTGGAGTGAAGGGTGCTTTGGTCGGGCTTTCTCTCTCCTTCTTCTTGCCTTATCTATTGACATTTATTCCTCTTTCTAAGCTCAATAAGTATAAAGAGGAACTGGGAATTGAATGGGGGAAAATGGCAAAATACGCTCTGCCAGTTTTTTTGGCAAACCTTGGAATGGGCTTTTTTACCAACACCGATATCGTTTTGGTCAAAAGATTTTTTACGCCGTACGAAGCTGGCATTTTCTCCGCCCTTTCCCTTACCAGCCGCACAATCTACTTCGCCTCCACTTCCGTAGTGACGGTAATGTTTGCCCTAGTTGCCGAAAGATTCGCCAAAAAAACCGATTACAAGAAGATTTTCTTAACGAGCCTAGGTTTTGTTGGTCTTGGCTGTGCCTTATGTACCGCAATCTATTCAATCTTCCCCCAATTTGTAATGAAGTTTTTCTTTGGGGTGAAATATCTTGAAGCCTCAAAATATCTTGGAATGTTCGCTCTGTTCATTTCGATCTACGCCATTAGCTTTCTTTTGATTAACTACTTCCTTTCCATCCATAAAACCAAGGTTGTCACTGTATCACTTCTATTCGCTGGTCTTCAGGCAATTCTCATCTTTTTTTTCCACGAGAATTTCAAAGAGGTGATTTTTAGCTCGGTTTTAAGCGTCACTTTGCTTTCAGGAACCCTAATCGGATACTATGCTAGGATGAGTAAAGAATAATCAAAAAATTATGCAAGTCTCCATCGTCATCCCTGCTTATAAACAGGCAAAAACAATCGTCAAAGACCTAGAAAGAGTGAAAAACGCCCTTGAAGAATTAAAAGAAGATTACGAAATTATCGTCGTTTGCGACGGTACTCTTGATAACACATTTGAGGAAGCAGGTAAGCTCAAATCAACTAAAATAAAGGTGTATGGTTACGAAGGAGCAAACCGTGGTAAAGGCTATGCTCTAAGATATGGAACCGCAAGGGCTACCGGAGAATTGATCTGTTTTTTGGATTCGGGCATGGAAATCAATCCGAAAGGAATCTCGTTACTTCTAGAAAAATTACGCTGGAACGATGACGATATTGTAATTGCCTCAAAACTTCATCCAGAATCAAAAGTAAACTATCCCTTGCAAAGAAGAATTACTACCCACGGCTACCGCTTCTTAATAAGACTTCTCTTTGGCCTTAGAATTAAAGATACTCAAACAGGGTTGAAGCTTTTTAAAAGGAAGGTGCTGGAAAAAGTAATGCCAAGGCTTTTGGTTAAGGCGTACGCCATTGATATTGAAATTCTTGCCCTTGCCCATCACTTTGGGTTTACAAAAATTGAGGAGGCCCCCGTCGAAGTAACATATAATTTCGGTGACCTCACCCACGCCGCTAACCTAAAGCCCATTTTGAGAATGATCCAAGATACCCTAGCCGTTTTTTACCGCCTTAAAATTTTGCGTTACTATGATGATAATAACAAAAGAAAGTGGACGTACGATAAAGAACTTGAAATGAGGATTAACACGCCATGAAGCAACCAAAAATCTCAATTATCATCGCGGTAGAGAAAATAAATCCTAACCTTCGCCAGTGTCTCTCCGAGTGCGAAAAACTTGATTATCCCGATTTTGAAGTTTGTATCTTTACCTCTACCAAGATAGAAGAAAAATTCGAGCACGCTAAGTTCTTTGTAAATGAAAGTTTGAGGGAGCAACCAGCGAAAAAGCGGGACGAAGCGATTAAATATGCTAAAGGAGATATTCTTGCCTTTACCGATGACGATGCCTATCCAAGCAAAGAGTGGCTCAAAAACGCAGCTTCTTACTTTGAAGACAATAAAATCGCTGGTGTGTGCGGACCAGGCGTAACCCCGCCGGATGATCATTTACTTGAAAGGGTTGGAGGCTGGGTTTGGAGTACTTGGATTGGCGCGGGAGGCGCTGGTACTTATCGATGTTTACCTCAAGCAAAACGCTACGTTGACGACTATCCTACTTTTAATTTGTTAGTGGGAAAGAAGGATTTTGAAGAGGTGGGAGGATTTGATTCAAACTACTGGCCTGGGGAAGATACCAAACTTTGCCTAGATTTAACCCAAAAATTGGGAAAGAAGATTGTCTATGATCCAAAGGTTTTGGTATACCATCACCGCCGTCCTATTTTTGAAAAGCATTTGATCCAATTAGGAAGGTATGGATTTCATCGGGGATACTTTGCGAAGGCCTTACCAAAGACGTCCCGCCGATTAGGCTACTTCATCCCGTCTGTTTTTACAGTTTTCTTTTTGCTCGGTCTCCCTCTATCTGTTATGTATCGATACATAGGGACAGAGTGGGTGGGGTGGGGGATGATGGGCTATCTTGGCGTAATGTCTTTGTATTTATTTATTTTAATAATTAGTTCAATTCAGGTTTTAATTAAAGAAAAAAATCCACTAGTGGCGCTTCTCTTCATTCCCGCCGTCTTCGCCACCCATTTGGAGTATGGGATCCAGTTTATAATGGGTATGTTTGCCAAAGAGTTAAAAAAATAGCCCCTGTTCTCTTTGGATGTCAAAGAACAGGGGCTTGTTGCCATGTAGGTTCCACTTAAGAGTAGTGGTGACGTAAAGCCTTTGCGAACGTACTGAAAATGAAAGCCGTCCGCCACCAGTTGAGCAAGTTTAGCCCAATTGCTGCGATCCGAAGAACCTTCCCGACTTTACCAGGACGGAATTTCTTCTCCGGCAGAAGCCACACATACGGATGCAACTCCACACGGTACGGGCCTTCGTATCCAGCCTCATGAAGCTTCCGTAGCATCCGTGCGAGTTCCGTTTCTTGTCCCCCTCGCGTCCAGAACCAAAGGGTGTTCCAAAGCTCCGAGACCTCGCGTGTCTGGACGTCCACAAGCCCTATGATCTTCACGATGTCTGGAGTAAACAGCCAGGCTGGCCAATCCGAGAGCTTCGATGTTCCAGATGCCCCCGATCTCGTAGACGAATTCTTCCCGGGCTTTTCTGACTCACCTTCCCACTCAACTCTCCTCAAATGCCACAAATCGATGTCAAGACGCAGGCCACTCTGAATCTCGGGCTTGAGGGCGTCGAGGATCTCCCTAATCGTCATCCTAACACCAGGACTCAGTTCAAAAAGAACTCTTTTAGGACCAACGTCTTGCCTGGCGGAAAGCCTTTTGGCCTCCTCGACATTATGAACCACAATCGTGGCGCCACTTTCGCTCAGCCACTTTTCCTCTAGCTTAGCACTGCGGTCAGGGTCAGGGAACAAAAGCATATCCGTCAGGGTTGGGTCCCCCGGCTTCCATGTCTTTCTGTTCCTGTACCAATCGGAAGGACTGGTTGGATTGAAGGCGGGCTCAAAACTGAGAATTGGAACCCCCTTCGGTGCCTTCTGAGTGAGTGGGTTACCCGCACCGCGCGTCAACAACAAAGAGCCGCCATCGTAACCCCACCGCCCTGCCGCCATCAAGGCAAGTTCCGGATCGATAATAGCTAGTGGCAAAGAACCAGTGTTGATAATGATGTTGCCCACTCTCTTGATCTCCTTTTGCTAGGATTAGTGGATACTTTCGTTTCCCGTTTTGATCAGAGCGTAGAACAATCCCCCGATCACATAGGCGACAAAGCTCGCAATCCCCAACAAAACTTTGCTGAGGACCGAACCCGGCGCGTTTGCTGATACAAACACGATAAAACCCACGACACCTGCGGTTCCTGCATATTCACGAACCGCCCCACTTTTCTTTTTTAACATTTCTCGTGTCTCCTTTTTCTTTTTTAGGATATTATCTGTATAATCGGATTATATCAGAAAAGCAGATTTTTGTCAACTTATAGCCATAAAATGAGTAATACTAGTTTCAAAATCGCTATATGTTACCCTCCCCTTCCTGATGCAAAAGGAATACCCTTACTCGGGCAAAATAGGCAATTCCAATGGGCAAATTCACCTTGGAGAGCTTATCCGATGGTTCCCGCCTCTGCCGCCACTCTTCTCAAAGAACAAGGATATGAGGTGGTTTGGATGGACGCCACATCAGAAGGATGGGGAAAAGAAGAGTTTGAAAAGAGATTGAAAGAAGAAAGCCCTAATTTGATTGTTTTTGAGGTGAAAACCCCGGTTATTAAGAGATATTGGCAAATCGTAAACGAGATTAAAAACAATTGGCGACGCACAGCGTCGCAGCTACAGGAAATTACAAATATTGTCCTTATCGGTGATCATGTTACAGCTTTGCCAAAAGAATCAATGGAAAATTGCAAGGTTGATTACATTTTAACCGGCGGGGATTACGATTTCTCTTTATTAAATCTGTGCAATCATCTGACGAAAGGCGAAAAACTTAACCCCGGAGTTTGGTTTCGTAAAAAGCCTGAAATCGGAAATCAGAAATCGGAAATCGGAAATTCTGGAAAATTCTCTCTAGAAAATAACCTAAACGATTTGCCAATAACTGACCGAAAACTCACCCGTTGGGAGCTATATTCCAAGAAAAATTCAAATTACAAACACACACCAGGAAGCTACACCATGTTTGCCAGGGATTGTTGGTACGGCAAATGCACCTTCTGCGTTTGGAATCAGGTCCTTTTCCCTCACGGGAATTATCGCGTTGCTTCCGTTAAACACGCAATCGAGGAAGTGGAAAATCTCGTTAATAATTTTGGCGTCCGAGAAATAATGGATGATTCCGGCACTTTTCCTTGCGGTGAATGGCTTAGAGAATTTTGCCACGAAATCATAAATAGAAAGCTTAATAAGAAGGTAACCATCAGTTGCAATATGAGGTTTAATTCCGGATTAGAAGAAAAAGATTATGAACTAATGGGCAAAGCTAATTTTAGATTTCTCCTTTACGGACTGGAATCCGCCAATCAGGAAACTTTAGAGAAAATCCATAAAGATATGAAGGTGGAGCAAGTCAAGAAAACTTTGATTTGGGCCAAAAAGTATGGGCTTGAGCCACACATTACCGTCATGGTCGGTTACCCTTGGGAAGAAAAGGAAGAAGTGAAAAATAGTTTAAATTTGGCCAAAGACCTTTTCAACCAAGGACTAGTGGATAGTCTACAAGCCACCATTGTCGTCCCTTATCCAGGAACAGAACTTTTTGCCGAGTGCAAGAAAAACAATTGGCTTCTGACGGAAGACTGGGATAGGTATGATATGACTGAATGCGTAATGAAAACGCCGTTTCCAAGTGAAGAATTACAAGCAATGGTTAGAGAATTTTACAGCTTCTCCACTCAACCTAAATTTATTGTTAGAAAAATTCTTAAAGTTAGGACCTGGGACGATGTCAAGCAACTGGGATTCTTTGGTTTTAAATTTATTAGCAAACTACTCGATTTTAGCCGCAAATAAAGCGTAAAAGGTAAAGCTTAAAGTGTAAAGGGCAACATGCAACTTTTCGCTTTACACTTTGCGTTTTTCGCTTATGAAGTTCTTCACTCACATGCTCGTTCATTTTCTTCTCGCGACGATCGCCTGTTACGTTGTTTATTTTTTATTTCGCGTCCCACGAGCAGTTGTTATTTGTTTCGCCGCGGCCATACTCTGCGACCTCGATCATATCTTCGAATTCTGGGCCGCCTACGGGTTTACCCTTAACCCTATCAAATTTTGGAAAGTGACTTTAAGCAAGCGCAACTATTTTAAAGAAACGGGTAAAGTTCATCTCTTTTTCCATGGCTGGGAATACATCATAATTGTGATGATCGCGGGAGCTGTTACCTCAAAATATAATCTTGCCGTCTCTTTCAGCTTGGG
>CAZQQZ010000014.1:0-19244 GCA_964595755.1 uncultured Candidatus Saccharibacteria bacterium | reverse complement strand
CAAATAAATTCAAAAGATCAGAAAGACTTTGACCAGAAATTAGGGAATAGGCAGTCAGTCCAGTGACCATTAATAAACCAGAGAAACACAAAGCAAGCACCCCAAATCTTATTCCATTAAAAATCATTCTTGGCAGGGACATATCTTTATGGAATAAGTGTACGTGAGCAAAAAAAAACGCAATAGGTAGCTCATCTTAACCTAGAAAGTAAAAAGATGTACTTGACAAAAAGTAATACTTTCTGTAAAGTGTTAATTACATATGTTTTATACTCGCGAAATCTACCCAAAGCTACTCTCTCATGCTCAAATCCCCCTAGTGACCGTTCTTACAGGCATGAGAAGAACCGGAAAAACCACCTTGATTCAGCGACTTCTTGAAGACCTCAAAAACAAAAATTCTCTTTATTTAGACCTGCAACGGCCCGATAATCGCGAACTTTTTGATGAAAAAAATTATGACGCTATTCGTGAGGCGTTTATAGCCAGAGGCTTGTTAAAAGATAGGCCAATGATTATCGCTCTTGATGAGATCCAACTTGCCCCAGATAGTCCAAGCGCCATTAAATATCTATCCGATCACTACAAAATTAAGTTTATTGTCGCCGGCTCGAGTTCCTATTATCTCAAAAATTTATTCTCGGAATCGTTGTCTGGTAGAAAGAAACTGTTTGAATTGTATCCTTTAACTTTTGGGGAGTTTCTCACTTTTAAAGAAATTCCGTATTCTAAAACAAATTGGCAAGAAAATAAATTTAACAACTTGGAATATGCCAGACTCTCTGCCTATTATGAGGAGTACATTCGCTTTGGCGGTTTCCCTCAAGTGGTATTAGCCAAGACAGAGACTGAAAAACGCGACATCCTATCAGACATTATGTCTTCGTATGTCAATATTGATATTCGCTCTCTGGCTGATTTTTCTGACGAACGAAATTTGTATTCCTTGGCAAAACTGCTAGCGCAAAGAGTGGGAAACAGGGTTGAATATAGCAACCTTTCCCGACTTACAGGGTTGTCTCGTCCCACGGTTACCAATTATGTGCGGTTTTTTGAAAAGACCTATTTGATTAGGACGGTTGGCGTATATACCAAAAGCGTTGACAAAGAAATTGTAAAGGCCCGCAAACTATATTTCTGCGACACCGGACTGGCCAACACATTGGCCGAGCTTTCTGGCGGAACGCAATTTGAAAATACTCTTTTTAATCAGCTTATGGGGGTCGGAAAAATTCAATACTATGCTCTAAAAACTGGGCAGGAAATAGATTTTATCTTGGATGGAAAACTAGCCATTGAAGCTAAAGAAACTCCGGTTGAAGCGGATTTGCCATATTTGACACGCATAGCTTCCACCGCCCACGTATCGAATATCAAACTTGTAGGCAGACACCAACCCCCAAAATTTACCAACTGTGCCTGGGCAGGGTCGATCTTGTAATCCATCATAAGAAACTCACATCTTAACCTCAATCCCAACCCCGGCTGGAAGATTTAGGTTAGAGAGGGCGTCAATTGTTTGAGGGGTGGGTTCAATCACATCAATAATTCTTACATGGGTCCGGATTTCAAATTGCTCGCGAGATCTTTTATCAATTTCCGGGCCCTTGTTAACGGTAAAGCGCTCAATTTCGGTTGGAAGGGGGACGGGGCCAGAAACTTTGGCACCGGTTCTTACGGCCGTATCAACTAACTGCTCGGCGCTTTGGTCAATCACTCGATGATCATAGGATTTTAAACGAACTCTAATTCTACCTTTAGGCATAATTTGAAATGAGAAATCTGAGATGTGAAGTTGGATGTTGAAGTGAGAAGGTGGATTATTATTTCCCATTTCCCACCTCATTATCTAGCCTCCAACATCAAACTTCTCACATCTTTTTCTATTTAAGCACTTTATTGACTACTCCCGCGCCAACTGTCTGGCCACCTTCGCGGATAGCGAAGCGCAAGCCTTCTTCCAAAGCGATAGGAGTTAAAAGCTTAACCGTGAACTTAACGTTGTCTCCCGGCATTACCATTTCTACGTTCGCAGGAAGGGTTACTTCTCCTGTTACATCCGTTGTTCGAACGTAAAACTGCGGTCGGTATCCGGTAAAGAATGGCGTATGACGGCCACCCTCTTCTTTGGTCAAAATGTAGACCTCAGATTCAAATTCGGTATGGGGGGTAACCGAGCCAACTGCCGCCAAAACTTGACCTCTCTCCACATCATCGCGCTCAATCCCGCGAAGCAAAAGGCCAACGTTATCGCCCGCCTGACCTTGATCAAGCGTTTTTCTAAACATCTCAACCCCGGTTACAACGACTTTGCGGGTATCTTTGATTCCAACAATTTCAATTTCCTCATTAATCTTAACCACCCCCCGCTCAATTTTTCCGGTAACGACGGTGCCTCGACCTTTGATGGAGAAGACATCTTCAACTGGCATCAAGAACGGTTTATCAAGCTCTCTTACCGGAGTAGGAATAAATTCATCTACTTGCTTCATTAATTCCTCAATTTGCTTAACCGCTTCAGGGTCGCCGTTTAAGGCTTTAAGAGCGCTTCCTCTTATAATTGGGGTCTTATCCCCTGGGAAGCCATATTTATTAAGAAGTTCTCTGATTTCTACCTCAACTAAATCGAGTAATTCCGGATCGTCCATCATATCAACCTTATTCAGGAAGACGACAACAGCGGGAACGTTAACTTGATGGGCTAAGAGTAAGTGCTCTTTGGTCTGAGGCATCGGTCCATCAGGCGCGGAAACAACAAGAATTGCCCCGTCCATTTGGGCGGCGCCAGTAATCATGTTCTTGATGAAATCTCGGTGCCCCGGGCAGTCAATGTGGGCGTAATGGCGCTTATCCGTCTCATACTCAATGTGAGAAATAGAGATGGTAATGCCGCGCTCTCTTTCTTCCGGCGCTTTATCAATCTGGTCAAAGGCCTTAAACTCGGCCATTCCTTTGTCGGAAAGAACTTTCGTAATTGCAGCCGTCAACGTTGTCTTTCCGTGATCAACGTGACCGATGGTACCCACATTTACGTGGGGTTTCGTTCTGTCGAACGCTTTCTTGGCTGATTCTGCCATATTCCATCGAATCTTTTTGACCTAGTCTATATTAACGTTCCAGGAAATATAAACCAGAGCAAAAGAAACGTAAAAATAAAAATAAAATTAAAATATCCAAAATAGCTTGTGCCAATCTACCTTAATAACAAAGGAAAGTCAAGCATCTCCTATCACTTCTTAGCAATCTTCTCAAAGACATTCGCCGGCACTTCCTCGTAATGACTTGGTTCCAGGTTAAAAGAAGCTCTTCCTTGGCTCATTGACCTAACGGAGGTGGCGTAGCCAAACATCTCAGAAAGTGGCACAATTCCTCGAATACTCCTTAAATTACCCTTCGACCCAGTCGCCTCAATTTTACCACGACGAGAGGATAGATCACCGATAATATCACCCATATACTGGTCCGGACAAGTGACCTCCACTTTCATAATCGGTTCAAGTAAAACTGGATGGGCCCGGCGCATTCCTTCTTTAAACGCCTCCGCCGCTGCCAGTTGAAAGGCAATGTCGGAGGAGTCTACTTCATGAAAAGACCCATCAAAAAGAGCCACTTCTAAATCAACCACCGGATAGCCCGCCATTACTCCGGAATCGAGGCAAAGCCTGACTCCTTTTTCAACCGATGGGATAAATTCCCTTGGAATCGATCCTCCCACAATCTCATCTTTAAAGACAAATCCCTCGCCCCGACCAAGGGGAGACAAACGAATGTAAACATGACCATATTGACCATGCCCCCCCGATTGGTGAATATATTTTCCTTCCTGCTCAACAATCGCCCGAATGGTTTCTCGGAAAGCGACCTGCGGAGCACCAACATCCGCCTCAACATTAAATTCCCTTCTTAAGCGATCCACAATAATCTCTAAATGCAATTCCCCCATTCCGGATATGACGGTTTGGCCAGTTTCTTGATCAGATTTGACCCTGAAGGTCGGGTCTTCATCAAGGAGCCTGCTCAACGCCATTCCCAACTTTTCCTGATCAACTTTGGTCTTTGGTTCAATTGCCAAGGAAATGACCGGTTCCGGGAACTTGATGGATTCTAGAACCAAAGGAGAATCTTCCGTGCAAAGAGTATCCCCCGTTTTCGTGTCTTTAAGACCAACAACTGCCCCAATTTCCCCTGCTTCTAGTTGGGGCACTTCCTCGCGGTGATTGGCATGCATTAAGACAAGCCGACTAACCCTTTCTTTGACATCCCGGGTGGCGTTATAAACATAGCTTCCCGATTTAACCACCCCGGAATAGACCCGAATGTAGGCGAGGCGTCCAATAAAAGGATCGGCCTGAATTTTAAAGGCAAGGGAAGTGAAGGGTTGATCAACGCTCGGAGCCCGAGTTTCTTGATTTTCCGTCCCGGGGATGAATCCTGAAACCGGAGGAACTTCTAAGGGCGAGGGAAGATAGGAAACGACCGCGTCCAGCACCTTCTGGGCAATCGCTTTTCGACCATCCCCACCCATTACCGGGAAAAAGTCGCCGGAAATGGTCGCTTTCCTGATCGCCAAATTTATCTCATCTTCAGTTAACGAAGTGCCATCAAGATATTTCTGCGTGGCGACTTCGTCCGCTTCCGCCACTTTTTCAATCAATTGTTCGCGATATTTTTCCACCTCCACCTTCATTTCCTCCGGTATTTCGATATCCTTGAACTCAAGCTGCTCTTCATCCTTATAAACATAAGCTTTTCTAGTAACCAAGTTGACGCCCCCCTTAAGACCATATTCTTCCCCAATCGGAAGCATAATCGGCGAAGCATTAGAAGAAAGCCGCTCACGGATCGAGGCGAGGCTGGTGTAAAATCCTCCCCCAATCATATTAAGTTTATTGATAAAGCAAATTCGCGGGACTTTATATTTATTGGCTTGGCGCCAAACGGTTTCCGATTGCGGCTCGACCCCCATCTTCCCATCAAAAACAACCACCGCTCCATCAAGCACTCTTAAAGAACGCTCCACTTCAGCGGTAAAATCAACGTGGCCTGGGGTATCAATAATGTTAATCCGGTGATCGTTCCAGAAACAAGTGGTCGCCGCCGAAGTGATCGTGATGCCGCGTTCGCGCTCCTGCTCCATCCAATCCATATCGGTATTGCCATCATCAATTTTCCCGATTTTATATTTTTTGCCGGTGAAATAAAGAATGGTTTCCGTGGTCGTCGTTTTGCCCGCGTCGATGTGGGCAATAATTCCGATATTTCTAATTTTATCTAAAGGATATTTCTTATTTTCCATATAATTTTACTTGATAAAAACTAGGAGAGGATACCATAATTATGGGGAGGGCGCAATAACCTGGGGAAGGAAGTTTTTCTTTGACGCCACCGAACGCTTAAGAGGTGGTACAAATTGTACCCCCCCTTTAAATTTTATTTCCTCTAAAAATCTCGATGTTACTTACTTGCATAAGATTACTTTCTACACCTGACGGGAGAGATCGGGTAACTTCAACCGGTTACAATTTGTAACCACATGCATATGCTACTCAATCTTTCCAATCTCTAATAGTTATTAATTTCTTTTTGGAGTTGATTTCTAGGGTAACCTTTTGCTTTTCTTTCCAGCCAAACTCGCGGATAACCTCAATTGGGAGGGTGACTCCGTAAGAAGTACCACCAATCTTGGTTATTTTTCGAATATTTCTGTCTTCATGTCTTCTGTCGGACATGGATACATTATACCACCTTCTTAAAGATTACGTATTCGAATACGTAATCCCGGTTTTTCAAGCTTACGCAGGGGCGGACCCTGCAGAAAGGCGTGGTTGCAATGTACGTTTTTATCGACGGTCGTCGAGTATTTTGTACATAATTAAATTCATTAATTTGGGAAAATACTGAGGTTAGACTTTAATTAGACTTTAAAATGGGCGAAGGCCTTGTTGGCATCCGCCATCTTATGAACCTGTTCACGCTTTTTAAGAGCGTCGCCCTCACCTTTAAGGGCTAATTTAAACTCCTCGGCTAACTTTTCTTCCATGGAACGCCCTTTTTTGGCTTTGGCAGCGGCAATTAACCAACGCATAGCGAGGGCTTGAGCCCGATCAAATCTAACTGGCATAGGCACTTGATAGGTAGCTCCTCCAACCCGGCGAGATCTAACTTCTTGTTCAGGCATCACTTTTCTTAAAACTTCCTCCAAAAGTTGGGGCGCTTCTTTAGGGTCTTCAGAAAGCTCTCCCATCGCGTGATAAATAATTTTAGAGGCGATTGTCTTTTTGCCATGAAGCATAATTCGGTTAATAAAACGGCCAACCGACTTTGAGTGGTAAACGGGATCGGCAATATCTTGCTTTTTATAAGTTTTCTTTGATCTTGGCATAATGTTTTTAAGCTCCTTTTGGCCTTTTGGCCCCATAAACACTTCGGCTTCTTTTTCTGCCTTCTACCCCAGCAAGGTCAAATTTTCCCCTGACAATTGTGTATTTGACTCCCGGTAAATCCTTAACCTTCCCCCCACGGACCAAAACGACCGAGTGCTCTTGCAAATTATGTTTCTCCCCCGGAATGTAGGAAGTCACCTCTCGGCCGTTTGAAAGTCTGACCCGCGCCACTTTCCTTAACGCCGAATTTGGTTTTTTCGGCGGCATTGTTTTCACCAAAAGGCAAACTCCCCTTTTAAAAGGAGAAGAAAACTGCTTCTTCCTTCGGTCTATCGAAGAATAAATCTCCGAAAGAGCTGGTTTTTTGTTTTTCTTTTTGTTTGTCTTCCGCCCCCGGCGGATTAATTGCGATATTGTCGGCATATTTCTAGACTTTTCGAATCCTCGCCCTTTCCCCCACTGGGATGAGACGTCCAATAATCACATTCTCTTTAAGCCCCATTAGCTTGTCCACCTTACCAGAAACGGCCGCCTCTGTCAAAACCCTCGACGTTTCTTGGAAAGATGCCGCTGCCAGGAAGCTATCGGTTTCCAAGGAGGCGCGGGTAATTCCCAAAAGAATCACCTCTGCCGTCGCCGGGTTCCCTCCTTGAGCTAAAACAATTTCGTTTTCCCCTTGAAATCTCGGCGCGCTGACGACTTCGTCTTTCAAAAACTGTGTGTCACCCTGATCGACAATTCTTACCTTGGAGAACATCTGGCGAACGATTACTTCCAAGTGTTTATCATTAAGGGTTACCCCTTGGGAGGAGTAAACCTGTTGCACCTCGTTAATAATATATTTTTCCGTATCGGCAACCCCAACCGTCGCCAAAAGTTCGGACAGATCCAAATACCCGTGAGTAAGCCTATCTCCCGCAGAAACCAGGTCCCCGGTGGTCACCAAAATCTCGGAGATTGGGTCAATTTCGTAGGTTACCTCATGAGGATCCGCGTCTTTTTCCAGGGCGGTGATCACAATCCGACGATCCCCTTTCGAGTCATATACCTTAACTTGCCCGGAAATTTCCGACATCAAAGACAAGTTCTTCGGCGTTCTGGCCTCAAAAACTTCCTCTACTCTTGGAAGTCCTTGGGTAATATCCCGCCCGATCACTCCTCCAAAATGGAAGGTGCGAAGAGTAAGTTGAGTGCCTGGCTCCCCAATAGATTGCGCCGCCGCTACCCCGACCGGAGTCCCCATCACCACCATTTTATTGGTGGCCAAATCGACCCCATAACATTTGGCGCAAATGCCATAGCGGGAACGGCAGTTTAAGGCGGATCGAATGGTCACCGTTTCCACTTTTGCTTCTTCAATTTTCTTCGCCAATTCATCCGTAATAAGTTCCCCCGCCTTGACAATTACCTTTTTGCCGGACTTAACATCTTTGGCCAACACTCGACCGCGAATACGATCGGAAAGCGTGGAAAGAATTAAAGTATCTTTCGCGCTAATCACCCTTCCTTCAGTTGTGCCGCAGTCATCTTCCCTAATGATCATATCTTGGGCGACATCCACTAACCTTCGGGTAAGGTACCCGGCGTCCGCCGTCTTAAGGGCTTTATCGGTTAATCCTTTTCGAGCCCCGCGGGATCCGGAGAAATATTCAAAGACACTTAAGCCTTCACGGTAGTTAGAAAGGGTGGGCAGTTCAACCACCCGACCGGTCGGGTCGGTCACTAATCCCTTTATACCAGCAATTTGCTTGACCTGATCGCGATCTCCCCGGCAACCAGAAACAACAAAGGCACGAATTGGATTCTCCGTCTCTAAGCCGTTCCAAGTCAGTTCATCCACATCTTCGGTCGCTTTGATCCAGACTTCTTCAGAAAGCCGTTTCATTTCTTGTTTAGTAATTAGTCCCTTTTTGAAGTTGTCGTCAATTAAGGCCACTTTTTCCCTTGATTCCGCGATTACGCCTGCTTTTTTATCCGATACTTTGGCGTCAAAAATAGACATCGAAATGGCAAAATGAGTGGCATATTCAAAACCAATGCCCATCAAATCATCAATTAATTTAACCGTCCGCTCATTGCCTTCGGTTTCAAGGCATTTGACGATCAGATTTTTAATGGCGCCATTTTTCTTGTTGGTTTCGTCATTAAAAAATCTTAAGGAATCGGGCAAAATTTTGTTAAAAACTACTCGCCCAGGAGTAGTTTCAACTATTTTTCCATTAATAACGGCATCAATCGGCTGGCGAATGGAAACTTTATTAAGGCCTAAGGCCAAAAGCACCTCATCTTCGGTAGCAAAAACGGATTTGGGCTTTTCTAACCTTTCATCAATATTAGTTAAGTAATAAGTTCCGGCAACCATATCGCTGCTGGGGCGGTCAATCGGAGAGCCGTCCGCCGGCTTAAGCAAATTGACCGAAGAAAGCATCAATTCATTGCATTCCTTAACCGAGTTATCGGAAAGAGGCAAGTGAACTGCCATCTGATCCCCATCAAAATCGGCGTTAAATCCGGCGCAAACGCAAGGATGAAGTTGAATCGCGTTTCCATCAACTAACCGTGCATAAAATGCCTGAACGCCAAGCCGATGAAGGGTCGGGGCGCGGTTAAGAAGAACCGGATATTTCTTAACCAGTTCCTCAAGGATATCCCAAATTTCCGGACCTCTTTGATCAACGATGTATTTAGCGCTTTTAACATTTGGCGCAAGGCCTCTAAGCATTACATCCCGAAGAACAAAGGGTTTGAAAAGTTCAAGGGCCATTTCTTTAGGAATTCCGCATTGATTAAGTTTTAGGTCAGGCCCAACCACAATCACACTCCGACCAGAGTAATCAACTCTTTTACCCAAAAGATTCTGGCGGAAGCGCCCCTGTTTTCCTTTTAGCATATCGGAAAGGGAGCGAAGTTCCTGCTTTGCCGCTAAGGGGGATCTCGCTTGATGCTCGGAAGTGTCAATCAAAGCGTCAACCGCGGTTTGCAGCATTCTCTTTTCGTTCCTAATAATAATTTCCGGCGCTCCAAGGTCTAAAAGGTGTTTTAAGCGGTTATTTCGATTAAGAACCCGTCGATACAAATCGTTAAGGTCGGAAGTGGCAAAACGACCGCCCTCAAGTTGAACCATCGGCCTAAGATCTGGCGGAATGACCGGTAAAACACTAATAATCATCCACTCTGGCCTGATTTTTGAGCGCCTAAATCCTTCAACCGCCCTAATTCTTTTGGTCAGTTTAACTAATTTTTGCCCTTTAGCATCGATTATTTCTTCCCTTAAAGCGGCGGCCAAAAGGTCAAGGTCAAGGGCGGAGAGAAGCTTCCCAATCGCTTCCGCCCCAATAGAAACTTCGGCAAACTGACCAACATAATCGCTTAGATCCAAGTAATCCATGTCGGAAAGGACGGTATGGAGGCGAATGCCATCAAGTTTTTGTTTAAGTAGATCATAATGCTTTTCAAGTTCTTCTTGACGAACGACGAGATCGTCTCTAATCGCGGAAATTTCCCGCTTCGCTTTAAGCATCATTTCTTCCCCGGTCAAATCGCGGGCGGTTTTATCGGCAATTTTAAGAGCTTTGATTTCTTCTTTAGACTTTTCTAAAAGTTCGGCTGCCTTCTCCTCAACCTCATCCCGCATCGTTTTTCTTTCTTCATAAAGTTCCTTTTCAAGCCCGGAAATAACAGTCGTTTTGGCATCCTCGTCAACCGAAAGAACAATGTAGGAGGAAAAATAGATGACTGATTCCAAACTTCTTGGAGAAAGATTAAGAAGAGTCGCCATTTTGGAAGGGACCCCTCGGTAAAACCAGGGATGGGCCACCGGCGTGCAAAGTTTAATATGGCCCATTCTTTCCCGACGAACCCGAGCGTAGGTAACTTCCACTCCGCATTTGTCGCAAACCACGCCCATATAACGGATTCTTTTGTATTTTCCGCAGTAGCATTCAAAATCTTTGGTCGGGCCAAAAATACGCTCGCAAAAAAGACCGTCTTTTTCACATTTAAAGGTGCGGTAGTTAATTGTTTCTGGTTTTTTGATTTCTCCAAAAGACCACTCCAAAATCTTCGCGGGGGAGGCGAGAGAAATTTTAATGGCCGAGAAATCTTTTAGTTGTAATGGTGACGACATAATTAATTTTTAACTTCCTCTACCGATCCTTTAACTTCCTCTAAAATTTCCTTTGGCGGTTCTTTTGATTCTTCCTTAACCTCTTCTACAATTTTCGGTAACGACGCGGTGCCTTGAGTCTCTACATCTAAACAAAGTCCGTTAAGCTCGCGAATTAAGAGTTTAAAGGATTCTGGCACAGTCGCTTCCGGAATCTTTTCCCCTTGAATAATCGCCCTAAAAGCTTGGGTCCGCCCAACCACATCATCCGATTTGATGGTTAGCATTTCCTGCAAGGTATGAGCTGCCCCATAAGCCTCAAGCGCCCAGACTTCCATTTCTCCAAATCTTTGACCTCCAAATTGGGCCTTACCTCCTAGCGGTTGCTGGGTAATTAAAGAATAAGGACCGGTGGAGCGGGCGTGCATTTTATCTTCCGCCAAATGATAAAGCTTAAGAATGTAAGAATTACCAACCACTACATCCTGGGCAAATGGTTCACCCGTTCGACCATCGAAAAGTTGCATTTTACCGCTGGCCGGGAAACCTTCTGATTTAAGCTCGTCCAAAAGATTCTGGGTAGAAAATTTTCCAAAAACAGGCAGGGCGTATTTCTGATTCTTTTTCTTGGCTACCAGCCCTAAATGCGCCTCAAGAATTCCTCCCACATTCATACGCTTAAGGGGTCCGTGAGGAGAGATAATTATATCGATGGGCGTGCCATCAGTCATATGGGGCATATCCTCAACCGGCACAATTTTAGAAATGACGCCTTTATCTCCATGGCGACCGGCCAACTTATCCCCCACCATTATTTTTCTAATTTGGGCAACAAGAACTTTAATTTCTTGTAAAACCCCGGTCGGAAGCTCGTCGCTATCTTCTCTACTTAAAATTCTAACCCCGATGACCGTTCCATATTCACCGTGGGGTAGGACCAAAGAATTATCCCGCACTTCACGGGCCTTTTCTCCAAAAATAGACCTAAGAAGTCTTTCCTCCGCGGAAAGTTCGCTCTCTCCTTTTGGAGCGATTTTTCCGACCAGTATATCGCCCGATTTAACCTTCGAGCCAACCACCACAATTCCCCACTCGTCGAGATTTCTTAAAGCGTCGGCGGAAACATTGGGAATATCTCTTGTAATTTCCTCTGGCCCAAGTTTTGTTTCAAGGACGGAAACGGTGTGATCAGTGATATGAATGGAAGAAAGGACGTCGTCTTTGACTAATCTTTCGGAAATAACGATCCCATCTTCATAGTTGTAGCCACACCAAGGCATATAGGCAACCGTAAGATTTGCTCCAAGGGCAATTTCCCCATTCTCGCAGGACGGGCCTTCCAAAAGAATGTCGCCTTCTTTGACTGTTTGACCGGTTAAAACTAGGGGCACCTGGTTATAACAAGTGTCCATATTTGACTGGACAAATTTCTGAAGGACATAAGTTTTTTCTTTACCAGAATCGTATTGAACGGAGATCTTTCCCGCATCGGCGTAAGTGACTTTTCCTTTTCCGTCAGCTCTTGTAACACAACCGGCGTTGTTGGCAACTTCCTCTTCAAGTCCTGTCCCAATAAAAGGCGCGTGAGGGGTTAGCAAAGGCACAGATTGGGCGGACTGTTGGGTTCCTACAAGAGCTCGGTTAATGTTGTCGTTGGCCAAAAAGGGAATTAAAGCGGCAGAAACACCGACTACTTGTTCTGCTAAAACATCAACATAATCAACCAAAGAAACATCTCCAATAAAGAACTCCCCCTTGTGTCTGAGATTCACCCGTTTATCTTTAATAAAGCCAGCCTCATCAACGGTGATGGAAGCTTCGGTAATAAAGTGAGTGTCTTCATCGTAGGCGGCCATATAGGTAATTTCATCGGTTACCTTGCTCCCCTTATCAGTTTTAATAATCTTTCGATAAGGCGTTTCCAAAAACCCGTATTCATTAACCCGAGCGTAAAGCGCGATGTAGGTAATCAGTCCAATATTAGGACCCTCCGGAGTTTTAACCGGGCAAATTCGACCGTAATGAGAGTAGTGGGCATCGCGAACGGAAAAAGAGGCCCTTTCTCGCGTGAGACCTCCAGGACCCATGACGGAAAGTCGACGCAAATGATCAAGCCCGGCCAAAGGATTATATTGATCTTGATATTGAGATAGCTGAGAAGATGCAAAGAAAGAGTGAACCCGGGCGGAAATCGGGCGGGGGGAAATCAAAGCCTGCGGATCACAAAGAGTATCTCGTGGCTGAAGACTCATTCTTTCACGGATATTTCGTTCCGCCTGCAAAAAGCCAACCCGAACCTGGTGTTGAAGAAGCTCCCCGACCGCCCTAACTCGACGGTTACCAAGATGGTCGACGTCATCGGAAGTTTCTTTTCCGTTATTGATATTAATTACTTTCTCAATTACTTTGACCAAATCTTCCTTGTGAAGAATTCTATTTTCACGGTCATTGGGAAAATTGACGCCAAGTCGAAGGTTTAGCTTAAATCGACCAGTTTTTCCTAAATTATAACGACGGGGATTAAAAAAACGAGATTCGATAAGCACTTTGGCGTTTTCCAAAATGGCCGGCTCGCCCGGGCGCATCTTCTTAAAAATTTCAATGGTCGCTTGATTATAAGTTTGGGCGGGATCCTTTTTTAAAGTTTGATCAATATAGGAAATTTCACCGGTGTCGCTCCCAGAAAATGCCGCTTTGATCGCGTCATTATTTTCAAAACCAAAAAGGCGAAGGAGAGTGGTGGCGGTAATTTTTCTTCTTCGGTCAATTCTTACGGAAAGAATGCCGCTTTTTGAGGTTTCAAATTCAAGCCAAGCACCATTTTTAGGTAATACTTTTGCCCCGGCGAGAATTTTTCCGGAGGCGGGGTCGGGTTCGCCCGTAAAAAGAACTCCTTCAGACCGGGTTAGCTGGTTAACAACCACTTTTTCAATTCCATTAATAATGAAAGTTCCGTGATCAGTCATCGCCGGAAAATCTCCGACATAAATTTCATGGCTGGTGGTTTTTTGGATTTTGGTGTCTTTAAGGGTAACCGTTAAATACCAGGGAGAGTCAAAGGTAAGCCCTTTCTCAATCGCTTCTTTGATGGTGTGGGCGGGTTTTTCCAGACGGGGTTTTGAGAAAGATAGCTCCCAACCTCTGCCGGTATAGTCTTCCACTGGGTTAACTTCGTCCAAAACTTCGTTGATTCCTTCCTTCCAAAACCACTCATAAGACTCCTTCTGGATATTAGAAAGAGGGGGTAGTTTAAGAATGGTTTTTCGTTTTGCAAAATAATGCCTCATGGGTGGTTTTTAGCAGGCGGGCCTGTCTCGCGAAAAACAGGCGGAACTTTTTTTACAAATTCGCAAAAAAAACACTGGCGCAAACACTATGCGCCTTATTTTAGAACTTTAGTTTCGGGACGCAGGGTACACTATATTTGGTCGCCTGTCAAGACCTAGAAAATTATTATCAAAAATCTACGCGATAAATACCGCATAGATGCTCCCTTGCTAGACAAAAATCCAGCAAAGAGATAGAACCAGATTTCAAAGACAAAACCAAAGGCGGTGGGTATTATCACATATTGGATTTCCCCAATCAAGCCCCAGTTTTTAAAAAGAGAAAGATTACTTAATCAATCAAGTAATCAAAGCTTTCCCTTGTCTTTAGCTCGTAGATAGACGTTCCTACACCCGTCGGGTGTAGAAAGGCCAAACCATCGAATTAATCACTAAATTTCACAATATTTTCCGTGTGCTTCTCGAGGGTCTTGGCGTAATACATTTTTCCTTTAGAATCGGAAAAGTAATACCAATAGCCAAGCTCTTCTGGTGATAAAACCGCCTTAATTGAAGTCAATCCGGGATTGCAAATGGGAGTTGGCGGAAGACCGACATTCCTCCTAGTATTGTAAAGAGAGTCTACGGAAATGTCATAAGAAGTTAGCTCCTTTGGCCACCAATCCCCTTCTCTCCCAACTGCATATTGAACGGTCGCATCCGCTTCCAACGGCCAGCCGTTTTCGTATCTTTTCAAAAGAATTCCAGCAATAATGGGACGGTCCTCGTCAAATTTTGCCTCCCGCTCTACAATGGAAGCAAAAATTAAAGCTTCTTCTTCAGTCAAAAAATTCTGGTTATCAGAGGAAAGGAAAAGCGGACTAACCTTTTTCTCATAATTAAGACTAAAAAGTTCGATTAATTCTTCCGCGGTCACATTTGGCAAAACAAAATAAGTATCCGGAAAAAGCTTTCCCTCCATCCCTTGAGACAAGTAACCAAACTCCTCCACGATGTTTTCATTTTTGAGATTTACCTGCCCACCGGAGCCTTGGCGAAGGCGGGAGCTTTGCGCTTTGAGATATTCTTGGTACTCCTCCCGCCTCCACCCTTCAATAAAGGTCAGTTTTACATCCAAAACCCCATGTTGCAGGATAATTGAAGTCTGATAAGGACTTTTATTTCTTTCTAAATAATAAATCCCCGCCTGCAAGTTATCTGCCGTGCCGATCGACCTGGTTAAAATCTCAAAAGAAAGAGCCGACCGGATAATCCCCACCTTTTTAAGGTTTTGAGAAATTTCCGCTACTCCCTCTCCCTCCGTCACCGTAAAATCAACACTTTCGGGATTAGTTGAGTTAGGTAAAAAAGAAAAAGCCAGAAAAAAAGATCCGGCAAATAGCGAGAGCATCAAAAAGACAACGAAAATTAATTTAAGCGTTTTTTTCATAAAATTTCTTCTTTCAAGAACTTCCGGTAAATCTCATCCACCCGTCTTCTATCTATCCTTTTCCCAAAACAGCGATGGGGCACCAGCCCCCCGGAAAACTTATTCGGAATATGCAAAAGTTCGTGAATTAAGACCTTTGTCTTCTCCGTTTCGTCAAGTTTATCATATTTTTCCGAGACGACTTCAATTAGATACTGGGGCGGGACAGAAAGGGCGCTTTGCCAGATAGAGGGAAGGGCCCAAATACGAGCGACGGCTCGAGATTTTGATCCGTATGAGCGAAAACAGGTTATTCGACCCGGATCAATCGCCTTGGTCTCTGAAAATAGAAAAAGGATCTTTTCAATTCTATTTTTAATGTCTTCGGCAGGGGAAAATGTGAATGGCATAAATATGATATGAGCGGGGCGACCCCGCACCCTACTTGCGGTTTTCTTCTATGTATCTTCTTAATATTTCGCATGCCGCCAAATTATCAAGAGCCTTACGGGATTCTTGAGAAACCCCCGCTTCAACCGCCGTTTTAAGAGCCTCTCTTGAGGAAAAGGCTTCGTCCTGAAATTTAATCGGGACGCGAAGAAAAGGCGCGAGACGACGGCAGAAACCCTTTATCTCGAGCGATTCCATTGTTGGTTCGCCACTTTGATTTAATGGAACTCCAACCACAACCGCCTCTGCCTGTTCGCTGGCAGTCAGGAAACAGATCCTTGCGATCGCCTCATCCACACCTTTTGCCGTCAAAACCTCAAGCGGGGAAACAAAGTCAGAAGTAGAAAAAGCAATCCCGATTCTCTTTTTACCGTAATCAACGCCAAGTAACCTCATATTTTAAAGGATTATTCACGGGTAATTTGTACCACAATCCGCTCTTCTAGGTTAGGAAGCTTCCCAAGAAAGCTAGAAAATGGAGGCCACATCGAAAGATCATAGTTAGAAACGTTATTAATGTTTCCAAGGTACTCGTTAGCATAATTTAAAGATCTTCCCGCCAAATCCTTCTTGATTTTTGCCTCATCTATCTTTGGAATAACGTAACTCTTTATCTTAACATTCAAGGAAAGACTCCCCGTTTCAAAATCAGCTTCGGCTACTTTTTCGGTTATATCCCGATCTTTTGATAAAACATCGTATTCTTCAGGAATGAATTCCGGCACTGATTTCTCAACTAAATCGAGTAAGTCCTTATCTTTAAAGACAATTCCTGTTCCTGTCAAAGTCCCGGTAAATTTAAGATCGTTTGCCTCTTCACCTACCGCGTAAGAAAAAGAAGAGGCGGTCGTTGAAAAATCCGTCGCTCCCTCAAGTAGCTTAGAATCTTCTAACACGCTCGCTTTAAGAAGCGTAAGCACCTCTTCCTTTAAAATTTTTTCGAGCTCTGTTTTAAGTTTCTTTTGATCATCTTCCGAAACTATTTTTACATCCCTCCGATCTCCCCCAGAAAAGGCAGTCACGTTTTGGGCCAGAAATTGATCATCCGGAAGACCCCCCACGGTCAATATAGATGCGGAGGAAAGATTATATTCTTCGCCAAAGTCATCGGCGGTGACAGCAACATCGACTTTTCCGAAATCATAAGTGACCTGCGTCACACGTTGAGCAGAGGAGGTTGCGATTGAACGTTCCGGCACAGAAACCGTCGCATCCAAACTAAATAAAAGATTTTCCCCCTCGACCCTAGCATAAGAAAGAGTAGTTCCTTGGGGAAGAAGTCTAGAATTATCAGTTTTGTTATAGAGGGTCACAACGCCCCTAGCTTTTTTCCCAATCGTTTTTGTGCCGGTCGTTTCCGCGACTTTCTCCCCTTCCTTAAGGGCAATGATAACCTCCGAAGGGATTACTCTCTCCTTATAATCGATCAAGTTATTAGAGGAAGATGCGGTCACCGCCAGACTCTTAACAAAAACCTCGCTCCCAACCGTAATTTTTATGATCGCCTTTGGGAAATATATGAGGAGCGAAAAGAGAAAGATTAAAAGGAGGGCAATCGCGCCAACAGATAAAGCCAAGAAATAAATCCCCTTGGTTTTAATCCGTTCGGGAATGAAGGAAGAAAGAAAAGCTCCGAGCTTTTCCAAAATCGAAGGAGACGAATCCTCTCCCCCACTTTCCAAAGTCATATCCGTCAGTGAAGATTCTTGGGGCTTTTCGATAACATTCGGTGCAATTGAATCAAGGTAATTCTTTCCTCTCGGGTCTTCCGTTTCCAACTTTAGCTTTTTTCCTTGCGTTTCGGAAAAATTCTGCAGAAGTTTGATATTAAAAATATTATCCAAAGTAACCGCGGCAGGAGCAATTTTAAGAAGAATTTCCTCTTCTGGCTCAGCCGAGATTTTTTCAAAGGCGGAAATTAAATTTTCATTCTGTCCAAGATAAATTTCAGTCATCTTATTTCAGGATAAACCACCCCCAGGGAAATGGCGGAGATATCTTCAAGAAGCGCTAAATCAGGCGGGACTTTGATTTTATGGATATTGTCATAACTTAACAGTTTCGCCGACGGCATTTCTTTAAACGGGAGATTTTTGGTAAATGGGTAGGCGTTAATCCGCGCGGGAAGTCCCACCACTTTTGCCCCTTCCCCGGAAATTATTACTTCGCTCGGAAAGGTCTTAATCCCTTCAAACTGGGTAAGGATAAAATCCAAAGAAACGAGCCAGTGGTTAATGTTGTCTTCCGATGCGGAAATATCCTTTGCCCCAATGCCAAAGCTCAAGCTCTCCTTAGGGCCGCTTCCAAAAATTACGCAAACGTTGGTAAGATCTCGCCGGATATCGATCAGGATAGAGTTAAACTCCTGGTTGTGAGAGGGAGAAAGAGACTGGGTTAAGGAATAGGTCTCAGAACAACTCATCAGCAAGTTTAGGCCTAATTCTTTGCAAATATCTTGAATCATATTAATGTGTTTTCGAGGGGAAAAGGCAGTAAAGAGGGTCATCTCAATCTTCTCTCCGGTAAAATTACTATCATCCAAAACCAAATTTTCATCCGCGGTCACGGAAACTATGGCAGAGTTCGTAAGTTCCACTTCAATGTTCGGGTCCCCGAGCTCAAAAGAGGCCACCCCGAGCGCTCGAGAGAAGGCCGCCTCCTCGATTCGATCAACCGTTTCCATAATTTCTTTTTCGGTAACTTTTTCTTCCGGACTCTCTCTAATCGAGCGAGCAACGGTGGAAAAACACTTCGTCTGCGATCCGAAAATGCCAAAAATTACATCCTTTGGGGCGGATGCGTAATCGGAAATCGCTCTTTTAATAGCAAAATTCAAGGCTTCCGTAACCAACGCTCGATTGAAAATTACCCCGGAATGACAAGCGGAGGGATCAGTGATTTGGTGCTTTCCAATTGCCAAAAGCTCAATTCCGCCGTCAGGGCTATATTTAAAACGAGCGGCCTTCGCCACTTCCGAATCGACCTCAAGCGCCAAAAACTCTCCTCCCGCGGGCTTGCCTTTAGCTTTATTAAACAGCAAAATTTTTGGAATGGCAGGGAAGTTCATTAACTTTATTCTAGTGCAATGTGGGGCAAATATGCAAATTGTTGAATTGATAAATTGCTAAATCGTTAAACACAACACAGGACATATTTCTTCTAGCCATCTAACAATTAAACAATTTAACAATTGTACCTGCGCTTGAAAATCTGACCTTTCAATACCACTAGACAATTGAAATAAATTAAGTGATACTAATACCATGAAATCCCTTGTTAAACTTCTCTTCTTCTTGGTTTTAATTTTTGTCCTTGTTCCCTTTTTGATCCTTAGTTACCTCGGATTCGTTCCCAATGTAAGCAAAGTACTCGGTTCAAATTCCCCGAGAGATCTTGGAGTGGTCCATTCAAAAATGAACGCCGACAGCTTTGACGCAAGGAGCGGAATGACAAGAGAAATTTTACCAGAAGGGTTACCCCCCAAAGAAAGTATCCGCTATGAAGGCAGACAGGATTTAAATACATCCCTCACCAGTGAAGAAGCCTCTGCCTTGGCTTCCGTAAGGGCGAAATCCTGGAAATATTTTCCCGTCTCAAGCGCCCAAATAAAA
>CAZQQZ010000013.1:6684-19905 GCA_964595755.1 uncultured Candidatus Saccharibacteria bacterium | reverse complement strand
GCAGCAAAAGTATTTTGGGGAAAAATAAAAGGGAAGAAAAGAAAGAGGGCGATTAAAATTTTAACAAGGCGGTTGACCATCTCCGCTTAAAGTTACTACAAAACAATTAATAACTCAAAGCAGAAAGATTTTCCTATTTAAAATCTGTGACATACGAGTATGACGATCGTCATACCTATTTGTCACAAAATACTATATCCAAAACCGGACCTCCGATATCTGGTGTCCGACTATTGCAAGTGCCAGTATGCGGAGTACAAATTTTCATTATGAGTTACCACTGCGAATTTTCCACCCGCGCTATCAACCCCGTAATATACTTTTCCAGCGTAGATGCTGTGAATCGGCGATCCATGAGAAACCGCAAAATCTATCCCTGAATGGAAACTATACCCCCCAACCCCAGAACTTGCAAAAGAAGTCTGACCGTAATATTGGGTTACCGAATCGCGCCAGCTCCCCGGAAAAGCCATCGGTTTGGCGTACTCCGAACTATCCAAGTAAGGGGTGGGATCAGCGTGGCAATTATACATATTGGAACAAGTGGTTGGATTTACTAAAACCATAAAATGAAGATGAGATCCGCAAGAATCAGGAAGTCCCATATTTACACATTCGTTTGGCTTTGGACTCACGTTTCCGGTATTTCCCTGAAGACCAATAATTTCATCTTTGGTAACCTCTTTCCCATCAACTAGCCCTTGAGATATCTGAGAGAAAAGCGAGCCTAAGGCATTTCGCATCTCTTCCTCTTCCCGTTTCAACCTAGCGAGCACTTCCTGAAATTTCTTCTCGTCGTTTTGGGTTAATGCCAAAAGATCTGCTTTTGATTGTTTCTGCTTAGTAAGATCTGCCTCCCTACCTTCCATTTGAGTCTTTGCTGAAAGAACTTGGGCCCGCAGAGACTCTACTGTTTCTTTCTTTTCCGTAAGAATCGTCCGCTGACCCTTAAAGTTAGATTCGGTTAACTTCATTTGGGCAAAAACTTTTTGATCCCAAACGGAAAGGGCAGAAAGGTATTTTACCCGTCTAACAATATCGGAAAAATTATCTCCACCAAAAATAACATCCAAAAAAGTTATTCTACTTTCCTTATAGCCACGTACCACCTTTTCGGTATAAATATCTCTTTGTTTTATAAGGAGGTCTGAAAGACGGTCTATCCTTGTTCCTAAAACCCCTATGTCCCCTTCAAGATTTTGAATTTGACTATTCTTCTCCTCAATTTCAAGCCTTGCCTCCTCGATTTTCAGTTTAGTCAAGGATATTTGCCCCTCCATATAACTAATTTGATTTTTAAGAGTCACTTCCTGATCTTTCAGTTCATTAATTTTCTTGTTGACCTCTTCCTGCTCTCTTTTATTATCAAGTATTTTTTGCTCATATTCGGAAAAGCTACCCTCGACCGCAAAAGAGTATCCTACCTTTATAAAAGGAACGAGAAAAAGGAGGGGCAGAACTAGAAAAAGGATCTTCTTATACATGGTCAATTTAAAACGAGGTTAACTGGCGTTTGATCGGCGGACAAATTTAATCGCAGAAAGAAAGCTACCAAAAGCCCCCAAGAAGGAAGCGGATAAAAGTTGGGCGACAAATAAAATGGAGAGGAATGAAAATCCGAATTTTAGAGATGGCACATCCGCGACTAAAGGTTTGACCAAAGGCGTTAAGAATGGGAGCAGTAATAGAAAGGCCACAAAAGAAACAATTGAAGCAATCGCCCCATAAATTGCCCCCTGAAAAACATGGGGAAGGACGATGTAAGAATCAGAGGCGCCCACCAACTGCATAATCTCCAGCTCGTCCGATCTAACCCTTATGGAAAGGCCAATGGTAAGCATAATTACAAGGAGAGAGATCAGGCACATACTTAAAACTAACCCCAGCCCGGTAAAACGAATCGCTCGGGAAACTACTCGGAAACGATCAATAATATCTTTATAATAAATAACATCCTCCACTCCTTCTTTGCCTTTAAGTTGAGAAACAACCTCAGGCAAGTAGGAAAGATCTTTTGCTCTAATTTCTAGGCTGGCCGGGAAAACTTCCGCCGTGATTGATTCCAAAAGTTCCGGCTCCTCTTGATGTTCCCCGGTATAAATTTTAAAAGCATCCTCTTTTGAAACGTAGGCTACTTCGGAAATCTGGTCGCTTTTCAAAAGACTTTGTTTGATTGAAAGAATTTGATCTTCCGGAAAGTCAACTTGAAAAAAAGCAGTTATCTGGGCCTTGGATTCCAGATAATTTAAGATTTTGGAAGAAGAAAAAAGGATGGCCGAAAAAATACTGGTTAAGAAAAAGGTAAAGGCAATTACGAGAACAACGGAAAGACTCAGGTACGGAGTTCTTCTAATTTGTTGAATTGTCGTCTTTAAGTGAGCTTTCATAATAATTTTCAATTTACAATTTTCGAATTTTCAATGAAGCACCAATGATTAAATTTTCAAAATTAATTTCGCTTGTTTGTAAATTGGGCCATTAAATCATTCGTTGTAAATTGGAGCTTGAAAATTGAAAATTAACTCTTCCCCTTCTGGTCTTTAATGATTTTCCCTTTCTCCAGCTCTACCACCCGTCTTCCCACCCGTTTGATCATATTTTCATTATGGGTGGAAAGAATCACCAAAGTGCCAAGATCATTTATTTTTTGAAATATTTCATAAAATTCGGAACAAGACTTTGCATCCAACATCCCAGTTGGCTCGTCCGCAATCAAGACTTCCGGGCGGTAGGAAAGAGCTCTCCCGATTGCCAGTTTCTGCCGCTCACCCCCCGAAAGTTGAACGGGGAAAAGATGGGACCTCGATTCCAGTTTTACCATTTTTAGAACATCGGGAACAGTTTCCAAAATTACATCCGGCGGAGTACCAGAAACTTCAAGAGGAAAAGCGACGTTTTCAAAAACGGTCTTTGCCGGAAGCAATTTAAAATCCTGAAAAATCACCCCAACTTTTCGGCGCAGCATCGGTAATTCCTTGCGATCCAAATTTACAACATCAACCCCATCAAGAAGTATCTCACCAGAAGTAGGCAGTTCCTCGCGGATAAGAAGTTTAATCAAAGTAGTCTTACCCGCCCCTGACGGACCAGTTAGAAAAACAAACTCCCCCCTGTCAATAGAGAAATTAACATCTTTTAAAGCTACGGTGCCATCAAGATATTTTTTGTTAACTGCTTTAAATTCAATCATAGTTTACTTAAATTTGATAAGTTCCACCGCCATAATTTCCGCGTCTCCTTCCAGAGTCTTTCTAACCACCCCTGACACTTGCACCTTCATTCCCTCAGAGAGTTTTAGTTTATCATCTTTAGCACTAAGTAAAATTAAGGTGTTTCCGTCATCATCCACAAGTCGATGGGTCCCTTCCATATAAAGAGAGGCCTCCAAAGGAACAATTTTCCCGAAAATCGACTTGCGGTTTACGGTAGGTTTCAAGGTGACATCAGATTCTTCTGTCGGGGAACTTTCCATAGATCGGGTAATTATCGCAAATCCTAACAAAAAACCAATCATCGCAAAAGATAGAGAAGAAACTAAAAGAATTAAACTTCTTTTTTGAGGAGGAAGAGCGGCATACCGTCTGGCAAGGTTTTTCAAATCAAAATTGGTGGGCATCAAGATTACTTTACAACATTCTTAGCTCCGCTTCCACAAACATATCCAAATCCCCGTCCAAAACCGCATCCGGATTAGTTGATTCCACCTCTGTTCGCAAATCTTTTACCAGTTTATAGGGATGCAAAACATAGGAGCGAATCTGATGCCCCCAGCCAGGAACCGTGTACTCACCCTTTAAATCCTTCTTTTTTGCTAGAAGTTCCGTTTCTTTGATTTCATAAAGTTTCGCCCTTAGAATTTCCATCGCCGTCTTGCGATTTTGGTCCTGGTATCTTTGGGTCTGACATTCAACAATAATCCCGGTCGGAATGTGTTTCAGGCGAACTGCGGTCGAGACTTTGTTGACATTTTGCCCTCCGTGCCCCCCGGCGCGATAAGCTTCAAAATGAACATCTTGTGGTTTTAAGTCAACTTCTAAATCATCTGAAATAACCGGCATCACTTCAACCATAGAAAAAGAAGTTTGGCGGAGATTATCGGCATTAAAAGGCGATTGCCTGACCAATCGGTGAACTCCTCGCTCACCTTTAAGGTAGCCATAGGCGTAATCTCCCATAATTTTTAAAGTGATCGATTTTATCCCCGCTTCTTCCCCCTGATGCTCGTCCAACTTTTCTATTTTAAAACCTTCTCTTTCCGCGTAGCGCTGATACATCCTTGCCACCATCTGCGCCCAATCGCAAGCCTCCGTCCCTCCCTGACCGGAATGAACCGCAAGAATCGCGTCTCCTTGATCGTGTGATCCTGATAAATACGCTTTAAGTTCCAGTTTTCCCAAGGTCGTTTCCACTTCCTTTGATTCTGCTTCCCCATTTTCCATAATTTGTAATTCCAAAAATTCCAGCTCGTCAATTTCTTTTTTGATAGTGGAAAGCTCCTTCATTAATTTTCCAGAATTTTCAGGATCTTGCCAAAAGGTCGCTTCTTCTGACATCTTTTGTAAAGTCAAAACCCTCGCCTTTTTTTCCGCGAGTTTATAATTCTTTTTTAAATCTTCTAACCGTTCCGTATATGTTGCCATATAGAAGTCAATTTTATCATTTTTACTTATTGGAAGCCAAAGAAACGAGGTTTTTCAATAGACATGCAACCGTCATTGGACCAACTCCACCAGGCACGGGGGTAAAAACAGAGGCTTTGGTGGAAACTTCTGAGAAAACATCCCCAAACACTTTATTGCCTTCGCGGACAATCCCACAATCAATGATAACAGCCTCGTCTTTTATCATATCTTTCGTAATAAGACCTTTTTTCCCAACGGCAGAGACGATAATATCCGCGTCTGAAAGTTCCTTTTTCAAGTCCTTCGTTTTTGAGTGGCAAAGAGTAACGGTCGCGTCAAGATTTTTCAAAAGAGCAAAAACAGGAAGGCCGACGAGAACACTACGACCAACAACAACCGCTTTCTTCCCAAAACAACTGACATTATGTCTTTTTAAAATTTCGGAAACGGCAACCACAGTCGCCGGGACAATTTTCGGGTTCCCTGAAAAGAGAAAGCCAAGATTAGCGGCAGTTAATCCATCAACATCTTTTTTTGGGTCGATCGATTGGATAATTTCTTCCTGGGAAAAACCCTCGGGCAAAGGAAGCTGTACCAAAATTCCCGTCGCGGAAGAATCCTCATTTAATTTTTTAATAAGAGAAAGTATCTCCGATTGGTTATTAGGTTGGTGGAGAAAAAAAGAAACACCCACTTTTTTGCAAGCTTCCTCTTTCTTCTTGACATAAACCAAACTAGCAGGGTCCGTCCCTGCTAAAATTACATGAAGGCTGGGTGAAAGATTTCTTTTGGAAATACCATCCTTAACTTCATCAAGAATCTCCTCTGCAATTTTCTTTCCGTCGACAATAATTGGTTTCATAACACATTACATAGTAGCTGCGAGGCTATGCCTCGCCAATTAATTGGCGACATAAATGTCGCCGCTACAAAAACTAAATCTGAAATTCACTACACATTTTCAAAACTTCTCTCTCCACATTCTCGAGACTTTTTGGATCACTTCTATTAGAAACCACATCATTGATCCAACTAGCAACGATAATCATTTCTTTCTCTTTAAGCCCGCGAGTTGTCACCGAAGGAGTGCCGAAACGAACTCCACTCGGATTCTTAGGCGGGTTTGGATCAAATGGGATAAGATTGGCGTTGGTGATAATTCCAACCTTTTCTAACCTCACCGCCGCCTCAATTCCGGAAATATTTTTATTCCGAAGATCAACCAAAACCAAGTGGTTGTCCGTTCCCCCAGTAACGATTCGGAAACCGTGCTTTGAAAGAGTCTCTACCAACGCTTTTGCATTTTTAATTACTTGGGAAGCGTAGGTTTTAAAATAAGGTAAAAACGCTTCTTCCAAAGCCACCCCAATCCCAGCAATCGTATTTAAATGAGGACCTCCTTGAAGACCAGGGAAAACTGCCCGGTCAATTTTTTGGGAGAGTTCTTCCTCATTTGTCATAATTAGCGCCCCTCTTGGGCCACGCAAAGTTTTATGGGTGGTGGAAGTAACTACATTCGCAATTCCTATTGGGCTGTTTTGAAAACCAGAAGCGATAAGACCGGCAGTGTGGGAAATATCGGCTAAAAGATATGCGCCAACAGAATCGGCAATTTCTTTAAGACGTTTCCAATCAAAATCCCTTGGATAGGCGGATGTCCCACAAACAATCAGCTTTGGCTGAACTTCTTTCGCAACTTGCAAAACTTCATCGTAATCAAGTATTTCCGTGTCTTTGTTAACGCTAAAAAAATGGGAATCAAAAAGTTTTCCGGAGAGGGAAATCTTTTGACCAAAAGTTAAATGCCCGCCGGATCTAATATCAAAACCCAAAATTTTATCTCCAACGTTCAATAAGGCTGTGTAAACGGCAAGATTTGACGGACTGCCAGAAAGAGCTTGGACATTTATAAACTTTGCCCCAAAAACTTTTTTGGCTAAATCGATCGTTGTTTGTTCAATCTGATCAACAATTTCATTACCTTGATAATAACGAGCGCCAACTTTTCCTTCGGCGTATTTATTGGTCAACACCGAGCCAATGGCGGTTAAGACGTCTTTACTTACAATATTTTCCGAAGGAATAAAATCAAGAGTTTCCTCCTGCCGTTTTTCTTCTAGTTTTATTAAGTCAAGTATTTTTTCCATTTTTGTATTTTATCCTTTCCTTAAACAAGTTCTCCCGAAACCCACCCTCCTTAATAAATTTTTCCCTTAAAACCTCTATTTGTCTATCTAAAAGATATGTAGTCCTTTGGCAGAGCATAAATACTAAATTTGCAGATAATTCAGGGTCTTGTGGGATGTGAGGGAATTGTGGAATGTGAGGAAAAGGTTCCCGCAATACCCTTAAATCCCTCAGGTCCCTCATCTTAAGAGAATTTTTCTCCCAAAGACCGAAACTACGTTGCCTTATAAAATCACTGTAATCCTCCTGCAGTTCTTTCAAAGAGCCTTTGGAAATACCAAGAAACTTAATGTAAGTTTCTAAACTCTGAAGCTCGTATCCCTCAACAATATTTTGCTTTCCCGATCTTGCCGCCTGAATCATCTGATCTCGTTGACGCATTAGCTCTCTTCCGGGCAAAAACCTCGCGCAAAATTCAGCCGTAAAATCGTATATTACGGAAGAATACTGATATGTCAACAAATACTTGTACCCAGCTTCTTTTGCCGAAGATTGCTCACTCATAGATAAAAAAGTGCAAATCCGTCCCAGCACACAACTAACAAAGATTCTTTCTATATTTACACTATTGACTTTCTAGAAGTTTGAAACGCACAAGCTTAGCCAAAGTACTAAAGTTAACCTTATCTCCGTAATATTGCTGATAAGATTTCAGCATACTCTCTTTGTCCTGAAATTTTTCATGACCTTCATAATCATTTTCCTCAACATCGCCAAGATTCTTCTCAGTTACCTCAGTTATTTCTACCTTCGCAAATTTCTCATTAGTCTCCCAAACAACCAACTCAACAATGTCACCAACCTTCAAATCCTTGTCGTCAAACAAACGCCAAGTGGCGGTCTTTTCTCCTTTCAGTACTTCGCTCGCTAATTGTTCACGAAACTTTAGCGTTTTCATACTTTCAGATACTCTTTTTCTTAACAAAATCTTCAAATAGTTTTCTTTCTTCCGTTGTTTTAGGATCTTTGCCCAGATGACACTTTTTGTATTTCTTCCCACTGCCACACCAACACTTATCATTCCGTCCAATATCCCCAACTTGATTTTGAACGGGAGCGGAGGCGACCGCGCGCACTTCATCTGAAACCCCAAGATCGGCCTCCTTATGTTCAAAAATCATCTGCTTCGTTTCCATTTTAACTTCCGGAACGGCAATTTTTTCCTCACCCTCAAGCCTTAAACGAACCAATCTATCGGTAATCGTGGCATACATATTAACTAAAAGTTGTTCAAAGAAAATCCGCCCATCTCGCTGATACTCGACCAAAGGATCTTTGTTGGCATAAGATCGAAGGCCAACTCCCTCCCGCAAATCCTGCATTGTTTCCAGATGTTCCATCCACAAAGCATCGATCGTTTGAAGAGAAATCTGGGCAACCACCCTTTCCCAAGTTTCCCCAAGTTTCTTCGCCTGATCTTCCCAAATAGAATTTAGTTCTTCGGAATAGCCAGCAATTTTTGGAAGAAGGTATTCCTTAAGACTGGTTTCCGGAAAACTTAAAGCCTCCAAAAGCTTATTCCTTAATCTGTAAATCACTTGCCGCTGCTTATTCATCACGTCATCGTATTCCACCAAATGTTTTCTGATATCAAAATTAAACCCCTCGACTTTCTTTTGGGAGGATTCAATTGAGCGAGAAACCAAACCCGCTTCCATGGGGACACTTTCATCAAGCCCCATCCGAGTCATAAGAGAGGCCACTTGATCTCCTCCAAAAATCCGCATCAAATCATCCTGCAGGGAAACATAAAAACGAGATTCCCCCGGGTCTCCTTGACGCCCCGCCCTTCCCCGGAGCTGATTATCAATTCTTCTTGCCTCGTGGCGTTCCGTTCCCAGAACATATAAACCGCCGGCCGCGAGCACTTCTTCTTGTTCTTTCGGATCTGGTGGGTCTCCTCCAAGGATAATATCTACTCCCCGACCGGCCATATTCGTAGCAACCGTAATTGCCCCTTTTCTCCCCGCCTGGGCAATAATCAAAGCTTCTCTTTCGTGATTTTTGGCGTTTAGAACCTCGTGAGGGATTTGTTTTCGTTTCAAAAATTCATGCAACATCTCGTTATTCTCAACCGAAGTGGTTCCCACCAAAACCGGCTGCCCCTTTTGAAATCTCTCGGCAATATCCTCCACAATCGCTTTAAATTTAGCCGCTTGACTTTTGTAAACTACGTCTGAGTGGTCTTTTCTTACATTCTTCCGATGAGTGGGAATCACCATCACATCCAAGTTATAAATCTTGGCCAACTCTTCCGCTTCTGTCGCCGCTGTCCCCGTCATTCCGGATAACTTTTCGTACATTCTAAAATAATTTTGGAAGGAAATGGTTGCCAGGGTTTTTGATTCTCTTTGAATTTTAACCCCTTCTTTTGCCTCAATTGCTTGATGAAGCCCTTCAGAATAGCGACGCCCGGGCATAAGCCGTCCGGTAAATTCATCTACAATTATCACTTCCCCGTCCTTGACAATGTAATCGCGGTCTTTCCTAAAAAGGACGATCGCTTTAAGCGCCTGCTCAACCAAACGAACTGTTTCAAAATCTTTTTCGTACAAATTATCAACCCCCAACATCTTTTCCAGCTTACTAATCCCAATTTCGGTCAAAACCGCCGTCCTTTCTTTCTCATCAAGTTTATAATCCGTATCTCTCACTAATTTCTCAATTAATGAAGCCACTTTGTAGTACTTTTCCGTCGATTCCTCTGCCGGGGCGGAAATAATAAGGGGGGTGCGCGCCTCATCAATTAAAATAAAATCAACTTCATCCACAATCGCAAAATGATGAGCGCCAAAATCCTTCCGCGCGTTTGTCTGGCACATCTGGGAAAGATCGTAGACCATATTATCCCGAAGGTAATCGAAGCCAAACTCGTTGTTGGTGCCATAGGTAATATCAGCCGAATAAGCCTCCGCCCGAGAAACAGGACGCAAGTTCTTGGCGTATTCATCCATAAATTTGTTGTTCTCGTAAGTGGGATCGTAAAGAAAGGCCTCCTCGTGGATAATAACTCCCACAGAAACCCCAAGATAGTTATAAATTCTCCCCATCCAACCAGCCCCGTGGCGAGAAAGATAATCATTAGGAGTAACCAAGTGACATCCCTTGCCGGTTAAAGAATTTAGATAAAGAGGAAGAGTCGCGGTTAGAGTCTTTCCTTCTCCCGTCCGTTGTTCCGCGATTGCGCCTTGATGCAAAACTGTACCTGCCATCAACTGAACATCGAAATGACGTTGTTTAATTGTCCTTTTGCTTGCTTCTCTAACCAAAGCGAACGCTTCCGGAAGAATTTTGTCTAAATAAATTTTCTCCTCTTCGGGGGTTTTAATATCTTTGAGGGCATCTTTGAAGCTTTCGGTTTTTGCCTTAATTTGCTCTTCCGTAAGGGCTTCAAAATCTTTCTCTAACCTATTAATCTCCTCAACCAGAGGGAGCATCTTTTTGACTTGCTTTTCGTTGGAATCAAAAAACTTGGATAGAAATGCCATGGGTCTTATTATACATCAAAAATAGCCCTCCTTCTGCTGAAAGTAGCCAGAAAGAGGGCTTGGGGTCAGAGCGACTTCCAAAAAAGGAGTAATCGCTCAAACACGTTAGCTTCGATAACCAATGAAATGCCAGCAACGATGACGAAAACAACACATAGAACAAGAACAATCTTTTCCCATTTATTCACTTTCCCACCTTAAACCTCAGGTTCGAGAAATTCGAACTTCGGATCTCCAATACGACGAGCGGCGAAAGTAATAGCCTTTGAGCAGCGAAATCCTTTTAGCCTACGAAGAAGCTTCAGGACACTCTTCTGCAGGGCGATGAGATCTTGCTCGTCTCCCTTACTTTCCCTCTCCCAAAGAGAAATCTGCCTAATCTCCTTAACAAACTCGTTGAATAGCCGTTCCGCTTCCGGAGTCTTTGACTCTGGAGAAGGATATCTTTGGGAAAAGCGAACGACGTTTTGCCAAGAAAAAGACCACCTGCCCTCTTTCTTCCAAGCGGGAAGTTTTCCTGAGCGGCAAAGGGTGCGAACTTGACTTTCAGAAAGAAATAGAAAATCAGATACCTGGTGAACAAATAAATCTCCCATCAACCAACCCTCACCTTCGGGTATTGAAGTTGCTGCTGCGCCTCCCCGATTATCCATGGGATTTCACAGGGAACTACAGCCCTCTTCAGAGAAGATATCCGAATCGATGAAATCACTGGATGCGCATCCATCTTATCGTAAGCCTCTCTAAGATCAGCGATCAAACTTTCTAATTCTGCGGGTGGTAGGGAGACGATAATCTTTTGGATTTCCGATGGATTACGCACCAACGAAGCCGCCCCAATCATTTTCTCCTCCTTTTCTAAGTTCTAATCTATATGGTGTGATTATATCACTTTTTGAGGAAAACTACTCTATGAAACTCTTTTTGAGGTATCAGCGATCCATCTTTACAATTCCATTAACAATCGTAATTCCGACTAACGTTACCGGAACAGCAAGAAGCGCTCCTAAAAGACCAAAGAGCTTGGCACCGGTTAAGATAACCAACATCGTCAAAAGCGGATTGAAACCAACCGCCTTCTGCATTACTTTAGGAACAATCAGATTATTTTCCAATTGCTGGACCAAAATAAACAGAGCGATGACACCAACCCCCGTAATCGGGGAAATAGAGAAGGCAACTGCCGCCGCGGGAATGGTCGCAATAACTGGTCCAATGTTCGGAAGCACTTCCAAAAAACCAGCAATTAAGGCAAGGGGCAGAGCGTAATCAACTCGAAGGATCAAAAGCCCGATTAAACTCATTAAACCAACGGCGAACATCAAAACAAGCTCCCCCCGAAGCCAAGAGCCGACTTTTGTTTCCACATCTCCTAAAATATTCTGAATCAGTTTCTGTCTTCTTACGGGAAAAAGTTCAGCAAATTGCTTTTTAAGAGTCTCGAAATAAACAAGGATATAGGCGGCAAACACAAAGACTGTTACCAAGAAAACTACGCTCGAAAAAGCGCTAAGAGTAGCAGAAATGACCGTTCCCGAAAGACCGGAAATTTGCTTAGCCACCTCTTGCTCCGCATTTTGAAAGTAGCCGTTAAAGCCAAAAAATTTGATTAAGGAATCAAAAAAATCCGGAAGCTGGGTCAGAAATTTATCAAGTTGACTGAAAAGAGGAGAAATTCCCGCCGCCCCAACCGTAAAGGTTAGAATAATAATAAATAAATAAAGAACTATAACCGCCAAACTGCGACTTAACCTTTTCTTGACCAAAAAGCGAACAAAAGGATCAAGAGCTAAGGCGATAAGCAGAGCAACGAAAAGAATCAGGATAATTGCCCTCATTTGCCACAATAGCCAAGAGGCACCCAAAGCAAGCAGGGTAACAAAAATCGTTCGGGTTGAAATAACAATATGTCTATCCATCTGTAATTAATGACCAAATCCCAAATACCAAAAATATCAGCCAATGTGTCCAAGAAATTCCCCAATCAACTTACTAGCTTCATTATCAAGTTCCGAAGAAGAAATGTCAAACCAGTTGATGTTTTGATCTCTTTTAAACCAAGTTAGTTGTCGGCGAATATAACCGTGGAGATCAAATTTTATTCTTTCCAGCATACTTTCATAGGGTGTTTCCCCATCAATATATTTAACCATTGTGTCGTAAATTAGACCTTTCATTTGGGGAGATTCGCGATACCCTCTTCCCAAAAGCGCACGCACTTCTTTTTCTAGCGCCCCCGACCTCGTAATCGCTTCCGCCCAAGCATCAACTTTATTATAAAGAAGCTCATTACTCGCTTTAAGCCCAATCACAAGCGAATTATCATAAGAAAAACCTTCTTTTATATTATTATCAGTTGAGTTTCCATTACCACGGGAATACTCCGATCGGAGTATTGCTGTGGTATTTGGAAATCCTATTTTTGTTGCTATTTCAAGAGACCTTATTAAACGAACTTTATTTTTGTTATCAATCGTTTGTGATTTTATAGGGTCCAATATTTTAAGCTTTTCAAAAAGATTTTCGCAAGATAATTTTTCAAGTTCTCCCCGTAACTTCAAATCCGGCGCCACGCCCGCGGTCTTAACTTTTCCCAAGACCACATCAATGTAAAAACCAGTCCCACCGACCAAAAAAGGAATTTTGCCGCGCCGCCAGCAACTTTCGATTTCTTCTTTGGCTTTTCTGGCGTATTCAACCACTGTAAAGTTTGCCCCTGGAACCGTCCAATCGTAACCGTGAGTATAAACCCCATCTACTTTCCAAGTCCCGGGCATTTTATCGATTGAAACATCTTTACCGACCGGGACCTTTCCCGTCCCGATATCCATATACTTATAAATTTGGCGGGAATCAGCAGAAATAATTTCCCCGTTGTATTTTTTGCATAAGGAAATTGCCAGTGAAGTTTTGCCGGAAGAAGT
>CAZQQZ010000013.1:0-6584 GCA_964595755.1 uncultured Candidatus Saccharibacteria bacterium | reverse complement strand
GTGGCGACGGCGCTTTTCTGATAAAGGAACATCATCCTTCATCCTCGCGGCGGCGGTGCCGGGACGGAGAGAATACATGGCGATAAAAGCGTGATCAAATTTGGCCTTTTTAAAAGCAGAGATTGTATTTTCAAACTGTTTTTCCGTCTCGCCAGGAAACCCGACGATAATGTCCGTGCTAAGACGAATGCCTTTAACCTTTTTCCGAAGTTTTTTAACAATTCCTAAATAGTACTCAACCGTATAGCCACGGTTCATCTTTTTAAGAATTTCGTTATCTCCCGACTGCATTGGCAAATGAACATCTTTGGAAATTTTGGGAAGATTTGCAATCGCATCAATCAATTCATCCGACATATCTTTAGGGTGGGAGGTCATAAAGGAAATCTTCTCAAGTCCAGAAATTTCGTTTAAAATCGATAAAAGTCTTGGAAAAGATTCCTTATATTTATGTATCGATACATCATCACATTCGCCGACGAAGGAGTTAACATTTTGCCCAAGAAGCATAATTTCTTTGGTTCCTCGTGAGACCGCTTTTTTAGCCTCGGTAATAATTTCGTCGATTGGCCGAGAATGTTCAGGCCCTCTGGCGTAGGGAACCACACAATAAGAACAGAAATTGTCACAGCCGGAGGTTATCGGAACCAAATGGGTACTGGGTATTGGGTACTGAATAGTGGAATAACCAGTACACACAATCTCAAAGTTCTCTTTTGCCCGTTCCTCAAAATCATCTATCTTCCAAAAATAATCCACCCAAGGAGCTTTATTGCGGAGATAACTTAAAGGAAATCTTTTTCGCTCGGATAGGGCCGACCCTGACATACAGCCAGTCAAAATCACTAATTTTCGTTTATCTGTTCCCCGCCACGCCTTTACCTTATTTGCTAATCCGTAAACTTTATCTTCCGCTGCCTGACGAACAGAACAAGAATTGATCACAAAAATATCGGCCGACTTAAGGCTATTAACTTCCGTCAGTCCCAAAGAGATCAACAAAGAGGAGATTCTTTGAGAATCAGCAATATTCTGTTGGCAACCAAAGGTAAGGATGTAAAATTTCATCGGAGGCAATCTATCAGATTAGAGGCTAGTTATCAACCAAAGACAATTCTCGTTTTCTGGGCAAGGGTTCTGACTGGTGGCACAACAGGCTTCTTGGGAGTTTCCTTCTCGTTACTTCCGGTTCTATCTTTTCGGGTAAGTTCAAGCGCTTTAACCAAGCCGCCTCTTCCATGTATCAATACATTTTTAATTCTGGTAACCGTTCCTGTGCTTACTTTTTCTTCTCGCGCCACTTGGCGAATATCTCGTCCTTCATCTAAAAGACAAGCAATTTGCCATCTTCTTCTAAGCATTCTAAGCTCTGATGGAGTTAGCACATCGCGCAAAAAAGACTTAAAGTCTTCGCCGTTATCAAAATCGGTCATTACTCGATACAAAAAATCAATGTTTTTAAAGTAAGATTCCTTTGTGCTCTCTGATATTGGTTTTGTCATAGAATCATCTCCTCGATCTTAAACCTTCGAGAGTAGTTTGGTCAATATCAGGACTTATCGGAAGAATCAAATCCTCAGTCACTTTAGGTAGGGCTGGGGCAATTCTAACGTGATAAACATCAAAACCAATCCAAGCGAGGACGGTAATAAAAGTAAAAAGCAAAAGGAGTATGTTGTCTTTTGTCATTAATAAAATTAGTATACGCTCAAATTATTATGATATGCAAACCCGCCACTCTAGAATTTGAGAAAGAACTTTTTGAAAAAGGGTTTCTGTTCGTTGCTGGCATAGATGAAGTGGGAAGGGGCCCTATTGCCGGCCCAATTGTGGCGGCAGTGGTGGTTTTATCAAAAGAAACAAGGCTACCAAACGAAATCGCAGATTCAAAAATGTTAAGTGAGAAAAAAAGAGAGTATTTGTCAGAAAAAATTAAGGAGTCCGCGATTGATTTTGCTTTTGGAGAGGTATCAGCGAATTTTATTGATAAAATGGGGATCGCCCGGGCAAATCAACTGGCATTTTTTGAGGCAATCGAAAATCTGCGTAAGCCAGCCAATTATTTTCTGACTGATTATTTTAAAATCCCTGTAATTTCAAGTTTAATCCAAAGACCAGTCTTGGGCGGAGACAAGCTTTGCGTTAGTGTTGCCGCCGCCTCAATTATCGCGAAGGTGTATCGAGACAACATAATGAAAAAACTAGGGGAGGAATTCCCAATGTACAGCTGGGATAAAAATAAAGGGTATGGGACAAAGAAACACTATGAAGCGCTCCGAAAGTACGGATTAACGAAACACCATCGCGTATCTTTCCTTTAGATTCTAATAACTAACGGGTCGGGAAACTCTTTGGTAATATGCTCATCCGTAGTCGTTAAAATTGTTTGCTGGTTTTTGATCTCCCGAAGAACTTGTTCGCGGTTTTCCTCGTCAAGTTCCGAAAAAATGTCGTCCAGCAAAAGCACCGGTTTACGATCGGTTTTTGCCAAAAGATAATCAATTTCCCATTTCTTAATCTGTAAAACTGCCTTACGTTGCTCTCCGCGAGAACCATATTTTGATAAATCCCTCTCCCCTTCCATAAACAAAAAGTCATCCCGATGAGGCCCGACCAAGGTTTGAGCAGAAGCGATTTCTCTTTCCAGATGTTCCTCAATCCTTGAGGGAGAAACAATATTTGGCTTGTAATCAAGGTAAACCCAAGTGCCCCCGTTTACGAAGTCAAAAAAATCTTCTCTTTTTTGATGAATTATTTTTCCGTATTCCAGAATTTTCTCATTCCAAAAATCAAGGCTACTTCGCGGCTTTCCTTCATCCCGAATTGCTTCTAAAAGCCGGTTTCGGGAAACAACTACTTTTTGATAATTTATATGAGCAAAACGATATTCCCGATCAAATTGATAAAAAAGATTATCTAAGAATTTCCGACGGAGTGAGGGGGCATCGGTAACAAGCTCAATATCTTCCGGCCGAAACAAAACCGCGTTCAAATTGCCAACAAAACCAAAGGCTCTTTTCGGAACCCCGTTTATTCTAAGTCTTTTTTGCACTCGGCCGTCATTTTCCAAATCCCGCAAAAGATTTGCCTCAAGCACAACAGATTCTTCCTCACCATCAAAAAGAACTTCCGCCTTCAAATTTGCTGATTCGGAATCCCAAGCGATCACTTCTCGCTCTCTTTCTGCCCTAACCGACTTTCCAATCGCTAAAAAATACGTTGCTTCGAGGATGTTCGTCTTTCCAGAGGTGTTCTTGCCAACAATAAAAGTAACCTGGGGAGAAAATTCCAGAGAAATTTTTTTGTGGTTGCGAAAATTTTTAAGAAGAAGCGATTTTATGGTCACGGGGTGATTATATACTCGTTTAACTTGAGTTTGTAACTCTAATTAAACGATTACGTATTCAAAATTTTTCTTAGAAATGCAAACTAGCGTATTTTGGATACAATCAACTCAAATATAGCTGTTAACACAAGGGAGGATATTCCAAAAAGTACTTACTCTTTCAGTTTCATAAAGCTTTGTCTTTAAACGAAAAGAGTGCCCGTAAATATTTTTCTACCTGTTCTTCGGTAATATTTTTCAGGCTATCACCCAAAAAAATCTGACCGCCGGTCATTCCAAGTAGACTAACAAATGCTTCTCTTTCTACTGGATGTAACTGCTGTTTATCAGAAACCAAAAGACAGTCGGGATCATTATTCCACCATCGCTGATGTAAAAAACTTCTGGCCGAAATGTTGCGTCGTGCCTGCCGATAGCAAAAAGTGTTAACTAGCCTTCCCAAAAGAGGAACTGCTCTAAAAATCGGGCTACCAGTGTCAAGACCAATACGCATCGCTTCCACCAAGCCCAATCCTGCTTGTAGTGGACAGCCACAACCTAAAAGGTAAACATCAGCACCGACGGCTTCTTTTATCGTCTCTAAACCTTCTCGCAAAGCCTGCAACCGGGAAACATCGCGATAGTATTTTCCGCCCATACACACACCATAAAGAAAATCAAGTTTCAAATATTTGTAACCTCATTCTTTAACAACCACTCTGATCATCTCTTTTATATAATCCTTAACGGCAGGGTGGGTCGGATCTAAGCCATAGAGGATGCTACCAGATAATTGCTCTGTTAGTTTGCTAGCTGTCACTTTTCTAACACTTATCGGCTTCCCTCGGTGATCTTTAATAAACCAATCTGGATGACACTTAAAAATCGTCGAGCTACCTTGACACGTAAATGGCGCTAGCCAAATTCCCGGAAGAAAGCCTTCCTGGCTAATTTTTTCGGCTAACCAACCCATACCCAAAGGAAACTTCTCTCGCCAAGAATCAAGCCAATCGCCCCAACGACACCATCCCCCATCAATTAAAATTACCTCCAAGGGTATTTTTTTCTTTAACTCCTTGGCTAAGTTTAACTCCTCCAAAATCTTCCGCTGATTTATAAAAGGCCCGTGATGGTACCAAGAGCACCAACCTTTTTTCGGGGGAGGAATTTTTTTTAAGTTGGCCTGCAAAGCAACAAGCTCAGCATATTTCTCCAATGAAAGTTCCTTACTAAAAAGAAAAAGGATGGCTTTATCGGAGACCCACTGCTCTGAATCATCTAAAGATACCTCTGCTTGACATGTTACTCTTACTTTTTTATTTTTTATAAAAACTTCTGTAAAACCATTCCTACTTTCTAAAGCGCCAATAACTAATGAAAGGGGGTAATCTGTTAATTCCAATTTAGAAAACATCTCGCTCACGATTCCTGGCTTCAACCAAGAAAGACGGTATCTCAATGACCCTAAATTGATATCTCTAAGAAACAAAAATCGAGGAATTCTTGAAGAACTAATACCAGGCTTTATTCCAGAGGGACTCCAAGATTGCCAACCGTTCTCAAAAACATAAAAACTACCTCGACTTTTCGAAGGCTTTTTAAAATCACCGGATATCAAAAGTAAATCGATTAATTTAAGCGAACGGCCAGTGTTGTTTTTAAAACTGGACTGCAATTCAATCCCCGCTATGTCGCTCCTCAATTCAACCCTTAGAGAAAGCTCCCAGCCAGTATGATGCTTGCCAGATACCTCAATAACCATACTCTCCAGTTCTTTTACAGTAACTTCATCAAGATCCGAAACTTGCGACTCATGTTTTTTCCCGTTCTCATCTTCCCACATAACTCCAAAAATTGCCTTTTCGAAAAAAATTGAATCTCCCACCACACTTCTTAGCGAGAAGTTTTTTTGCTCCGGTCTGTAAATTAATTCGATTTGCTCGTTTTTAATCTTCATTTTAAACAATTATAAAATTAATGCTGACAATTTGGACAGAAAAAGGTGCCACGGCCACCAAGGTTAACTCTTTGAATCTTTCCCTTACAGACGAGGCAATCGGTGCCGTTCTTTTGATAAACCTTAAGGTTACTCTCATTATTGCCGGCTCGCCCGAAAGCATCAAGATAAAAATCGTCTTTGGCGGTAGTACCCCGATTATCTAAACCTTCTTTAATCACCTTCGATACTCCATTAAATAACTTTTCTGATTCTTCCGCACTTAAAGATTTTGCTGGTCGCATTGGCAACACCTTAGCAGCAAAAAATGCCTCGTTAGCATAAATATTACCAATTCCGGAAAATTTTTCCTGATCCATAAGAAGAGTTTTGACTGGCTTTCCGCTTTTGGCCAAAGTTTTTTGGAAATATTCAAGAGTAAGATCATCTAAAGGTTCAGGACCCAAGCCCTCGCGAACTTTCTTAAGTTCCTCATCATTGGCTAATTTTACATAGCCAAATTTTCTTAAGTCACAAAAACGAAACTCAAGCGGGGAGCCATCTTTCAGTTTCAATATAATCTTAATGTGGGTGTATATGTCCTCTTTTGTCAATGGTTTTCTTAATAAAATTCTTCCCGAAAGTTTAAGGTGAATCAAAAGGCACTTTCCGCCTTCCAAATCGATCATCAGAACTTTCGCCCGTCTTTTAACGGCCACAATTTTTTTGCCAACCGATTCGGCTTTTACACTCTTGAAGGAAGGGGAAAGCATTTTTGGAGTGTCGGTCCAAATATCAGTAATGATGGCGCCAACGATCGCCCCTTCTAAATCTTTTCTAATTGTTTCTACTTCAGGAAGTTCTGGCATAAAAACTATGTCGAAACGCAAAGCTCAAAGCGCAAAACCACAACTCAAAACTAAAATCCAAACATAAATCCTCACTCTTTTTTGATACTATCCACTACCAGCTTCCGCATCTTCTCCTTAAAAGTCTCTTTGCTAAATTTTTCCGCTTGCTTACGACATTCTTTAGGATCAAATTCCATATTCTCAAATTTTTTAACCGCTTCGCACAAAGAATCCACGGCTAACTCGTTAAAGAAAATCCCCGTTTTTCCTTCAACCACCGTCTCCGTCACTCCACCGCTTCGATAAGCAATTACCGGTTTTCCATAACCCATCGCCTCAACCGGAGTGATGCCAAAATCTTCATCGGACACCGCGAAAATAAAGGCAGTGCAATTTTGATAGTAAGATTTTAATTCTTCATTAGTAACAAAACCAGTAAATTTAATCGTCTCGCCTGCTAAAGATTTTAAGG
>CAZQQZ010000012.1:4390-21118 GCA_964595755.1 uncultured Candidatus Saccharibacteria bacterium | reverse complement strand
TTTGCCGGAGATGAAAATTCTCCAAAAGACGAAGAGTCCGCCGAAATCTGGCAGAAAGTAGGCATTCCTAACGAAAGAATTTTTAACTTGGGAAAAGAGGACAACTGGTGGGGACCGGTCGGTAAAACGGGTCCGTGCGGACCGGATACCGAAATGTATATCGATACGGGTAAGGAAAGGTGCGGAAAAGATTGCAAACCGGGCTGTCATTGCGGCAAATATATCGAATTTTGGAATGACGTCTTTATGCAATACAACAAAAAAGAAGACGGAAGTCTAGAACCATTAGAACACACAAATGTTGATACCGGTATGGGGGTTGATCGTACAAGCGCAATCTTGGAAGGTCATATGGATGATTATAAGACTGAAAACTTCCTTCCCATCATTCATAAAATCGAGTCGCTTACCGGTAATAAATATGGGGAAGATGAAGAAATCACAAGATGCATTAGAATAATTGCTGATCACATCAGGTCCGCTGTTTTTGTCCTTTCTGAAGGAGTTATTCCGTCAAACAAAGACAGAGGATACATCTTAAGAAGGTTAATCAGAAGAGTAGTTAGATTTGGCAAAAAATTATCTATAGATAAGGATTTTACTAGCGATATCGCCAAAGAAGTTATTCAGATTTATGAGAAAGATTATCCGGAAATAAGCCAAAATAAGGAAATTATTCTTTCTGAACTTCAAAAAGAAGAACATAAATTTTCTTCTACCTTAGATCGAGGAGCAAAAGAATTTGAAAAAATCGCTACCAAAGAAGCGCAAGGAAAAATTGTAACTGCGGAAGAAGCTTTTAATCTTTATCAATCTTTTGGATTTCCTATCGAAATTACGGAAGAACTGGCCAGTGAAATTGGGTTTTCCGTTGATACAGATGGCTTTGAAAAATTACTAAAAACCCATCAGGAAAAATCTCGCGAGGGACTAGAAAATAAATTTGTTGGCGGATTAAGCGATCATTCAGAGATTTCCACAAAATACCATACCGCCACCCATCTTCTTCAGTCCAGTTTAAGAAAAGTGCTTGGAGAACATGTATCTCAAAAAGGAAGCAATATCACGGGCGAAAGGCTTCGTTTTGATTTTTCCCATCCAGAAAAAGTAACGGATGAGCAACTAAAAGAAGTCGAAAAGCTTGTAAATTCTTGGATTAATTCTAATTTTCCGATAGAGCAGGAAGTAATGACTTTGGAGGTGGCAAAAAAGTTAGGCTCTCTCGCTTTTTTTGGTGAAAAATATGGTGATCAGGTCAAAGTTTACACCATCAAAAATCCAAAGACCAACGAAGTTGTTTCTAAAGAGGTTTGCGGCGGACCTCACGTTAAAAACACCTCAGAGATTGGCGAAATTAAGATAATCAAAGAAGAAGGAGTAGGGGAGGGGGTAAGAAGAATTAAAGCTATTGTATCTTAACCTCAATTACACGGTCTCCTGAACGACCGGATGAATCGGTCGCCGTCACTTTTACAGAATGTTTCCCAGAGAGTCCACCCGAAACATTAAATTCTTTTTCCCCCGATAGCTTATCCGACCCATTCCCCGAAATTTGCCCGATCATCACGTCATCTAAATAAAATTTAAGGCTTTCGATTGCGTACGGAGCATAGGCAGTCACCGAAATGGAAAATGTCGAAGGTACCGTGTCTTCATTACGATGATTTGTAAATTCAACCAAAGGAACTCCGCTTTCACTAAAGTTTCCATTCTCATCAAAATATAGTTTTGATTTCTCTGTCGGCGGAAAAACATTCTGATATTCCGCTGAATGTTCATTTATCCAAGCGTCTGTAAATGGTTGCCACTCAGGCTTTAGTTCCTTTAAAACGACAAACCATTTTTCATCGTATTTATTAGCTTTAACGCAAATCGAGGTCGCTAATTTTCCGTCCGGTTGGCAGATTTTTACAATTTTATGAACGGAAGATTCGTTTTTTGGTTCCGTTCCTTTAACAAAAATTTCGGTCTTTGTGTCACGTCCGGCAATTGGCAGTTCCCCGGAAATTTTATCAACGCTCATTTCAATAATATCCGAAGGCCTTTCAAAATTTTCCATTGGCTTTTTCTTTAAAAACTCGATCATTGCGTTATGCCATATTGGCGCCGCTCCGGTTACACCGGAAGCGAGACTTTGGCTCATCTCTTTCCCATCATTGTTTCCCACCCAAACGGCAACTGTAATCGATGGTGTATACCCAACGCACCAGTTATCTTTTTTGTTATCAGTGGTTCCCGTTTTTACCGCCACTTGACGATCTCCAACCTTTAAAGGACTATACAACCCAAAGGCTTCCGATCGAGCGTTGTTATCAGACAAAATACTAGAAATTAGGTAAGCTTGAGAAGCCTTAAGCACTCGTTTCCCGGGAGTTTCTCGCCATTCTTGTAGAATTTTACCTTGGGAGTCAGAAACCTTTAGTAGAGGCACTGGATCGTGTCTTAAACCCCCAGAAGCAAAAGTAGAGAATGCAACCGCCATGTCAATTGGTTTTACCTCTCCTCCGCCGAGGGTTAATGCCAAACCATATCTCTCCGGGTTATTAAGAGTGGTAATTCCTATTTCATGAGCAGTGTCAAGAAAAGCGGGAATTCCAACAAGATCAAGCACCTTAACCGCAGTAACGTTAATTGAGTTTGCAAGGGCGGTTCGAAAAGACAACGGCCCTCGAAACTTTCCATCATAGTTTACCGGGGTGTAAGGAGGAGAGCCGGGCTGACCGGCAAAGGTTGTTTTCGCGTCAACGATCATCGTGGCCGCCGTATATCCTTGTTTAAAGGCGGTCACATAAGTAATCGGCTTTATGGAAGAACCCGGTTGGCGCTCGGCTAAAGCGACATTATATTTTCCATCGTAATCTTCCGCAAAATAATCTTTGGATCCGACCATCGAAAGAATTTGGCCGGTTCTTGGGTCCATTGCCACAAGCGCTCCGTTTCCGACGAGGAGCGATTTTGCCTTTTCCACTTCCTCCGCCACAATTTTTTGGGCTGTCTCTTGCATCTCTAAATCTAAAGAAGTAATCACCTGCAATCCCCCTTTTTCCACCAAGTCCTCCCCATACCTTTCCGCAAGAAGCTCTTTGACATACATCACAAAATGAGGCGCTTTAATGTCGGAGCCATAAGAAGAATATTTCAATTCCTCGTTTTTGGCTTCCTCGCTGTCAGTTTGAGACAGGTATTGGTGATTTCCGCTGTTGTCAATCCAACCTTTTTCTTTCATCAAATAAATCACGTAACTTTGACGATTTTTGGCATTTTCCGGATTGGATCCAAAGGGAGAGTAATAGGATGGTCTTTGTGGAAGCCCGGCAAGAAGGGTCGATTCTCCAATTGTTAAATCTTTAGCGGATTTTCCAAAATACATTTCCGAAGCAGTCTCAATACCCCAAGCTTGACCGCCGTAAGGGACGCTGTTCAAATACATCTGAAGAATTTCATCTTTTGAATACGTTCTTTCTATTTGTAGGGCAAGAATAAACTCTTTTATTTTCCTAGGGATGGTCCGCTCTGTCGTTAAAAGGGAGTTTTTAACCAGCTGTTGAGTGATGGTCGAACCACCCTGAAGACCTTGCCCGGAAAGAGTATTTATAAAACCACGGGCAATCCCCGGAAGGTCGAATCCTTTATGGATATAAAACTCTGCGTCTTCAGTAGCTAAAGTCGCTTTAACAAGCCAAGGAGAGACATCCTCAAGCTTGACAAGAGTGCGATTTTTCTCACCGTATACGTCATAAAGAAGTTTGCCATTACGGTCAAAAATTTTAGTGGACAGTTCTCCAGGGCGAGAAGAAAGTTTGTCGGGGGAGGGGAGACTTTTAGAAACATAGCCTAAAATTCCGATTATGCCGAAAAAACCAGCAAAAATAAAAAATATCGCCAAAATCAAAAGACGAGACCCCCAACTGTAAAACTTTTGGCGATTGATGGATTTAAATTTAGCCGACATTTTTTGCCTCAATTTGTGAATATATTTTTTGTCCAATGTAACCACTTTTACATTATAAAGAGATTTTATAGAAAAAACAAAATATATGTTGGATACAAACTATTGACATAATTTTTGATCCAATCTATTCTCTAGTGAACATGAGGTATCTTGCAAGACACAAAAAATTATTCGCCGTTCTTGGGGCGATTGCTTCGATTTCGCTCGTCGCGAGCTCCATTATTCCTCTTTTCTTTAGATAGCTTTTTCTAAAATCCCCAAGCCTTATGCTAAACTACCTTTAAGCTATGGATCTTTTAAACCCAGTCACCGCGGTGCCGTTAATTGGCCCCAAAAACGAAAAATTGCTGGAGAAATTAAGCATTAAAACCGTTGGCGATCTCATCAACCACTACCCATTTAGATACGATGATTATTCCATAGTTAGAAAAATCTCAGCTTTACGGGTCGATGAAATAGCGACTGTGATCGCGATCGTGGAAGATATTAAATTGATATTTACCAAAAGCGGTAAACGAATGGTAAAAGCGACCGTTACAGACGAGACGGGATCATTAGCAGTCACTTGGTTTAACCAACCTTATTTAATTAGAACAATCAAAAAGGGGGATAAATTAAGTTTGTCCGGAAAGCTTGGTTTTTTTGACCGTCACCGCGCCTTCATTTCGCCAGAATACGAGTTAGTAAGGAGCGAAAATACAATCCACACCGGGAGATTGGTTCCAATTTATCCGGAAACTAATGGAGTTAGCTCAAAATGGCTTCGTTCTAGAATTAACGCTCTTTTAAAAATACTACCGGAAATTGAGGATTATCTGCCAAGGGAAATAAAAAGAGAGAACAATTTCTGTGAGCTCGATTACGCCATTTCCGCCATTCATTTTCCTAAAAACGATAGGGAAGTGATGGTTGCAAAAAAAAGACTATCGTTTGATGAGTTGTTTTTAATGCAACTAAAAGCTTTTTTAAGAAAAGCAGAGTGGGAAAATAAAAAGGAGTCTGTCGCTATCAATGTATCGATACATAGAGACAAAATAGATTCGTTTATCAAGGGGCTGCCTTTTAAGCTCACCAATGCCCAAAAAAGATGCGTTAACGAAATCTTAGATGATCTTGAAACCAATAAACCAATGAATCGCCTTCTTGAGGGAGACGTTGGCAGCGGAAAAACGGTGGTGGCTGCGATTGCCATTTATGTAAGCCACCTATCAAAAGCAAAATCATTGTATATGGCGCCGACGGAAATTTTAGCTAATCAGCAATATTTAAGTCTTAAAAAATATCTTGAACCTTATGGAATTAAGGTTACCTTAATTACAGGTAGTAAGAAAGACAAAGAGGAAGGAGATGTCACCGTCGGTACCCACGCCCTGCTATTTAAGAGGGAAAATTTTGATAATTTGGGATTAATTGTCATCGACGAACAACATCGCTTCGGGGTCGGACAAAGAGCGGAATTAACCCAAAAAACCACCGCCGAGAATGCCCCCAATATCCTGACCATGACTGCCACTCCTATCCCAAGAAGTTTAACTCTGACAATTTGTGGAGATTTAAGCCTCTCCATAATTGATGAAATGCCAAAAGGTAGAAAACCGGTAAAAACTTGGTTTGTCCCCAAGGAAAAAAAGAAATCGTCTTATGAGTGGATTCGGAAAAGAATTAGAGAGGGAGAACAGGCATTCATTATCTGTCCGTTCATAGAAGAATCTGAAATAGAGACTTTAAAATCGGTCAAAGCAGTTAAGGTTGAGTTTGAAAAGTTAAGTAAAGAAATTTTTCCTGACCTAACTCTCGGACTTTTGCATGGGAAAATGAAATCAAAAGAAAAAGATGTCGTAATTACTGATTTTAAAAACAAAAAATACCATATTTTGGTTTCCACACCGGTAGTTGAGGTAGGAATTGATATCTCAAATGCCACCATTATGGTTATTGAGGGAGCAGAGAGGTTCGGATTAGCCTCGCTTCATCAGCTCCGTGGGCGGGTGGGGAGGGGAGAAAAACAATCGTATTGCCTACTTTTCACTGATATTTATCAAGGAATAATCGCGGAAAGAATGCGAGCAATGGAAAAATATCAAGAAGGGATAAAGTTAGCCGAAATTGATATGCAAATTCGAGGGCCGGGTGATATATACGGAGAAGAACAACACGGGTTTATGAAACTTAAAATTGCAAGCTTATATAATACAGAAATGGTAAAATTAACCAGAGAAAACGCGGAGGAATACTTTGCAAAACTTGATGATTACCCGCTTCTTAAAAGTAAGATAACCGAACAATCTGGAAATGTGAAGCCAAATTAAAATGCGTATTATTACAGGAATTGTTGGCGGCAGAACAATCAAAGTCCCAAAAGACACCCGACCGACCCAAGAAGCGGTCAGGTCAGCTGTTTTTTCAATTCTTGGTGAGACCATAGTTAAAGCAAAATGCCTAGATCTTTTTGCGGGAAGTGGGGCTTACGGCCTCGAAGCTCTAAGCAGAGGAGCAAAATCCTGTGACTTTGTTGAAGTTTTAAGAGATAGTGCCGAGATAATTAAAGAAAATATTAACTCGCTAAATTTTCAAGAGATGGCAATCATAATTCAAAAAGAGGGTATAAAATATATTGGAAACACGGAAAACAAATACGATCTAATATTTGTCGATCCTCCTTATGAAAAGAAAGAGGTAAAGTACTTGATAAATCAGTGTGGACAATCTCTAAATAAAGATGGGATAATTGTGTACGAGCACGCAAAGGAAACCAAAATACCGATCAATATCTTAGGGGTAGAACTTATTGACCAAAGACTATATGGAGGAACGGCAGTTTCATATTTTCGGAAGGCCGCGTCTTGACAATATAGTGTATTCACATTATTATACAGCCCGTGCTAAAATAACAGGATTATGGGAGCTTTACCGAAACGCAGAATTTCAAAAGGCAGACGTGATAGAAGACGGCTTAAAAGTAAGCTTGTTCCGGTTTTGACCGTAAAATGCCAAAAGTGTGGTAAAGAGAAGCTTCCCCACCGCGTATGCAAAAACTGCGGAACGAAGTGAAGCATCAAATAAAATACGTTGACTAATGCCCGAAGAAAGCACACCTACAAGCGAACAAAAAGATATTCGACACGAAGCGCGACGAGTCGCTTTAGGAGCCCTTTTTAGCGAGTCTTTTCTTTCTGCTAATATCGCCTCCAACATCGATTTATCCGCCGAATTTTTAGGAGTTGCAGAATTTGACCGAGAGTTGGCTCAAAAAATTATAAGTGGGGTTGTTGCAACCCGCCCCGAAATTGATAAAATTATTCAGGTGGCAGCGCCCGATTGGCCAATAGTTCAAGTAGCCAAGGTAGACCTTAATTGCATTAGAATCGCCGTTCTTGAGCTTTCAAACGTCAAAAGTGTTCCTCCCAAGGTTGCCATTAATGAAGCGGTAGAACTGGCAAAAGAATTTGGTTCAGAAACTTCTGGAAGCTTTGTTAATGGAGTTCTCGGCACCATCGCGGAAAAATTGAAACTCGATATTTAATCAGAAAATTATGACGGAAGACTTTTTTAATACCATAAAGGGGATTATTGCAAAAATCGCAGGCGCGGATGAAGAAACTATTACTCAAGAGGCAGATTTTTCTAAAGATCTCAATCTCGATCCAGTCGAAAAAGCGGAAGTATTTGCCTCTGTTTTAGCCCATTACAATGTGGTAATCGACCAAGAAGAGCAGGCCAATATAAATCGAGTGTCAGAATTAATCGATGCAATCACCGATAATTTGCCATAAATGGACATCAAAAAAATTGAAAAAATACTTGGTATAAAAGTTATGCAAGAAAAGCTCTTTGAAGAGGCTTTTACCCACCGCTCCTACTTAAACGAACACGAAGAAAAGGAATTATCTTCAAACGAAAGGTTGGAGTTTTTAGGCGACGCGGTTCTTCAGTTTCTATCTTCAAAATTCCTTTTTCAGAAATATAAAGATATCCCAGAAGGCGATTTGACCAACATCAGAGCCGCTTTAGTTAGGACGGAATCTTTGGCGGAGGAATCTAAAAGACTTAATTTCGGAGAATTTCTTTTACTTTCAAGGGGAGAGGAAAATTCAAACGGTAGAGAGCGAGAATATATTCTTGCCAATACTTTTGAAGCCGTGCTCGGTGCAATTTACTTAAACAAAGAGAATATCGAGATTTGCGAAAAATATCTTGCCCGGAATCTTTTTTACAAAACCGAGAAAATTGTGGAAAATAAGGAATTTAAGGATTTTAAAAGCTCTTACCAAGAGTATACCCAAGAAAAATTCGGGGTGACTCCAATCTACAAAGTAATTGATGAGTGGGGGCCAGACCACAGCAAGAACTTTAAAGTTGGAGTTTACCTTGGAGAGGAACTAAAAGGGGAGGGGGTTGGTGGAAGCAAACAAGAAGCGGAGCACGAGGCTGCAAAATCGGCCTCGAGTATGTTATAATCCTAACCACTATGGTAAAAATAAGATTAATTAGAACCGGAAAAAGAAATAACCCAACTTATCGATTGGCAGTTTTGGATCATCATGCCAAAGCCAAAGGAACTGATCCAGTAGAGATAATCGGGTTCTTTAATCCGTCTTTAAAAAAAGATTTTTTTAAATATGATCAAGAAAGGTATAACTACTGGACCAAAGAGGGCGCTCAAGCCACAAAGTCAATTATTGACTTAATTAATGGAAAATATAAATACGAAAAATACGCTCCTAAAAAGGCTGGATCTAAAGAAGAAGAGCCTAAACAAATCATCGAAGAAACTAAACCTACTGAAATAGCGCCAACTGAAACAACTGTAAGTGCTTAAAGGGGGTGAATTATTTAAAATGAAAGAACTTTTAGAATATATTGTCAAAAACATCGTTTCTAAACCAGACGCGGTTAAGATCGACGAGCAAAAAACCGCCGACGGCGTTCTTCTAAATCTAACTGTAGACAAAGAGGATATGGGTGTCGTAATCGGCAAGGAGGGTCGAATTATTAGAGCAATCAGAAGCCTCGTCAGAATTAAAGCGATTCGCGATGGCGTTAGGGTTGACTTGGAACTTCTAGAACCAGAAGGGGGAAAATTTGAACATAAAGAGGAACCGACGCCCGGTGTAGAGGAAGCGGTAGCAGAAGAAGTAGCCGGAAACAAGCCGGAGGTTGTGGAGAAGGAAGAAAAAAAGCCAGTCAAGAAAGAAACTAAGAAGAAATCCAAATAAACCGCTGGCTCACTTAAAAACATCCCCCTCAGTTTGTCGGGGGTTGTTTTTTTTGTATCTCTATTAACTTGTATTGATAAAAATTGTACTAAGGTTTAAACCTATGTACAATTACTGACTATAGTATACTGAATTATTTACTAGTCTAGTTCTTTAGTAGAATTAGAAATATGAAAATTGACATCTTAACTCTTTTCCCAGAAATGTTTGAAGGGCCTTTTGATTATTCGATAGTTTCTAGGGCAAAAGAGAAAAATTTAATAGAAATAAATTTACATCAATTAAGAGGCTGGTCGAAAGAAAAACATCAGCAGATCGACGACCGACCGTTTGGGGGTGGGGAAGGTATGGTTTTAATGCCAAAGCCGCTTTTTGAGGCGATTAAGGACTTAAAAAAAAGTAATAAAAGTGCAAAAGTTATCCTCCTGTCTGCGAAGGGAAAAACCTTAGATCAGGAAATGATTAAAAAGTTATCAACAGAGAGGGGGTTAATCTTAGTTTGCGGACACTATGAGGGGGTGGACGAGAGAATAATTGAAATGCTCGTGGATGAAGAAATATCCATTGGTAACTATGTTTTAACCGGAGGAGAAATACCAGCAATGGTTCTTACGGATGCGATCGCCCGTTTAATCCCGGGAGTGCTAATAAAAGAAAATGCCACCAAAAATGAGTCCTTTTCTTTAAAAGACGAAGCGGATAAACCGCTCCTTGAATATCCCCAATACACTCGCCCCGCCGATTTTATAGGCAAAAAAGTCCCCAGTATTCTCCTTTCGGGAAACCATGAGGAAATAAGAAAGTGGAGGATGCAAAAAGCAAAAGAATTAACTTCTCGAAAATAAGCCACAAAAATCTATTCGAAGGGGTTTTCTTTTCCAACCGCACTCTCCGAAGGAGAGACGACATAAACATCAAGCTTCGAAACTTGCTCAATAATCGATTCCACCTCAGGAGAGGTTAGAGAAAAAGTAATTGGTTCCGAAGGGTCAAATTCAGAATCCTCGGGAAAATAAAAAGATATCAAACCTACATTACAAAGAAGAGAATCCTCTGCCATCCCTTCTGTATCTCTATCCGGTGAGTATTTAAAGCTATCCGCCAACACTATTCGCGATGCGTTCTCCAATTTCTTCAAAAACGATTGGATATCATCATACCTTCCCGAAAAAGCGGCTTGAATAGAAACTTCTTCCAGAATGGCTGTCTTAACTACCGGGGTTGCTTCGACTGCTTCTTGCTCTTCAAGTTCCGTAGAAGCCACTGGGGCGGGAACGGCCTTCTTGGTGGAAGTGCTCGTAAATTGCAAAGACTCAATTGCAAGCCCAGAGGAACTGGCAATGTTCTCAACCTCGGTCATAAGACCAGGAACGTCCACTTCCGAAGGCAAAGCGTGAGAAACCTGATCGTAATTTTGGTTAATTACCTGCTCATATGGCTTTAAAGTGGTTTTAAGAGTATTTACCTTAAGGGAAACTTGCCGAAGGGCTTTCTCGCTCTCCTTCTTTGATTTTGAGAGTTCAGAAAAGGAGTTAAGTTTAGGAACTCCAATAAGAAGTATTAAAAGAAACCCGACAAGGAAAAAACCCAACGGTAAAGCATAATCCGTTAACTTCTTTTTCTGGACAGGATCAAGTTTTACTTCTGATTTTTTTGAAAAAATCATAATTTTCAACAAAACTACAATTTCTTTAATGCATCGGGCTTTAAAATGACGGTAAGAGTAAACTTAGTCTGCCCAGTTTGCCTATCCGTACTTGCGGATGGACCAAGCACTTTATCCACAAAATCCGCATCCGAGGCGAGCGACTCCATAAACTTAGCGATCGACAGGTAACCTTGGGTACTTCCGGAAAGGTTTATTTCCGTGGGAGAGACCTCAAAAAGCTCACTCAAAACGACTTCTTCCGCCGTTAATTCTTTAATTTTTGAAAGGAGTTTGGAAAAATAAAGACGCTTACCAAAAACGGTGGTTAAATTTTTCGTTTTTACTTCAAAGGAACGAACTTTTACCTCTAAGTCCTTAAGGGAAGCAAGTTCTTGCGTCATTGCCTCCTCTTTCTTTTTGATCGCGTTAACTTGCCTGATAACAATTGTTTCGTAAATAAACGCGCCCGAGACAACAAAAACGCAAAGGACAAAAAAAACAAGAGAAAGGACACTCAAAGAACTCGTAGTCCTCGCGCTTTCACGATCCTTTACCACTTCCTGTGGAACCAAGTTCAAACCGTTTTTGGGCATGTTTGTCAAAACTTTACGAAATTAACCTTTAAAAAAACATTTCCTCACCCGCACTCAATCTCGGAATAATTAAAACACATTGTCAAATTTCTTTCAAGGCCAACCCGGCGGCGACCGCAAAGTTCGCGCTACCAGGAGAAATTTTAGATGCGGAAAAGGTTCCCGGAACGTCAATCTTTTTCCAGCAATCCGCAAGTTCGGCTTCAATTCCTATTTCTGTGGCAATATAAGCCAAAACACCAGGAAGAAAGGCGGTCCCACCGCTCAAAATTAAGCGGCGCACTGGAGTACTTTGATTTCGAGAAGAAAAATAGGCAATTGATCGTTTAACTTCGGATAGAGTCACATCAAAAATTGGTTTTAGCGTTTTTGCAATTCTTCCTTCAAGAAAAGATGAGTCTAGGCCGTAGCTTTTCTTATATTCTTCCGCTTGGTTAATATCAAATCCCAAATCTTGCGCAATTGCCCGAGTCAAGGCCACCCCACCAGAGGAAATACTTCGAGTAAAGCGAATGCCACCAGAGTAAACAATTGCAAGATCGGAGGTAACCGAACCAATATTTAGTAGGACGGTCGCAAATCCCGCCTTAAGATCAGGTTCGAAAAGCAAAGAACGAACAAGAGCCATCATTTCCGTCTCTACCCCAACAACTTCTAAATGCGCCTTTTTCAACACTTTAATAATTTTTTCGACGTTTTTCTTCTGAGAGGCAACCACAAAAACATCAATTTTTCCCGGATCGGCAAGAGATTCCCCCAAAACTTCAAAGCCAATACTCGCTTCTTTTGCAGGTACGGGAATATACTGTTCGCTTCCTAGCTCGATCGCTTTTTTGATTCCCTCAACATCCATTTTTGGAAAAGGAATAATCTTTGTAAAGACGGATGATTCGGGTAAAGAGATCGCTGTTTGATTCGTAGAAACTTTATGATCGGAGAGAAAGTTGGCAATATAGGTAGAAAAAGCGCTTTCCGCCTCCGGAGTTTCCGTAAAAATTGATTGAGACGGGGAAGCGACCGCGCCAAAACCAACCAAAGTGGGCAGTTTTTTCTTCTCAATTTCTACAAATTTTACGCTGTAATTACCCAAGTCTAGGCCGAGCAGATTCATACTTTTACATTGTTGCAGAATTAAACCAGCTTGTAAACCCTGTCTCCTTCGCGAGTTAACTGGTCCACTTTAAGACCGACAGATTGCCCTTTTTTAGCAGATTGGATTGGCATCTTATCAATCTGCATTGAAAAAACTTCCTGTTCAAAATCGGTCGTCGATCCAACGATATGAATTTTTTCACCGGTTTTAACTTCGGTAGTAACGTCCAAAACCGCCACCCCAATTTTTGGAAAAAAGTGGGAAATGCTACCCACCTCAATTTCTTCTTGTTCCATAAGTTTTCCACCTCCTTTAGGTTAACTCCGGTCTTTCAACTTCTTTCATTACCTTTCCGATTTTCATTATCCCAAACTTAGTATACAAGAAAATTAACATCGAACTCAATATAATTGATAGCATAGAGAGGCCCCCAGATACAAAAACGGAAGTAAAAAAAATACTTATTGAAACAACCACCGGAATAAACTTTGCGTATGGCTCAATATAGCCATTTATCGTTTCCATTGCTTTAGCGGTCGTTTCCGGCACCAATCCTGATAAATCAACCCTGCCTTCCTCCGAAATTTTTGCGTTACCAAGGTTTGCCCCTCTAAGAAGTTCCGTTTCTTTTGAAAATTGGGCACCAACATATTTTTCCAACTCTTTGTAAAACATTGAAGTTAAAGAGTTTATTTGCTTTTCCGGTAATTTAAAACCGTTTTTTTCAATTACCGGTTGATAAACAAAATAAAAGTTGACCGCAATGACAAGAGCCAAGAAAAAAACCATCTTTTTTCCACTGCCATGCAAAATTGCCACTTTGTCAAAGGCGACGTACCGATCAAGGTTTCCTCTTACCATATAGGAAAATATAAAAAGGCCGACAAGTAACATTAAAGCAGATAGAAATCCCACCAAATTAAAGGAAAAACTCCCTGTCATATAAAGAAAAATTAGAGAGATGAAGTAGATCAGCATTTTTCCAGTTTCTTTAATGAAAAGGGCAAAAATTCCCGTAAAAGAAAGAAAAACAATCACTGAAATAGCAAGAATTAGAAAGGCTTTATAAATGTTACCACTGGAAAAACGGATGGCGCGATCAAGATTATAGACCGAAAGGCCAAATATAAGACCGCAGAGGGGTACTGGCAAACTAACAATAAGAGCAGAAACATTCATTGACCGTAGTATAATATAAATTTTTAATTTTGATAACTTTTAGTTCCTGGCCCTGCCTATTCTGTATTTGATATACAAGAAAACTAAGTGAGATCATAACACTGTGGCGCAGCCACGTTTATTTTGGCGATCATGATTTTTACGTGGTGGGCCTGTCTGGACTCGAACCAGAGACCTTTGCAATGTCAATGCAACGCTCTAACCAGCTGAGCTACAAGCCCGTTAGAAAGCGTTAGCGATCCTGAGCTTACGCTTTCTTACGCCACGTTGAAATTGCGAAGCAATTCCTTACGTGGCACAATGGAGTACATTTAACTACTACTTCGATCACTTCCCAATAACCTTATCAATTATCCCGTATTTTTGGGCCTGATCGGCCGTCATATAGAAATCTCGATCAATATCCTTAAGAACGGTTGACTTCTTTTGCTTTGTGTGTTTAGCAATTATTTCCGCGTACAAATCTTTAAGCCTAAGGATCTCTTTGGCGTCAATTTCGATATCGCTCGCTTGACCACCCGCCTGACCGATGGGTTGGTGAATATGGATAAGAGAGTGAGGGAGACTCATTCTTTTTCCGGGAGTGCCCGCCGCAAGAAGTAGGGTTGCCGCCGACGCCGCTGTTCCAACCGCAATTGTCTGAATTTCCGGCTTTAGGGCAATAATTGTGTCATATATCGCTAGACCGGCATAAGCAGAGCCGCCCGGACTATTCACGTATATTTTAATATCTTTTGTCTCGTCTTCTGATTGAAGAAACAAAAGTTGGGCAATAATCGTATTCGCCATCGCGTCATGAATCGGACCGGTCACAAAAACAATCCGATCTTTAAGAAGTCGGCTATAAATATCATACGCCCGCTCAAAACCGCGGTTATCGCTATCAACCACGATTGGAACTAATTGTGAGTAAGAATCTTCATCCATAGTTTTTAATTTTCAATTTACAATTTACAATTTTCAATCAATTTACAATGACCCAATGACATAATTTTCAAATTGAATAATTGAAACATTCATTGAAAATTGGTGCTTGAAAATTGAAAATTTGCGCCAATTAAAAAATCAAGTAATTAGCTTATCTATTACTTTCTGTTTCGCCAGCACTGACTTAATATATGCCTTCTGCTCCGGTTTTTCAAGTTCTTCCCTGGTTTTTTCATCCGGGGTTGCTTCAATCGCCTTTTTGATTTCCTCCTCTGTCACTTCAACTTTTTCTTCCGTAATCAGCTTACCAAGAATAAATTCGAGCCTAAGGTTCCTTTCCGCCTCTTCACTGTATTCCGCCCTTAAATCCTCCGGCTTTTTGCCAATTGAAGAAAGGTAACGATCAATTGTTAGCCCAAGGCGCCCAAGTTGATCCAAAAATCTAGAGAGCATTCTTTCTACCTCTTCATTAACTAAAACTGGGGAAAGATCTACTTCTGAGCATTCGTTTAAGGCTTTAAGAGCAACCTCGACCCGATCATCTCCGGTTTCTTTTTCCCCTTCTTTTGCCGAAATTGGTTTTCCATCCGCCCCCAAAATTTCCGTCTTTTTAATCTTTGAAAGCACCTCTTTGACCTTGTTTTTATAATCTCCTATTTTGACTTCAGGAATCGTGGCCACCTCCGCTTCATATATAAAATCTTTACCTTTTTCAAATTGTTTGATCATTATCTTTGGAGAAGAAATCGCGTAGATATGATGTTCCGAAACCGCGGAACGAAAGCTTTCTGGCAGAATATGGTTAATTACTTCACCATTTAATTTTCCTTGATCAATTTTTTCTTCCACCAGTTTCTTAGGGGCGTTGCCCTTTCTAAAACCAGGAAGCTCCGCTTCATCAACAAAATGGTCAAGCACGTGGTTAAACTCCTCAAGCACTTTGTCCGAGGTAACCGTCACCGTTATTTTTAAGGTCGATTTTGGTAGTTTTTCTACATTTACTTGCATAGGTGTTTATTTTACCATAAATTCGTTTTTTTGTAGTTGCGGGATCCTATCCCGCCAATTTCTTTTATAAAAAGAGAAACGGCTGGTACGTAGAGATCCTTTCGGAACTTGCGTATCAGCCGTTTGATGCTTAAGCTGAGTGGTGTGGGCTAACCTTCTCACTTAAGCTCTTTTGAGGGCTTTTGAGCACTCAAGATGGGTCGGGAGGTGGGCGTAAGGGCGATTAATCTTGCCCTTCAGGTCTTGCCCAATGATCTTCCTCCCGACCCAAACTGCTCTTACTGCGCGTAAGGGCAGTTTTTGCAGTCTCCATGCGAGCATTTCTCGCACTTCGACAATATTTCCGAGGGATCTGGCCTCGGGTTAACCGAAACGGTCATCTTCTTATTCATTTTTTTATCTCCTTCTTGGGTCTTCTTAGTTAGAGAGAACCTTTTACGTTTTTGAATCATTTGGACTGTGCCCAATCCAAAAGATTCCAGTTACTCTCTAACTCTTTTTCAGTTACACCAATACTATAACACATTTTAGGAGATTTGTCAAGACTATAGGGGATTGTATAAATAGAAAAAGAAAAAAGAAGGGGAGAGGCGATTGACTTAGTGGGCACATAGTCATGAACCGCCTCTCCACCCAAGAAAGGAGGGGAAAAAGGGAGAAGGCTCCCTAATTCCAAAAAGAAAGAAAAAAAGATGATTGCAGGAGATGGGAAGGGGGGACAACCCATCTCGAGGGCGACGCGGCGGGGGCCGTAATCACCAAGCCTTCCGGAAGGAGTTGAACCTTCAACTTAACGTAAAGCCTCTTTATTCTTTACGTAAAGCCACCAAAAACCGCGGAAAGCGACGAACGTTTTGAGCCAACTCTCTCTTGTACACAAATACCCCCTTTAATAATCGTTTTGAATTTTAGCAAATATTTTTTGAAAATGCAATCCACCTAAACTAGTGATTAAGTGAGGCTCCACGGCCATGAGGCCGTGGCTTCCTCCAATTTAGCAAACTCACATCGTGAGTTTGACGCTGCCGACGGATCGGCAGCGAGTTTGCTCCATCCACGGCTAGAAAGCCGTGGCTTTAAGCAAGGAAATTGTAAACTTGCTTGACATTTAT
>CAZQQZ010000012.1:0-4290 GCA_964595755.1 uncultured Candidatus Saccharibacteria bacterium | reverse complement strand
CGGCTAGAAAGCCGTGGCTTTAAGCAAGGAAATTGTAAACTTGCTTGACATTTATATCTCCATTTATTTACAATCATTTTCAATATAATGATAAAAATCCTTGTAGTCGAAGACGATGAAACATTAAGAAAGATACTTAAAGACAAACTGACGCAAGAGGGGTTCACTTTGCTAACGGCAAAAGACGGCGAGGAGGGCTTGGAAGCTGCTTTAAAAAGCAAGCCTGATTTGATCCTTTTAGACGTTATTATGCCCAAAATGGATGGGGTAGATATGCTTAAGAAACTGCGAGAGGACAGCTTTGGAAATAAAGTTCCCGTCCTTCTGCTTACAAACGACGGTGATCCAGAGCATATAAAAGAAACATTAAAAGCTAACGCGACTGACTATTTAGTCAAATCAGATTGGAAACTTGAAGACATCGTCAATAAAATCAAAGAAACATTAAGGCTGTAGCTAGGTTTGTATGTCCGAACAAAACCTGCCCAAAAAGACAAACGCCAGCCATTAGTGAAGATGCGCCGACCAGTTCAGGGCCCTTTAAGGGGCTTCTTTTGGCGGCATATAAATCCATTGCGGACAATGTAAAATCAATAAAGATAACGAAGGCAATAATAATCTCTTATATTTTGTTTTTAGTTGTTGTTCCTCCCATCTTCATTCTAGTTTCTTTTCTTGTTTTTCCGTCAAAAACAGCCAGTTTTTTTAATTTCCAAATTAAAGATCAACAAGGTTTACTGCAAAGTCCACATCCTCAAGTGCTCGGAGAGGAAACCTCTGTTGAAAGTCGGGGCAATGTGCTTAGCGCTTATATCTCGGCCGTGCTTGAACCTCAAGCCGAAGCGGCGGTCAAAGCTCTAAGAACTATTAGTCCTAATACGGTCTCAGAAGTTATTCTTCCAACGGAGGAAATTAATTCGTATCAACCGACCCAAGTAGTTTCTACCCTTATTCCGGGACCCCAAGGTATCGAAGGCTCATCGGGTCCGCAAGGTCCAATAGGAACTGCGGGCTCGACTGGGGAAATTGGCCCCTCAGGTCCACAGGGACCCCAAGGTTCAACTGGCGCCGTGGGAACTCAAGGTGAATCAGGCCCTCAAGGTCTGCAAGGTATTCAAGGTCCGATTGGGTTAACGGGACCAACAGGAAGTGTAGGCGCCCTTAATCTTGGAGTGGGTTTATCGGGAAATATTTTAAACGGGGATTTATCTTTAGATCTCGATCCAAACACTATTTTCGGATTGAGTCCCGTAAATTTTTTAACGCCCAATATTTCACAATGGATTAACGATGCCGGTTACATAACTGACGGTAATGTTAATTGGAACAACACTTATGGCCTTATTACGTCCGAAACAGACACTCTGGCAAGTGTGACCGAAAGAGGAGCATTTACTGCTACAAGCTTAATTCTAGATGGCGGAATAACAACCACAAGTATAAATTCCGCTACGGGAAATATTATTTTTACCGCGGGGGGAACTTCCTCAAGCGGAAAGGTCCAAATTGGCGCAAGTGCCACAACAACCCCCGATTTACTAATATTGGACAACGGTACGGCGGATCCCATCGGAGTTAATGGGGGAATGTATTACAACACGAGTACAAGCAAATTTCGCTGTTTTGAAAACAACGTTTGGGCCAATTGCATTAATTCTAGTATAGGCGCCGATCTCCAACACGCCGCTTCTTACGACAGCAACCAAGCGCTCACCAATGTCGCAAGCGCTCAAGTAAACTTGGGGGTCGTTTCTGTCACTCCAGCAACCACTACCGCGGATGTGTATGTTACCGGATTTGCGGAAGTTCGCAGTAGTAACGGGACCGATCAACCGTTTAATTTGGTAATCGAGACCACCAATAATTGTACCGGAACAGTTGTCGGTAACGCATCGGTTACCTACGTTATTACCGCAGGAGCAAATACTACTAACCATTACGGCAATATCCGAGTTTCCGGAATTGCGGTTGATCCAGGAACTTCCGCCGAAACCTACTCGCTTTGCGCCTCAACCGCCACCGGGGACACCGATGTGCTTAATTGGGGAATAGAGGCAATCGTAATTGATACCGGCGCGGATCTCGCCGAAATATATACCACCAATGACGCAAGTATTGAAGCGGGAGATGTTGTTTCGCTTGATTCAAATCTTAAAACAGGTATGAAAAAGAGTCAAATTCCTTATGATTCAAATATTTTAGGCATTGTTTCTACTAGACCGAGAATTGTTATTGGCGGAGTTGATAAGGAGGGTATTAAAGCTATGCCGGTGGCTCTATCCGGCAGGGTTCCGGTTAAAGCATCAACCGAAAATGGAAAAATAAACGCCGGTGACCCCCTCACAACTTCGGGAACTCCGGGGGTAGCGATGAGATCGACTAAAGAAGGAGCCACTATTGGTATAGCGATGACTTCATTTGACGGGGAAGAGATTTCGCAAATACTCGCGTTCGTAAGGCCAGAAAACGTAGTTGAAACAAATGTCCCGGATCAAATTAAAGAATTTGTCTCTAATTTGTTTAAGGAAACGGTTGAATTCTTCGGGAATGTGATTTTCCAAAAAGATGTCAACTTTTTAGGTCGCCTAACATTTAATCAAGATACCGCTGGCCACGCCGTTATAAAAGCGGGAACGGATGAGGTCGAAGTTAACTTCGAGAAGGAATATACAAAAAATCCGGTAGTCATCGTCAGTGTTAATCTTGAAACCGGAATTAACGGGGACGAAATTCCTGCCTACGCTATTTATGATCTTTCAACCAAGGGTTTTAAAATTAAGTTGGCTAAGGAAGCTACATCCAACCTGAGTTTTTCATGGATCGCTCTTTCTGTTTTTGAAACTTAACATTTATTAAAAACAGTATCTAAAATCTTCTTAAGATCACATTTTTTTCAGTCTGTCAAAAGAAGGGGGTGAAAATTATGAAAAGTAACGGAGAATCGAAAGAGCTTGCCTTGCACTACTTTAAAACGTTGGTAGAAGTGGCCAGAGAGTCGTTTTTAATTCTTGACGCCAATCTTCGCGTGGTTTCCGGAAACCCGACTTTCTACCAGAACTTTAAGGTAACCCCCGCGCAAACGGAGGGTAAACTTCTTTTTGACTTGGGAAATGGTCAGTGGAATATTCTCGAACTTAAAAGATTACTGAAAGAGGTTTTGCCCGAGAGGAAAGTTGTAAGAGATTATGAGGTTACGCATTTGTTCGAAAAAATCGGGGAAAGAACCGTGGTACTTAATGCAAGACAAATAGATTCAGTGCAATTGATGCTCCTCGCTATAGAGGATAGTACATACAAAAAAAATCTTGAAGGAAAATTAGCCGCGTATACCGAAGGACTTGAGAAAAAAGTAGCCGAACGAACGAGTGAGCTAGCCAACAAAATTAAAGACCTGGAAAAAATGAATAGATTGATGATTGGCAGAGAGTTAAAAATGATAGAGTTAAAAAAAGAAATTGAAATACTTCAGGCAAAGATTCGGAAACCGAAGTAAATAATTTTCTATGGCACCTAACACCACACGATTTCTTGTCGCTAAGCCCCCGTCTGGTAGCAGGGAGCTTGGTGATTCTAGAAATGCCGTTTTGAACCTCATTGAAGATTTGAATATAGAAAAAGCGGAGCTTGCTGAAGCCAAAGCCAAAGACGAAGCAATTCTGGCAAGTATCGGTGATGGAGTAATCGCTATCAATCCAGACAGAATAATAATCGTTATGAATAAAGAAGCGGATAAAATGCTGGGGTGGAGAGATGGTGAAGCAATTGGAAAACTTTATGAGGAAATTGTTTCTTTGGAAGATGAAAAAGGAAATATTGTCCCACTCGAGGAAAGACCGCTAGCCAAAGCTTTTACCCAAACTACTACTACTACTAATTTATATCTTCTTAGTAAAAATAAAATTAAATTTCCGGTCGCCATTACGATGTCTCCGATTGTTCTTGATAATAAAATATCGGCGCGGTGGAGGTTTTTCATGCCCAGGCTCGTTCAGGATAAGCGGAAAACGTATCAATTGAATCAATCAGCGCAACAAGACGGTCTTGATTTACGCTTAAAAAATTATGCAACTCCTCATCCGAAAAAGACCCGGGTCCAATTTCAATTTTCTTAGAAAAATCAACTATTTCCGCATAAAGAGTAAATGGGGTTTCATACTCTTCGTCTACATTATGTACCTCTGGGTTAATTTTCTCTGACATACATGTTTCTTAGTCTATTATAACATTTGCATATTTGGTGAACGTTTTCGAAAAAATTCGAACTCATTTCAAAGAAAATTGTTAATGCGT
>CAZQQZ010000011.1:0-22210 GCA_964595755.1 uncultured Candidatus Saccharibacteria bacterium | reverse complement strand
CAAATAAATTCAAAAGATCAGAAAGACTTTGACCAGAAATTAGGGAATAGGCAGTTATCCCAGTCACCAATAAAACAACTGAGAAACACAAAGCAAGCACCCCAAACCGTATTCCATTAAGGAGCATTCTCGGCAGGTTCATATGCTAGTTTCCAACTAAGTAAATTATGTAAATATTGTGATTGATTTTTGGAAAAAATACAAGGGGGGATTTCTAATTGCTGAATTGTTAAATGGCTAAATTGTTAAATAAATAAATAAATTGTTGAATTGATAAATTGTTGAATTGTAGTAAGAAATATACATTGACTTTTTCATACATTTATCATACAATAAAAATATGCCTACTATAAATGTTTCTTTACCCGTAAAACTTAAAACCCAAGCAGAAGCCCTAGTAGAAGGGGGTTATTATTCTTCTTTTGGCGATCTATTAAGAGATTCTCTTCGCCGTTTAGTTGAAAAAGAAAGATATGACCTTTGGTTAGACGAGGTAAAATTAGATGTTAAAAAAGGCACTGCCGTAATTCTTAAATCCACCAAAGACGTTGACAAGTATTTAGATAAAATATGAACGAAGTAATCCTCTCTTCTTCATTTGATCGTCAACTTAGAAAACTAATTAAAAATTCTCCATCTCTTAAAAAGAAAGCATCGAAAGTATTAAAAATCCTCGTCGAAGATGTCCATCAACCGTCACTAAGACTTCATAAATTATCAGGAGAGAGCAACTGGTCTATTTCAGTCACAGATGATATTCGAATGATAATTCAGTTTGAAAATGAAAGAGTTTTTTGCCTTCGTATCGGCACCCACGACGAAGTATATTAAATGTAATTGGCGGTCACCTCAGGCGACCGCAGCTACCCTTCGACAAGCTCAGGGTGAACTACATGAAAAACACACATACCCGTCGACTAGTCGACGGGTAGATTACGCAACGATTCCGTAGAGACGTTCGAATAAGATAAATTACTTTAGTCCAGCTAGCAGTTGACAGAGATTCATTGAAAAAGCTAGTATCACTTCTAATGTCTAGACCCGATCCAAATTGGTTCGCGCTACTTTCAGAGTTGCTTGTTAATCTGTCCGCTGCATGGCTTGGCGCGGCCATCATCGTCCCTAATTTTCCGGGGTTAAAAACGCCGTTTAATTCGTTGGTCTTGACAATGGACATCTTATTCGCTATCTTGAGCTTGCTAATCGCTTTCAAGTTTAGAAAGTTATCAGAAAGATAAGTATGGTCAACGCATGGGATATCAACATTAGAGCAATTGTCGCCTTCGCCCTCACTCTGATTGCTGTTGGGGTTGTTTATATTGCCTTCAAACTCTCCGAAAGGAATCCTTCCAAGCCCTCCAGAGGTGATCGCTAATTTGCATGGAAAAGTGACCTTACAAAAAGTAATACTTTCTGTAAAGCGCATCTTACATATTTTCATTTGAGGTTCTTTATTGATTTCGGATAAAAAACAAGAGGGAAAAACAAATTGTTTAATTGCTAAATTGCTGAATTGTTAAACACAACACAGAACGTGCCTCTTCTAACAATCTAACAATTAAACAATTCAACAATAATACCTCTATGCTAGAATATCCCTATGCAAAAACGAGATTATTATGAAACTCTTGGAGTTAATAAAGGCGCCTCATCCGAGGAGCTTAAAAAGGCGTACCGAAAAATGGCCTCTAAATATCACCCTGATGTCAATAAATCTCCTGACGCGGAAGCAAAATTCAAAGAAATTAATGAAGCCTATCAAGTCCTCTCTGATCCGACTAAAAAACAAAACTACGACCAATTCGGCCACGCGGGGATGAATCAAGGGCAGGGATTTAATCCATTTGGCGAAGGCCAGCGCGGGCCTTTTACATATACATACCAAAGTGGTGGCGGAAATTATGATGAAAACTTTGGCGAAGGCTTGGGCGACATTTTTGAAATGTTTTTTGGGAGGGGCTTTCAGGCAAAAAGAAAAGGAGAGGATGTGGTTTATAGTCTGGTAGTTGATTTTGTGGATGCGGTTAAAGGAGGCATCAGGGATGTCAAAATCGGAGGAAAAACTTTGCGGGTTAAAATCCCAGAAGGCGCAAGAACCGGCACCAAAATTAGATTTTCCGGTGAGGGTGAGGAAGGCCCGAAAGGGGCTCCCAACGGTGATCTTTTCATCGTCCTCCAAGTTAGGCCGCATGAAAGTATGATTCGTCAAGGAGATGACATATTTTTAGAAAAAGAAATCAGCATGTATCAGGCGGCTCTTGGCGGGACAATTGAAATCCCGACGATCGACCCAAGCTCCCCAAATGGGATCAGAAATGTCGGGCTAAAAATTCCAGGCGGTACCCAACCGGGAGCGGAATTTAGGGTCAAAGGCAAGGGAATGCCAAAATACCAGTCCCGTGGGCAAGGGGATGTTTTTGTTAAGTTTAGAGTTACGATCCCAAAGAGCCTAAGCCGAGAAGAAAAACAGTTTTTTGAAAAGTTTAGCTAATTTGGTATAATCCAGTCCGTTTATGCCAATATCAGAATTTAACGCCGCCCTTAATCAGGTCTGCGCCGAGAAGGGAATCAGTCCGGAAGCAGTTTTAAGCACCATCAGATTGGCGCTCGTTTCCGCGTACAAAAAGGAATTCCCCGGCACGCCGGAGGAAGAACTGACCGCAGAAGTTGATGGAGAAACGGGAGAGATGAAAATTTTACAAAGCGGGAAAGATGTTACCCCGGCGGGGTTTGGAAGAATTGCCGCCCAAACGGCAAAGCAAGTCCTTTTGCAAAAGCTTCGCGAAGAGGAAAAGTCGGCGATGATTGCGGAATATGAACAGAAAATTGGCGCCGTTGTCACCGGCCATATTTTTCGGGTTGACGGGGGAGTGGTGGTAATTGAGCTTGGCAAAGGTCAGGGAATTATGCCTCAAAGCGAACAAATCCCTAATGAAATTTATCGAAATAATCAAAGAATTAAAGTTTTAGTCTCTGCTATTCGAGAGAGCGAAAAAGGCCAGCAAATAATTGTTTCTCGCTCCGATCCTCTATTTGTTTCAGAATTATTCGCCCTGGAAGTCCCAGAAATCCATTCCGGCGTAGTTAAAATTGAAGCAATCGCCAGGGAACCCGGCTCCCGCACAAAAGTGGCCGTTTCCTCAAGCGAAGAAAATGTCGACCCGATTGGTTCCTGCGTTGGTCAAAAGGGGGTTCGGGTTCAAGCGGTCGTTGCCGAACTTGGCAACGAAAAAATCGACATTGTTCCTTTTAATGATTCACTTGATAAGTTTATTTCCGCTTCCCTCTCCCCCGCAAAGACGCTCGATGTCGTCCTTGATCGGGATAATAAAGAGGCCAAAGTGACCGTCGCGGACGATCAACTTTCACTGGCCATCGGAAAAGAAGGTCAAAATGTTCGCTTAGCGGCCAAACTCACTGGATGGCATATTGATATCCGGGGGGCAGAAAGGCCGGAAGAAGCAAACGAAGATAATTTAGAAGCGACCGGTATCAGTAAACGTGCCATAAGGGCTCTTGGGGAAGCGGGCATTAAAACTCTCGCCGAACTCAAGGCAAAGACTTCCAAAGAGATTAAAGAAATCAAAGGGCTTGGACCAAAATCCTTGCAAGAAGTTCAGAAACTCCTTTAACCCGGTAGATAAAGTCTATTTAAATGACCCAAAAAATTGCTACGATTTTGCATATTAACCTAACCGACGGAACTTTTGCCATCAAGGTTAGGGAGGATCTTTGGCCGGTAATCGGTGGGGTTGGTTACGCCCTGTTTTTGCTTAAGGAAAATCCCGCTACTTCCATTATCGCAATTGGCCCATTAACCGGGGCTTTCCCCGGTTGCGATGTCGCCTATCTTAGCCAAGTGGATGCTGATAAAGAAAAGGAGGAAATTAGGGTCATAGAGATCCCGGGGGAACTCGCCCTTTCTCTTAAAAATTTAGGCTGGGATGCGATTACCATCGAAGGACAGGCAAAAAAACCGGTTCAAATTGAAACTTCCGGCGACACAGTGATTTCAATTCCCGGAAAAAATCTCGTCGAAATAAAGGTAAAATCGGACTCTATAAAAGAGGTGGTCGAAAAAGAAGGTTACCGGGAAATCTATGAAAAAGTCCTAACCGCCGTTTCGGCAATAACTGAGAAAGAAACCCCGTTAACGATTAATCTTGCCACTTGCCTTGGATCACGTGCAATTTATCAAGAAATTTTTGAAAGCATCCCTTTGGCTTTTGCGACCCTTAATAGCCTTGACATAAACTACTCCCACGAAGAACTGGAGGAAGGGCTTGAGATTGTTTATAATCTGAAGGAGGAGTTGAAATCGTTGATTTAAAATGCCATGCCCAAAGAAAATCTTTTTGTCGCGAATCTTAAGTGTAACCTTAATCTTACCGAATCCCTAAGATGGCTAAAGGGTTTTTTGGAAGGATTTAACGGCAATAACAAAGTGGTCATTTGCCCAGAAGCGCCCTTTTTGCTTCCTTTTAAAGAAAAAATACAAGGCAGGGAAAATATTACCCTTGGGATCCAAAATATTTCCCAATTCGAAGAAGGTCAGTATACCGGGGAAATCTCCGCCAGAGCCCTGGTTGGAATTACCGATTATGCTATCGTTGGTCATTCTGAAAGAAGAAAATATTTTAAAGAAACGGATGCAGAGGTCAGGGGAAAAATTGCTCTTTGTCAGAAATATGGAATAATGCCAATTGTCTGCGTTTCTAATGAAAGTGAGGTTTCGGAACTTTTAGGTAGTGAAGAGAATTTTATTGTTGCCTACGAACCTTTAACCGCGATTGGAACAGGGGAACCTGAGTCACCCGAGGAAGCGGAAAAGTTTTCCCAAAAAGTCAAAGAAATTCTTGGACTGGAAGTAAAAGTTCTTTACGGAGGAAGTGTAAATTCAGGTAACGTTAAAGCTTATCTTCAGCTTGAAAGTATAGAAGGAGTATTAGTTGGAGGGGCGAGCTTAGACATTATAGATTTTGTAAAAATAGTAAATTGATTGAAAATTTGTCATGCGCTATTTAGACGTTAAAAGAACAAAGAAAAAAGAAGTGAAAAAGAAATCGCCCATTTTTAAGGCGATATTTCTTGTTTTATTGGGGTTAGTAGTTGCCGGAATGGTTTGGGCCAGATCCCTTTCCCCGATGTCTGTTTTTTCTAAAATTATCAATCCTTCTGGGCTTAAACAGACGGACGGTCGGATAAATATTTTGCTTTTGGGCTTAGACACGAGACCCGATCGCCCTTCCAGCACCTTGACTGATACCGTAATAGTTGGCTCAATCGATAACGAAGGCAAAAACGCGACTCTTATTTCAATCCCTAGAGATTTGTGGGTGCCCATTGATGACGATTATTCTGGGAAAATAAACTCCGCCTACGCTATCGGCGAAGCGGATCAAGACAAGATCGATGGAGGAATAACCTTAGCCAAGGAAAAAGTGGAGGAGGTTTTGGGAATCCCGATTCACTATTACGCTTTAATAAATTTCGAAGGCTTTAAAAAAGCGATCGATATCTTAGGAGGGATTGAAGTAGATGTAGAAAATACTTTTGATGATTATCATTACCCCATCCCCGGGAGAGAAGAAGATACCTGCGGAATTACAGAGGACCCGATTAAAATCGAAGACGGGAAGGAGGCGACTCAATCAGCCGAAGAGATTTACCTTTGCCGATATGACCATTTGCATTTTGACAAAGGTTTAACCAAAATGGATGGAGAAACCGCCCTAAGGTATGCTAGATCTCGTTATGCGGTTGGGGTTGAAGGCGGAGATTTCGCTAGGGCAAAAAGGCAACAAAAAGTGATTATTGCCGCTAAAAATAAACTCCTTTCCCTGCCAACCCTTCTTAATCCGGGAAAGCTTAAGGAACTTTATGATGCTTATGGTGAGTTTGTAGAAACGGATTTGGGGATTTCTGAGGGACAGCGCCTTTTAGAAATTTCTCAAAAACTTGAGAAGGAGACAATCAAGAACGCTGTTATTGACAAGGATTCGGAACTGGTCGTTTCCCCGATTGATAGCGATCCTTATCTCGGAGCCTCAGTTTTAATCCCAAAGGGGGGGGATTTTTCCCAAATTCAAGCCTTTATCCAACGACTTCTCTTTGAGTAATCTAACTATGCTTTTTCTTTTTTTGGGAGATCCCAAAACAACCCGCCTCAATATTATAAGTTTTCAAAAGAAGTACGCTGAGCAAAATATTATCGTTAGGAATGAAATAGAGTCAATTTCGGAATTTTTGAAAAAGTCGGCGGGCGCTTCCCTTTTTGGAGGGGCGAGTCTACTTCTGATTGAAACGAAAAAAAATGATGCGGAACTAAAAGAGGAAATTACTTTAAAAGAGCTTTCTCAATTTGGAAAAGACTCTGATATCGCCATCACCATTACGGAAAATTTGCCAAAAACCCATCCTTTGAGGAAACTGATTTCAGAAGAAGGCAAGTTAATTGAGGCGGCGGAAGTCCCAAAAAGTGTTTTTCCGTTCTTGGACGCGCTAAGTTCGAAAAATCCAGGGAGAGTTTTTTCTGAACTTGAGAAGCTCCTTAATGACGGGAATGAGCCGGTTTTTGTAAATCTTATGGTTGCCTATGCCTTAAGAAATCTCGTTCGGGTAAAATTTGGGGCGGTGGCGGGAATTAACCCCTACGTAGTTAAAAAAACAAAAGCGCGGGTTGACGGCTTTTCGGAGGAAAAACTGAAAGCTCTTTTTTTAAAGGTGAAGGAGAATGACAAAGCCTTTAAATCGGGAGAAAACGAAAAGAGGTTGCTACAAACTCTGGTTTATGCGTTCATAAATTGATAAACTGGAATCTGCCCTATGTTTAAGCCCTACCGATTTGAAAAAAAAGGGATGAGTTTTAGCGCTCGACCAGAAGTCGTCCCGCCTTTGGCGGGCGCCCTGCCCAACCCCCCCAGGAAAATTTTTGTCTCCAAAGAAATAATTAAGGAATCTTTTTCCGCTATTTTCATTTTTCTAGGAGTGGGAATTTTATCCAACCAGGTGATTATTCCATCGCTTAATATTCATGATGAAATCTACGAATTTGCGGACGCGGGGGTGATTTTGGGGATTGAAACGGAAGAGCGAGAAATCATAAAAGAAGAAGATTTTACTTTCTCCGAACTTTCTAAAGATTTTCTGCCGGAAGTGAAAATAGAAAGGGCCCTTCCGGAAATTTTTTATCTGTCCGTGCCAAAACTTGGCATTGACAAAGCAGAGGTCTCCACTAATTCGGGAGATTTAAAACCCGATAAAATGATTGGGCATTATAAGGGATCAGGAATCCCGGGAGAAAGTGGCAATGTTTTCTTGTACGGACACTCGGTCCTTCCCTGGTTTTTTAACCCCAAAAATCCGATGACCGTCTTCTCCACTCTGCCAGATCTTACCGTAGGCGATAAAATTAGTGTTTTTTTTGAAGCAAAGGAATACATTTACAAAGTGGAATCTCTAAAAACGGTCAATCCGAATGAAGTCAATCCGCTTTGGAAACCTGAGGGTGGCGGCAAATACATTACTCTAATGACCTGCGTTCCTCCTGGATTAAAAACAAAAAGGTTACTGGTGGTTGCAAAGGAAGACTAATTTTTCTTAAGAGGTCCGTCCCTCCCAGAAATACCCGCTCCTGCTTTAGAGGGACGGACCTCAAAAGCGAGTTCATTCCTGCGTCTTCGTGGTAAAACTAAACGGAACGTCCCCCAATCCATTCCCAAAGGATTTATCATTCACCCCAACTTTAAAGTAGTAGGTTTCTCCCGGAAACAAATCAGGAAGAACAATCACATGGGAGCGAGATAAACTTCCCTCGGTAACGGTTTTACCTAAAGAATCGTCAAGGCCATATTCAACAAAACCATAAGCGTCCTTAGTAGTATTATAAAAAATGGAAGCAGAGGTTTCACCAACTGAAAGCACTTTTACATTTTCTGCCTTAGGAGAAACAAAAGCTTTTAAACTAATTCCCTGATCTTTTTGAAAATAAGAACCCCCGGCGAGGATTGCCCCGGTAGATAGAGTAAGAAGAAGAAAAGTTTTCAAACCTTTTTTCGCTTCGAAGGAATTCATCCATTAATCTTTTTCTCAAAGTCAAGCCACCCACGATCAACTAGGTATAGGTATCCTCCGAAGGCGATCAAGCCAAAGCCCAAGAGGAAGATGAACAAAGTAATCGAACCGCTTCCAGTGTCAAATACCACCGGCGCGCTTGACGCTTGAGGCGCAGTTCCCGTCCCCCCTTGCGGGGCGGTCGTCGTAGGAGCTATCAGGGTCGTCTCAGAAGTGGTTATCGCCACCGTACAAACACTCAAGACATCTCCCCAATTATCCGCCGTCCAAGCTCCCTCACTATCTCGCATCCTGACTTTTGCTGTAAACAACCCTTTCTTGTTGTAAGTATGAGAGGTGCTACTCTTTGTCGTTTGTTCCGTGTTTCCATCACCAAAGTCAAACTCGTAAAAAGTGATCTGATGGGTGCTTTCGGAGGTGGCGGCAAATTCCACCTTAAGAGGGATTAACCCGTTAGTTAAGCTCGCGGAAAGTGAGGTACAAGAAAGAGAAACGGGAGAAACAGTCACATTTACCTCGGCTTTACAATTTTCGCTTTCGGCAGTTTTACCATCAGCGTCTTTTACAGAAACGGCGATCGTGTAAGTGGTATTAGCAACTACCTCGGCGGGGACGGTAAAGGTAGCCGAATCAGAATCGCCTGAGGAAAGCTTTCCCCCACTCCCCGTCCAAGTATATTTATAAGGAGATTTCCCTCCGGAGGCACTGGCCTTAAGAACACTTGATTGGCCTGGACGCAAACTTACTACCTTTGGGTTAACGCTATCGCAAGCCAAAGGAATCGGTTTTTCGGTAGCGGTGAAGGTGAGGCAACAGTTATCAGCAGGGGCAGTCGTTGTCTCGGCCGCTTGTTCTTTGGTGGGAACGGTTGATTTTTCCGGTCGGCGAAGGAAAAGGGCCATGCCAATTGAGGCAACTCCCAAAAAGAGCGAGGCGGCAAATATGGAAATCAAAACTTTTTTGTTGTTCATTTATTTATTTACCAAGTAGCGGTACATTCCCCGCTCGCATTACAGAAACGAGCGCAAACACCGTAATCCCCTGTTTCTGGAATTTTATAAGTTAAGGTAGAAACATATTTACCTGTTTTTAGCTCTAAGGTGCAGGCAGGGTCTTCCTTCGGACAAACTACCGTCTGGGTGGTTTTGTTAGGAAGAGTAATTTTAAATTCCGATTTTACGGGAACGATACTTGCATCTTTTGTGCTTGCGGTGAATGACACATTTTGACCTTTTGCCAACTCTCCCGTCGGGCTTCTCGTAATATTATCGCAACTCATCTCCCTCGATGGTGGCGGAGGAGGAGGAGGCGGCGGCGGTGTTTCTGTGGAACAATCATTTGGTCCTTTCCATAAACAATATCCTTCGTTATCGTCCGCCTGAACTACCCCGCAGGGAAAACTCTCGCTGGTAATTTTTCGCGTCAAAGAACCTCCGCTCCGAGAAAGCGGCTGACAGTCTGTTTCGCAGTTACCCTGAACTTTATCGCAGTAACATATCTGATAACCTCCGCTAGCGTTGGGGGTGGTAGTAACCGTGTAAATGATCTGACCATCCCCCGAAACAGTAATTTTTGGGCAACCTTCCTGACCATCACACAAAACATCCGTCGCCGCTCCGTTTTTAAAATAGCAGGAAGTGGTCCCATCACCACCACCAAAATCTCCAACCTGACAAGTACAATCAGCCGCGCACGTAGCGCTTTGATTATTTAATACCAATCGACAACGCTCATTTGATCGCCAACCAACACAAGTACCTCCGGAACAAGTACAACTATCGCAACAATCTCCACAACCTTTGTAAGAATTATTTGGATCCGAGGTAGTGCAGTCAGCATTAGTCGAGCAAGTAGTCCCGGAAACCCCCTTCTTATCCTCAGGAGGAGCCTCAACCACTTCCGGCTGACAGGTACAATCAGCACCGCAAATTTCACCGGCCGCGCATTTATTAAGATCCTCATAACGATTACAGGTACCACCATTACACCAACCTTCGGTACAACAGCCAATCGGCTTTTGGCAATCTGATGTGCTCGCGCAAGTCCCAAAAGGAATGGAGCGGGCGGCGCTGGTATCAATCTCGTCCGCTTTTCTTTGTTTCGAAAGATGAAGGGCAACAAAAATGCTCACTCCCGATAAAACTACGGAAATGATAAAAATGATCACCAGGGCGGTTTTGTTTTTAAGTAGCGATCTCATTTGTAAAACGACTTTTCAAAAGAACGAACCCGCGATTTTTTAATCATTGAAGAAACGTGAATCAGTTGAGAAAACGTTCCCAAGGAAATGAAGATAAGCCCCGCCAAACCAAGAAGGGCGGTCGGACCGACGGATCCTCCATCAATCGCGGTTGCGGAACAGCTCGCTCCGGCGGAAGCGCAACCATTAAGATTTGCCCCACTTCCCGAAACAGATACACAAGCGTTGTTCATACAAGCGAGGTGGTAACCACCGGAAGTCCCCGAGGAGCCAGAGGTATCAGAATAATCATCATCGTCGCCAGTATCATCATCAGCACCTGCACCTGTCCCTCCCACAAGGGTATAAACCCCAGAAGTAGAGGTCGTCAGATCAAAAACATTTGAGCTGTCGGAGAGAAGCCTAATGGCACTGCTACTGGAAAAATTTACCTGGCTAACCCCCGCTTTTAATGCTTGAAAGGTAATTGTGGCAAAAAGTCCGTCCGCGCCAGTAAACCCCGGCGGGACAACTCCTCCTACCAAATTAATAGTACCCGCGACGTTGTCATATTTATTTTCCGGCCAAATACCGACCACAAATGAGCCGGCGGTCGAGATACTATTAACTTTCAAAAGGGTGGTGTCGAAGGTAAGATAAGCTTTAACCGTGTTTATTGCTTGACCACCGGTATTTACTCTGATGGCGACGGTAAACGTATCACCAATATCATAGTTACCAGAGACGGGCACGGTCTTCATCGTTGCGGAGATCGCGTAAGCCTCCCCAGGAGATAGGACAAAAAGAGATAAAACTATCGAAAAAAGTATCGGCAGGAATTTTTTCATCGCTTTATTAAGTTTATCAGAAAAAATCAAATGTCAAAATAAGTAATTTTTATCCCGTCCAGTGACTTAATAAAATACTTAAATCAGCATCATCTACTAATCCATCTTTATTAAAATCAACGCTGATAATATCTGTGGTCGCCCCCCATTTTCCAAGAAGAACGGAAAGGTCGTAATCATCAACTAAACTATCCCCGTTAATATCTCCGAGTAATTCACTAGATTCTATTTTATAACTTCCCTTAGAAGAAGGGATCGCCAAAAAATCCTGACCGTCGGATTTACGAGTAATGATGCTTTCGGCGGCGTCAAAGGTTAATTCCACCGGATTGTTCGCGGGAGTGTCCGTCGCTTTAAAGGTAACCGTCGCCAAAGTAACCTTTTCGGTCGTTTTGTAACCAGTAATCGTCGTATTAGCGCAGGAAATATCGACAAGGGCCTTACCGCCCCCAAAGGTCACTTTATTTACCGGGCAATTCCAATCTTCTTTTTTAAATTCCGGTCCAAGTTCAACTTGGGTACCATTAGCCAACTCATCCGAATCGATGACGGTAAATATCGGCGTGTCTTCAGAGTAGTTATAAATTAATCTGACCGCAAGAGCGGCAATATAGATCGGATTCGCTCCCAAGTCGAACTTAACAGCGACGGGGAAGCTTTGATCAATTCGATAAGTGCCGGAAGCGGGCGATAGTTCCACATTAAATTCCCCTCCCTCGACCGACGCCTTCTGACGAGATCTAATCATCTGCAAGCTTGCGTAAACAAGCATCGGCAAAAAGACAAGCAGAAATATCGCCGAGAGGATTTTGATTGCTTTTTTAAGCTTAGAATTACTTTGTCCCATAAATTACTGAGTGACAGAAATGGCGGCTCCCTCAAATCTAGCTGGAAATTTAGTGTTTTCTTTAGTAATGACCATTGACTGCTCCTCGTCAAAGCTCAAATTTACTTCGCCCGTCTCTTTCCCAATAAAAGAAATTTCGGCCAACGGAAGGTTTCCGGAAAAAGCGTACCCTTCCGGAGACGCGTAAACAAGAGCTAAGTCAATGACGGTTCTATTATTTTCATCATCATAGTAGAAATCTTCTTTAAACGGCTGTTTTTGCCAGCCAGAGTTTATTACCTTAGGTGATGGCGTAATTACGGGATCAATTTTACCGGAAATAAAAACTCTCATCGACACTCCTGAAAGTGACTCTTCTGGACCAAGAATGGCTACAGAAACGGTCGCCATTTTCCCAAGGGAAACCTCTTGCGTTTTTGGGAAAATCCCCATTAAAGTCATTGTCTCAAGTCTGGGAACGGCAATCCTAGAGATCTCCCCTCTTTGAGTGTAAACCGAGACAAGACTCACAAAAATTATGGCAATCGCAATAAACAAACAAAGTTTTTTATTCATCACCGGCCACCTCCAAGGCAGTATAATTAGAAAGTACAATTGATAGGTCAACTACATTTATAATACCATCTCCATTGACATCATACACTTTTTTCGAATCTTCTTGGTTGGCAAGGGGCACAGAAATATCACTAAAAACAGAAAGGAATTTGGTAATGTCATCAAGTTTTATTTTGTTATCTTCCGTATAATCACCAACTTTAACCGTAGTATTAGAATCGCCCACGGTAGTCACTAAACTCGAAAACTCAACTTGCTCACTAATAATCTTTTGCAAGTATCCTTCCGGTTTTACGATAACACGATATTCCTTAGTAAGATCCACGGAAGCGGCTTCCAAATCAAGGGTAATCCGACAAACGGTGTTGTTAGAAAACGAACAGAATTTATTAAGATCATAAAGATCATCCCCAGAAGTACTCGCTAAGGACAAAGCCACAGATCTTATCCTGTTTTCACTTCCAAGAGGAGACATTCCCTGAAGAGAAAAATCAACGTTTAACTTATGATGATCCGCGGGAATCTCCTCTTCAACTACAACCCCGCCTGTTGCCGTAGCCGTTAAGCCCCCCATCTTTAACTTCCACTTTGATTGTTTTTGTACCTGTTGTTGTATAAGCGTGAGTGACAGTTTTGGTGGTAGAAAAAGTGGTATCCCAAGTGCCATCTCCCTCCCAATCAAAACGGACTTCTAAAGAGGCGGCGGCGGTTTCTGTGTCGGTTGAAGCGCTCGCATCGGCGCTAAATTGCTCGTTAACTTTAGCAGTTGATGGAGTAACTGCCAGCCTCGCTATTGGCGCCGTATTTTCCCCTGGAGGTGGGGGCGGTTCCGTCCCTCCGCCTGCTAGGGTAAATTCAATCGGACTCGGCCGATTCATCGTCGCGGAGTTAAGATCAACTACACTGTGCAAAACAGAAGAGTCGTTAGTGGTTTCCTGATCTAAGCTCCTATAAGTAACGGAAATTTTATCCGCCGAAGATCCTACCGCATCGGTTATGTAAGAAAGATAAGCGCCCAAGTTATCTTTTTGAAGGGCATTAGCAATATCCATCACCCACTTTCCGTTATTATCAGAAATGGAGGAAAGGATATTTGACTTGGTAGCACCCGTACCAGAAACAACTTTAGCGTAAACTAAAGCTCCCGGACCATTTTCCCCAGTAGCTGTTCCCCAGATAGGATGGGGACGAAAAAAATCTTGGTTGGCGTTTGCTTCCGTACTGGTTGCTCCCAAAACGCTCGGAGCGGTCGGCAAATCCACCGTAATATAATCTCCTCCTTCGGCGGGAGTTTCGATCGAGCCTCCGTAGGCTTTGGTGCCGGAATTAATCTTAAATTTAATTTTCCCGTCGGCCGGCCTAGGGCTTAATTGCAAAGAAACATGGTGGGTGCGAGAGTTTGCAACATAAGTCAGTGAGTTACTTGCCCGATCATCTGCTTTTGTGTTTGTGGCAGTACCTTGAAGATAGGTTAAGTAACCGGTCGTCTGGGCATCAGACACCCAAGAAACTGATAATCCTTGGGAGTTTAAATTGGAGATAACCACTCTTTTGGGAATGGATTCGGGGGCCGCTTTAATGTAGGGGGAAACGGTTTTGTAGGCGGCAAAAAGGATGACGGGTAAAATTAGTAGCGAAACAAGGCTAACCAACAAGCCCGCTACTTGCTTTTTTGAGAAAGACGAATAGTTTTTAATAAATTTTATCGGCAGGGACATTACTCAGAAAAGTATAAATCAAAAGAGGATGGAAAACAATAACTTTTCGGGGATTACGTATTCGATTACGTAATCCTACTCACTCTCAATTTCTCGCCCCGACAATACTTTAAACCCGACTGGTTTAAAAAGGCTTAACCATCAATTGTTTTGGACTTTGTTGATAATTTACAACAGGATGTGCTATAGTACGGGTCGTAACAACAGTGAGACTTTACAGGTAAAGGGTGAAAGCCTAATGACAAAAAGGAGGTAGCAAGAAATGTCACCGAACTGTGGTCCCGATCCTAAAGATGCGGATTATTATACCGACGATGAAGGAACCGTTCACTCGATGGATCAGTATGAGAGGGAGACGGAAGAGGCTGAAGAAGACGACGACGGAGATGACGAGGAAGACGAAGAGTAGTGTTTTAACCATTGGGGAGATCAATCGTGGAAGCGTGACGATTTCTCCCCACATTTTTGTTATACTTCTTTTACGCGAGTTCGCAATGCGACGAGCATTAGAGAATACATAATCGACTAACGAGGGTTACATACTCGAGTTAGACGGGGATATAATGATTTCGCTTGGTTATTCAAGAAGTAGACTATGCCCTACAAAACACTCACTTTCAGTGACTTTGGAATTAATAAAACTGCAACTACTTTGAAGAACGGTCTTAGAGTGGTCATTTTCGAGCGTAAAGGTTCTCCGCTCGCTTTAAGACTTTGCTTTTTAGCTGGAGCGAGATTTGATCCTCTTGGCAAAGAAGGATTATCCCATTTTACAGAGCATCTTATTATTTCAGGCACAAAAAGTTATCCCTCAAAAGATAAACTGGCAATGTCCATTGAAGAGTTGGGAGGAACAATTTCTGCCTTTACATCCTCTGAAGTACTTGGAGTAGAGATAGAACTCGGAGACGCGTCAGATCTAGAACATGCGTGTGAAGTTCTGAACGAAATGATCAATGCCTCATTAGTTCTTCCAAAAATGGTAGAAAGCGAGCGAGGAGCCACTCTTAGCGAATTGGAGAGGCGAGAGTCAAATCCAGAAAAAATGATTGGTGTTTTGGCAAAGATGTTGCTATACCAAGGAACCGATATGGGACATCCGACGATCGGAACACGGGAGTCAATTGCAAAAATTAGCAGGGAAGATGTTGTTTCGTACATAAAAAATCTCTTAACCAGCGGAAGAGCATTGCTCGCTATTTCTGGTGAAATCGAGCCAACAGAAGCCATTAAGGTGATTGAAAACTCTTTAAATATTCCTTTTTCTGAAACTCTCCTACCCTTTGAAAAATTACCAATCCTTCGCAACAAATCTATTTCCGTAAAAAACTATCCTTCCGGTCAAGTATTTTTAGATCTTGGTTTCCGCACCTGTTCCTATTTTGATAAAGATGAACTTGCCCTCGGCGGTCTCGCCTCGATTATCGGTGGAGGAAGAGCTTCAAGACTTGTCAAAAAACTGCGTTATGAGAGAGGTCTCGTTTATGGGGCGCGTTGTTACTCTTCGTGTGGTTACGATTCGGGCGAATGGGGAGTAGAAACTTCAACCGACAAGAAAAATCTTCCTGAAGTGCTAAAAATTATTGCCGAGGTTATTGATGAAGCTCGAGAAGGAAAAATTACATCGGACGAGCTTGATTTCGCTAAAGCAAGAACAATCAAGTCGTCTAAATTAAGTACTCAAACATCAATGTCTTGGATCAGAAAGCACGCCTATGGTGAGTTAACTGGACCTAACCAGTATCTTAACTTCCCCGATTTTCTTAACGAGATATCGAAAATATCACTTGACGATATTCATCAAGTAGCCAAGAAATACTTGAGAAACGACTCTTTGTACCTTACCCTTTGTGGCCCTGCTTCAGAAGAAGAAGTTAAGTTTGAACTCTAACAACTGTTACTCAATCTCCCTCCAAGAAACACCAGTAGTCTTTTCGCACCCGTGACGATTTCACAGACATGACGTAAAAAAGCATTTCTGGTAAAATCCCGGATACTAGCTTGCGTAAACATTATTATGACCAAACCAATCCATATTTTAAGCTTCCCCGCCCGTCATCCATATATGAGTAAATTTGATGATGGAGTAAATATTAAGTTCGTAAATCCCGATACCGATTTGCTTAATCAACAATTTTACGATCTAGTATCGCTGAATAACCAATATCCTCCTTCCAGCTACGATGTCGCGCATATACACTTTTCTTTCGATAAAGTCCCCCTAGACGGTTTCAAAAAGCTTTTAGAATACTTTAAATCAGTTAACAAACCTATTGTATGGACAACGCATAGTTTGGAGTGTTTACGAATTCGGAACTACGGAAATGGGGAATATCAAAAATTACTTTTTAATTACGCTGACAAGTTAATAAGCCCTACTAAAGGGTGTAAAAAATATTTGTTAGAAAAATATGGAGAGCACCGGGAAAAGATTGAAGTAATACCTCTCGGATATATGGCGAGTCCCAGTGACGTAGAAAGAATACAAAAGAAAGTTTTTAAGGATAAAACCTTATTTACCGTGCTAATAGGAGATTTCAGAGAAAATAAAGAAGTAATTCAATCAGTGATAAATTTCCTCCAATGTTCAACCTTAAAGAGATGTAAACTCCAATTAATATATAAACCCATAAACCTTTATGAAGAGGGCTTCAATAACTTAAACGAAACCATGATAACTTTCTTTAAACTTACACAACATCCGAGAATTTCTAATATATCCTTACCTTTCATCCCTAACGATCTATTGGTGGAGGCTTTCTTAAAAAGTCATGCGGTAATACTTTCATGCAAGTGGGGAACACACAGCGGGCAAGTAGAATTGGCAAAAGATTGTGGTTGCCATGTAATTGTAACTGATGTAGGTTACTACAAAGAACAATGGGATAAAATAAACATTTGGAATATTTCTGATAATAAGTACGAAGAATTCCCTAGTAGATACACTAATTGTTTAACAGAAGTTTTCGGAAAAGAACCATTAACGCCCGCGGGTTATTCTAGGCAAGAAGAATTAAAGGAAATAATCCGACAACATGTAAAAGTGTATACAGAACTGATTAGTAAAAGCGAGCGAAAATAACTCTTTTGTTGGAAGGTTTTCCGCTTAGAATACATTTCCCCTCGGATTCCCCTTCTGAAAATGGGATACATCTAATGGTTGCTTTAGTCTTTTCTTTTATCTCCGCTTCGGTAGACGCCTCTCCAGACCAATGAGCCAATACAAAATTTCCATTCTCAATTTCTTTCACAAAATCTTCCCATGTGGACACCTCTTTAGTTTTTTCATTTCTAAATTTCAGAGCTTTGTTAAACAAATTATTTTGAATATCTTTTAATAAAGCCGATATTCTGTCATTAACAAGTGAAAATACAACATTTTCTTTATCTCCTGTATCCCTTCTTACTAATATTACGGACTCGTTTTTAAGGTCTCTTGGACCTATCTCAAGTCTCACTGGAATCCCGCGCTTTTCCCAATAATAATATTTTTCACCAGGATGCAGACCATCTCGCTCATCAACCTTTACATGTAAGTTCAAATCATTAACTAGATTATTTTTTATTTCCCTTGCCTTATTAATAACAGCTTCTTTGTCAATGTCCTTACTCCAAATTGGCACTATAACAACATGAATAGGTGCGATTTTTGGCGGTATAACTAAGCCCTTATCATCAGAGTGCGCCATTATAAAACCCCCAATCGTTCGCGTGCTTAAACCCCAACTAGTTTGCCAAATATATTCTGACGAACTGTCCTCCTTGTTAAAAGTAATATTAAAAGCTTTAGCAAAATTTTGACCCAAGTTATGAGATGTTGCCAGTTGCAGCGCCTTTCCGTCTTGCATCATAGCCTCAATCGTGTAGGTATGCATAGCTCCAGCAAACCTTTCAGACTCCGATTTAATCCCGGGTATAACCGGTATTGCTAAATAATCCTCTATAAACTCCCGATACACGTTTAGCATTGTTCTGGCCATATCATCAGCCTCTTCATAAGTTGCGTGTGCTGTATGACCCTCCTGCCATAAAAATTCGGTAGTTCTTAAAAATAACCGTGGTCGTAACTCCCACCTCACTACATTTACCCACTGGTTAATAATAATCGGCAAATCACGATGAGAGCCAATCCATCTAGAAAAAGCATCATAAATAATTGTTTCAGAGGTAGGTCTAACAATTAAGGCTTCTTGAAGCTTTTTTCCTCCTGCATACGTTACGACTGCAACTTCGGGAGAAAATCCTTCCACATGGCTTTCCTCTTTTTTAAGAAAGCTCTCTGGAATGAACATAGGGAAATATACATTTTCAACACCTAACTCTTTAAATCTTTTGTCTAAAACTTCCCTTATATTTTCCCACATGGAATAACCATATGGTTTGATAATCATGGTTCCTTTAACAGGACCGTGTTCTGCCAAATCTGCGGATTCGATTATATCTTGATACCAAGCGGAAAAATCTTGGCTTCTCGGGGTTATTTTTTTGTTATTATTCGCTGTCAGCATAGTATTAACATCGTCACCGTATTGTGATTATAAGTCATCTAGCTAATAAAACAAACATTCTGTTCATAATGGCTCCTCAAAATACCATATAGAGTCGGGGTTAACAAGTATTCTCACATCCTCGGACATAAAAAGTGTAATAGGAGAAAATCCTTTTACTGTAAGGGTGGCATTTTTTATAACTACCCCACTATTTTCGGGAATAGCAATTACAGGCGATTTTTTATTTTTTAAAAAATCCAGTATTTTAGGTTCTCTTTCTAAGTTGTAGTGGCAAAATATCGAAAAATCACCCACTAAACCTAACCCGTCATCGGACATAAGATCTTCCGGGGGCACTTCCCCAAACACAGACACGAATTTTCCCAGAATGATAGCTCCAGTACTTCCTCCGTATAAATAACCACCCGTATCCAAAAATGTTTTTAAAATATTAATAAACCCGGTCCCTTTGAATTGTTTCATTAACAAATAGCTATTCTTTCCCCCACCTATGTATATAGCGTCTGTTTCGGGAAGATCTGAGTAGGATTTATGGTTAAGATCCACCCACATTTCTATATCTAAAGGTTTTTCTGAATAAGGGTTCAAGGCACCAGTGATCCACTCATAGCACTCATCATAACCCACAAAAGACCTTTGCAGACCAACAGGAATATACAAAACTTTTCTATTTTTAAGAGTGGATACGAAATGTGAATCTAATAATTTAGTGTCCGGTGCACGACCACCCCCACTTATAAATAAAATCCCTTTGCTATTCATGTTAATGCTAACACAACGTAAATTGCTGTTTTAATAACGCCTCTGTAAGGTTAGGAATATTCAACACTTCAAGCTTGATTAAGCTTTCCAGACCCGCAATATTATCAAAACCTTGGGGTATGGTTACTAATAATATCCACGGATCTGTCAATGATCGCCCGCTTTGGCTTACAATGCAGACTTCGTTAGAAATTCCAAAGTTGTCATATATTTTCTTAGCCATCTCGTTAGCCGCAAGGTAATAAATCTTTCCAATATGATAAACAGGGTTCTTACCGCAGACGCCCTCCATACTCATGATTCTAAAAGGTGCGATAATACCATTTATTCTGTTGCCTCTACCCACCAAACCCTCATCCCCACTCTCAATAGAAGATCCTGTAGCTGTTAAATAGATCTCTCCATTGCCAAAATTGTCTCTGGTGTTAATGCTAAGTTCAAAACTATCCATTGAGTACTTTTTGGCAATGCCCCGAATTAATTTCTCTGAATAAATCAGATTCTTTTTATAGTCAGACATACTACCTACATACTTGGCTATTTGAGGTATGCATAAAGTAATGTGATAGTCCTTTTGATTTCTAAACCCCATAACTTTAATATCACTTCCTATCCATAGGTTATTTCTCCTAGTATCTTCGGGGTTTAGGGTGTTTTCTATCTCCAAAATGAACTTTTCTAATTGGGACAAAGGCGCAAACCCAACACCTAAAGAAGTGTCGTTAGATACAAGGTGTTTTAACTCTTGAAGATCATCTAGACTTCTAGGTTCAAACCAATATTTACGTGTACCATAACTCGCTTCCTGAAGATCTGTCTTACCGGGACTACTCTTATTACTCAGGTTATAATGGAACTCTAAATCCTTATTTACATTAATTTGGGGAAGTTTACTTGCTAAAAATTCTTTACTCCATTTAATTAATAGTTTCTCTACAGGTATTAACTCATTTCCAAATCTAGTTGACGCCCTTCCATTTAATAATACTCGTATTGGATTTATTAAATATCCCATCCCAAATTTCACATAAGAGGAACCGCCAAGTAAGCCTATCTTATCAAAATTATGATGTAGAATGGCGCCAAATCTGTCTTTAGTGTATAGGGAGTATTCAACAGAGAGATATTCTGCCAAAGAATCGGAAAGGGTGTCAGGATGTCCCAGCCCTTTCCTTTCAACAAATTCTACGGGAGATTCAATGTAGTTCTTACGCACAAATTGCAACAGCATGCTCGGCAGTATAACACAAATCTTTTCTTCTTCAGATCCTATAGACAATTCTACTCAATCTCCCTCCAAGAAACACCAGTTTTAGCTAGGGAGATAGGAAAAAGGGAAACATCAAGAAGGAAGGGTTGATAGGTAAAAATTTCGGATGGAGTAAGATTTTCATCGGTTACGTCCCGATCCCGGTTGAGATCTACGTTGACTTTAGCATAAAGCATGCCATTGATTTTAAGCTGCTTATCCGTCATTGAGCCGTTTGAATAGGTAACGATCGTTCGATTAACGGCAATAAAAACCCCATCAATATTTTCCGCAGGGGCTTGGAATCTAATCTGACCATCTTTAACAATAAGGATAATGGTTGAGTTTGGAGAAGCCTTTTGATTCTTAGCTAGTTTCTTAACTAAGACATTACCTCCCCTTGAAAGAAGAATGGCCACCCCGGGCGCACCGGGATCGGCGGCGCCCCCCGGCCCTAGCTTGTACCCTGGGGTATTGACATCGACCTCTGTCGCTCCATCCGAGAGATGGTAAATTCCACCCACCTCAAGATTTCCCCAAGACAGGGGCGTGGTTTCTGGCATAGCCCAAAGCTCATCAAACTTCTGAGTGGTAAAAGTAGTTGCTTCATCCCAAGATATCGTTTCATAGTCTGGAACTTGCCACTCTCTAAACTCATTCGGAGAAACTCCTCCGTCACCCAAATTTATTTCCCCGGTAGCGGAAACTACTCCATAAGAATCTAAAGTCGGGTTGGCTCCCGAACCAATAATTAGATAATTATCCTCATCAACTAAAGATCTAAAAATGCCATTAGCATGAGCATCACCATTCTTAATCTGAAACCAAGGGGAGGTAGCTCTTTCGGTAATACCAAAGTTAGCAATGCTTCCCACGATAAACGGGTCCAGAGTTATCAAATTACTCGCCGGGTCAAGATTAGGATAACCACAACTCGTGTCAAAATTAGTAAAGCTTCCATAACCAGAGATACCAACGGTGTAAGAACCATCTATATCAAGGTTAGGAATTTCAAAAAGACCGGCGCCATCAGTCTCGTCACATTCACCGCCAGCGCAGACGGTCACCCCAGATGCAGGAGAGGAGCCGACGGCAGGGTCATTGCAAGCGGCACCAAGGGGAGCAAGAGAGCAACTGGAAGAACCTTTTGCAGTATCGTCACAAACTCTTCCCAAAAGATTGGTCTTGGTCACCCGCAATCCGAAGTTAAGCGCTTTGTTCGCCGCCAGATTTACCTGATAACAAGTTGATGGTGGGGTGGGAGGAGTTTTAAGAACGGTATCCTCTCTTATGCAGGTGACGGAATACTGGGGGGTGGGTAAATTTACACAAATATTCTTTAGTCCCAAAGAAACATTTGTAATCGTGTAGTTGCCAGTTCCATTTGTAACCGCGCTTTGACCGGTTTCTTGGACGGATACCGTCCTACCAGATAGCTTTGGTTCCTCCGCATTGATAACACAATTTT
>CAZQQZ010000010.1:14925-23201 GCA_964595755.1 uncultured Candidatus Saccharibacteria bacterium | reverse complement strand
CTTTTATATAGCACATTTCTCTTCAGCGTAGAGACGCGGGGCCCCGCGTCTCTACGCCAGTAAACTGAGATGCTCAAGTAGTCTGATCTTCAACAACCATAACATAATCGATTGCCGCATGACCCCAAGTGTTCCACCAATTTTCAACGGAACAGATTTGAGGATTGCAAGCAGCCTTGACAGTTATCTTGTGTAGGCTTGTCAAGTTTCCCCTAACAGGCACTTCGTGGAGGAGCCATTCTTCACCACCTCCTTGCCCGTCGTAACTGCCAGAAAGAACTCCATCGATGTAGAATTCGAAATTGTCATCTTGGGAACCGTCAAGTAGTCGGAAAACTAACTTAACGTTGCCGCCCATTCCGAAATCTAACATAAATGAAGCTTCGTCATCTCCGTCGCCATTAGCTTCGGACGCATAGACGACTCTAGTCTTGTTGTCAGGAGATGCAGGATCAGACGCAATTCCGCCCCAGTTTCCGCCGTGAGTATCTGGCTCAATTGGGCCAAAGCCTTCAGCAGAGTGGAGTGCTTCGCTCGATTCGGTTCCAACATCAATTCTGTCAATGTAATTGACAGAAATACCAGTAACTTCAATCCAAAGATCGGTGCCGAATACTTCATGTTCCATTCTTGGATCAAGTGTCCACAGCCAGGAATCGCCTAATCCGCCGTGTTCAGAGAAGAATGTTGGCCAATCTTGGGCACACATATCACCAAGAGTGCCAAAACAAGGAACGGGTAAGTCAATAACCCAACGGTTATCAACGTCACCTATTTTCTTGGAAAGCCGACCAAATGCTCTGGCTCCAGTTTCGTGGAACGCAGAATATCCGACTCCAAGGAAAGTGGGCGCGGCAACAAGATCATTGCCGTTAATTTCCATATCTCTCTTAAGAGAAAGATACTTGCCTAGATCTGGATAGCAGCGATCATAGTAAATATTTTCTGGATCGTCTGAGTCGCCGAATTGTTCCGGAGTGTTGTTGTGGCAATATTCCACATCTTCCTGACTACGTGCCTTGGTCTTCTGCTTGACGACATATTCTACATCATCAACTCGGTCTTCGTCCAAGAAAGATTGGCTCAACTTCACGTCGAAGTTGTAGGTCAAGTATTCTTGTGGGAAGACAGTGCCAAAGTCAATCTTAAGCGGGGAAACCTCAAGCGCGTTTTCAATTCTTGCCTGTACGTTAATGACATGGGCTTCAAAAGCTGACATACCAGTAACGGCGGCAACGGCGGCGCCAAGAATCACTCCCGCTCTTAATAATTTTTTATTCATATTTTTTCACCCCCTTTCGCAGAAACAAAAACCACCCCATCTTTAGCAAAAAAGGGTGGATATTTTATGACCGTATTGAAGATCGTTTCTCTTTAAACAGGGATTATTCATATAACAATAAATCCTCTTACGATTAATTCCAAGATACAAAAGAAATACAAAAAAATCAATAGAGGAATCTAATGGGGGGCAGATTTATATAAAAATGGGGCGGATCACTCGGATGGCGCTTCGTTTAATAGATCATCTATTTGCTTTGAAAATTCTTTTCCTTCATCCTGTCCTTCGAGTTTAGTGGAGAAACCTTTACCAAGTTGGGTTAATTCCCCCTTTGTTTTAAGAAGTAAATCTCGGTCAGTTGGAGGAGCAATTTTCCCGAGTCTTTTTAGGACGACCAGTTGCTTATAAATATCCGTTTTATATTTTGAAACAAGTTCAGAAGTGTCTTTGCCATTATCTCTTTCCTCTTCCACCGAAGAGGAAACTTGATCCATTAGACTAACAATCTTTGGGCAGACGCTCTTTGAATAGCTGCATTTTCCGATTTCACAAAGCTGTTGAAGCTCCAAAGTTTTTTTGTTAGCCAACTCGATATTTAAATGAGCCTTCTTCAAAGGCTCAAAAGAAAAAACCACTTTAAGCTGGTCACGAATGCTTTTAATAAAATACCAGGGGGAATCGGGTAACATTTTCGGGGTATAGACCTCACCAATTTGATTTAATCTTTCTAACTCCTCAACCGCGAAGGCTTTTTGGGGTGAAAGCATGACTAGAAGGAGACAAACGACCAAGATTATTTTTGTTCTCATAATATGGGGAAGGTATACCACCGAAGCAAGTTCCCTGTCAAATGCCTCTTATAGTGATGGGTTGTTTCTTTAGTAAATGGATCATTAATCCCAAACAAACAAGGAACCCTATCCCGCTTAAAAGCGCGACAACAAGCCAGAATTCTCCTTTTTCCATTTCCGAAGCTTTCCCTAAAACACTTCCTAATTTCTTCTCCTTTCCCACCCGAAAATTATATTGACCAGTTTCTCCTTCGCCACTTTTAAAGTTCACTTCGTATAAGACATTAAAAATGGCCGGTATTTCAAGTTTTTCGGAAGAGATTGTTATAATAATGTTTTTTTCTTCACGAACTTCGACGGATTTATCTACTTTTCCCCCAGGGAGGCTAAAAACAGAAGCCGAGGCGGAGGCGATTTCTGCGCCAAATTCTAAAGTGACTTCATTTGGGAAATTTTCGAGAGTTTCGCCCTTACTTGGGTTAATTTTTTGCAATAAACTCCCTTTCGCTAGTGTTTTATTGGCGAATACAAGAGGAATCAAAACAAGACCAACTAGGAGTATCTTCCTCATTTGGTTTATTATTAGCTAAATCACAAGGAATTGTCAAAGTTTATCGAGTGGGGGATTTGGGAGTGGAAATATTTGGTTCCTTTCCGTACTCGGGGAAGACTAGATCTTGAAAACTACTTAATCGTCCTAAACCATAGTTTATCGAGTTAACTATTGCGCAACCAACTCTTAAACCAGTAAAGGATCCGGGACCTTTGAAGGCAGAGATACTTTCAAACTCCGGAAGGGTTAACTTTTGATCTTTCAATATTTTAGAAAGAGATGGAAGAGTTTTACCGCCCTCGCGATATTCTTTTTCGTTAATTTTTATTACGGTTTCATCCCTTTTACTGCTGTCGATTATTAATTTCATATTTTTATACGCTTATCCAAAATTATTTTTCTTTGATTGTTTTTTCCATACTCAAAATCAATATGAAGGGCACTTTTTCCAAAAAGATCACCTGCCCGTTCTGCCCACTCAATCACAACGACATTCTCTTTTTTGCCTATAAATTCTGTTAATCCAATCATTTCTGTCTCTTGAACGCCAGAAAGTCGGTATAAATCTACGTGAATTAGATTTCCGATTTCCGATTTCAGATTTTTGATTTTATGCTGTCTTATCAATACATAACTCGGAGAAAGGACCCTCTCTTTAATTCCAAATCCCTTTGCCAAACCTTGGACAAAAGTGGTTTTGCCGCTTCCCAAATCTCCTGATAAAGCTAGCACTTCTCCACCTTTTAAGGTTTTTGCTATTTTGGAAGCCAGTTTTTTAGTTTCTTTGGCGCTTTTGGTAAGAATTTCCATAGTAAAAGTAATGAAATCAAGCTTCCAAACCCATCAATTAAAGCATCACGAATTTTTCCTTCTCGGTTGGTTACAAAAAGTTGATGGGTTTCGTCGGTAAAGCCGAAAGCCAGAGAAAGAACGAATGCCCACCAATAGGATCCGGTTGATCTAAATAAGAGTACCGCAAGAATTGCATATTCTAAAATATGAACCGATTTATGAGCAACAAAATCGATAAGACCTACTTCTGATACTTTTGCTCCTGGTAAGGAGGATCCTAAAAATATTAGAACGCACCAAAGACCGGTCAAAAGCCACTTTTCTTTTTTGTCTCTTTTAATTTTCATCCATCCCAATTATACTTTATCCATGCTTGCCCACATAATCCTATTTTTGTTATCTTCTTTGATCTTAGCCAAATCTTCTGTTTTTTTGGTTAAAGAGATATCCAAAATTTCTAAGTTACTTGGCCTTTCTAGTTTTACGGTAGGTTTTATCGTGATGTCTTTTGCTACTTCCTTGCCGGAAACGTTCGTTGGGATTTCTTCCGCTCTTAAAGGTCAATCGGCGCTTTCTTTTGGTAATGTTATTGGGTCAATTATTTTAAACACGACGCTTATTATTGGTATTGGGGCGGTCATTTCGAAAGGAATAAAAATTGATCGGACAGTTGCTCAAAAGGACATTTTTTTTATGAATTTTGCGGCAACTCTTCCAATTATTATGCTTTGGGATAGAGTAATATCTCGGATTGAGGGAGGGCTTTTGCTTTTTATCTTCTTTTATCATATATATCGGGCCTCTCTTGAAAAAAGGGACGACGATAATAAATACGACGGGGAAGAGGTAAAAAACATAGTTACTCACGGGGTTAGATTTTTGGTTGGGTGCGCCTTTTTGATTGGCTCTTCCGAGGTGTTGGTTAAAAACGCCTTTGGATTGGCAGTAGATTTAAGTATTCCTCTTGTTTTAGTTGGTCTTTTTGCCTTAGCTATTGGAACCTCTCTACCAGAGCTTTCTTTTCAGATAACCACCGTCTTAAAAAAACGCCCCGGAATTGGCTTTGGAAATATCTTGGGAAGTGTGATCACTAATTCACTTTTTGTTCTAGGATTAACGTCAGTTATATCTCCTATTGTGCTTACTCAAACAACAATTTTTGTGGTAAGCAGTTTCTTCTTAATTGGAGCGCTTGGTATTTTTACCACCTTCCTAAGAAGCGATAGAAAGCTTTCTTTGGACGAGGGTTTGGGGCTTATTCTCCTTTATCTAGTCTTTGTCGTGCTTGAATTTTCTTTGGAAAGAGTTTAAAGGACGGCAATAATATCTCCCACTTTTACCTCAATATCTGGTTTTATGAGAATTCCACACTCTTTTCCGGTTTTTACTTCGTTAAGTTCTTCCTTTTTCTGCTTAATTTTTTTAACTACTCCTTTGCCAATTGGTTCTTCCACATCAATTCTTACTATTTTGACTTTATCTCCTTCTCTAACTCTTCCATCAAGCACTTTGGCGCCGAAAATGACATCGCCTGATGGAAGTGGGAAAAGTTTAAGAATTTCCGCTTCCCCTTCAACTTTTTCTTTTGGTTTTTCCGTTAAAATTCCTTCAATTGCTTTTTCTACATCCTCGATCGCCTCGTAAATTATCGAATAATTTCTAACCTCCACCCCTCTATCTTTGGCAAGATAAGTAATATCAGTCGAAACCCTGACGTTAAAGGCAATCACGATTCCGCCGCCGGCGGAGGCGAGTAGAACGTCAGAGTCGGTTACATCACCAGTGGCGGCGTGCAAGAAGACAATTTTTACCTTTTCCGTCTCTAGTTTAGAAAGCGCGGCTTGCAGGGCTTCAAGGCTTCCGGCAACATCCGTTTTTAGGACTAAGTTAAGATATTTTAATTCTCCCGTCTCATCTTCTTTTTTAAAATCGACAAGGGTGATTTTTTCCGGAATCTTTACGGCTTCAACAACTTTTTCTTTGGAGATGATGGCGCCGGTTGGGGGAACCTCCGGAAATCCCATTACAGAAACTGGTTGTGAAGGAATTGCTTTATCTATCGGCAAACCTTTATAATCGGTCATTGCTTTAACCCTTACTTCTTTGTCTCCGACATACACTGTGTCGCCAATTTTTAAAGTGCCTTTTCTTACTAGAACGGTTGCCAAAACCCCTTTCTTGCGGTCTAATTTTGATTCAATAATCAAGCCTTCAAAAGAGGCGTTGGGTTCATCCTTTAAATCTTGCATTTCAGCGACCAAAAGAATCATCTCCAAAAGGTCCGGAAGGTTAGTTTTTTCCTTAGCCGATACAGGAACGGAAACGATATCTCCGCCCCAATCCTCAACCAAGACGTTTTCTTCTGCTAATTGCTTTTTTACGTTATCAACATTTGCGCCGGCAACATCTATTTTATTAATGGCGACAATCATAGGAACCCCGGCCGCTTTGGCGTGAGAAATTGCCTCTTTGGTTTGGGGCATAACGCCGTCATCGGCGGCAACCACGAGAATGATGATATCGGCTACCTTTCCTCCGCGGGATCTCATTTCCGTGAAGGCGGCGTGTCCGGGAGTATCAATAAACGTGATCACTTTGGCTTCTTTGGCGCCCTTTGGTTTTACGCTAACTTGGTAAGCGCTTATGTGTTGGGTTATCCCACCAAACTCACCTCCAGCAATATCGGTTTCCCTTATCGCGTCAAGCAAACTGGTTTTTCCATGATCAACGTGACCCATGATGGTGACCACTGGTGGGCGATTTTTAACTGCTTTAATTTTGGAAACGGGCTCTTTGACTTTTTTCATCTAGTAGTTATTATAACAGAGTTTTGGCGGAAAGGTGGGCTTAGTTTAGGCTTTCGATTCCCGGGAGGCTGCCTTTTGCCAGGAATTCAAGCATTGCCCCGCCAGCGGAGGAGACAAAGTCAAAATCGGTTAGTTTCCCAAATCTTTTAACGGAGGTAATTGTATCTCCTCCGCCAACTACTTTAAAGGCGTTAATTTTTCCAAAAAACTTCGCGATTTCCTTGGTGCCGGTAACATATTTTGGTTCCTCATATTTGCTCAACGGGCCGTTCCAAACGATCGTTCCCGCTTCTTTTAAGTAGTTTTCAAAAAGGGTAATTGTCTTTGGGCCAATGTCCAATTTGTCTATGTTATCAACCGGAAAAATTATATTCCCCTGTGTTTTTAGATTTTGATCATTCATCAGGGCGCCCCCAACCAAGACGAAATTCGCAATTTTCGCAAACTTGGAGACCAGGGGCGCTTTTGTTTCTGGTTTTGCGCCACCCATCAGGAAAACAAGAGGCCGACGTGGATTTTCCAAAATTTTTAGAAAGTTTTTAACTTCTTCCGCAAAGTTGAATCCGGCATAAGAGGGAAGGTATTTTGGGATGCCGGTAATTGAGGCGTGGGAACGGTGAGAAACAGCAATTGCTTCATTTACGTAAATATCGCCTAGGGCGGATAATTTTTTAGCAAACTCTGGATCGTTTTTCTCCTCTTCCTTATAGAATCTTAGATTTTCAAGGAGGACAATGTCTCCTTTTTCCATTTCGGCAACGGTTTCCTTGACAGAGTTTCCTAAACACTCGTCTAGCTTAATAACTGCACCGTCTAGTTTTTTCGATAAGGATTTAGCGACCGGATCAAGCCTTAAACCCGCGACTACTTTCCCTTCCGGACGGCCTAGGTGGGAAAGAAGAATTACCTTAGCCTCTTTTTTTACTAAGCATTTTATCGTTTTTAGGCTTCGTTCAATTCGCTCTTCATCCGCAACAGTGCCGTTTTTTAAAGGAACATCAAAATCGCAACGCACTAGAACTTTTTTGCCTTTTACTTCTGCTTCGCTAACGATTTTCATATCTTTATACTAGCACAGTTTGTTTCTACGCTTCCTCTTTTATAAAAAGAATGTTATCCTTTTTGGTACCTATGCCTGCCCAGGATATTATAGAAAAACTTAAAGATTCAGGTCTTACCGGTAGGGGCGGGGCGGGGTTTCCGGTTTGGAAAAAATGGCAGGCAGTAATTGATGCGGAAAGCTCTCAAAAATATGTGATTGCTAATGGGGCGGAAGGAGAGCCGGGGGTATTTAAAGATGATTACGTTCTTGATAAAAAAGCAAAAGAACTTATTACTGGCATAAAAATTGCCATGGAAACGATTAACGCTTCAGAGGCTTACATCTACTTAAACCAAGAATTCTTCAAAAAATACCAAAAACCTTTATTAAAATTAATCGGTAAAGACAAAATTCACTTATTTGAAAAGCCAGAGGGTTATATTGCGGGTGAAGAAACAACTCTTCTTAACGCGATTGAAGGTAAAAGATTAATTCCACGTCTTCGCCCACCATACCCAACCACTTGCGGACTTTATGGCTCCCCGACATTAATAAATAATTTAGAAACTTTTTATCAAGTCGCCCTTATTGCCGAGGATAAATACTTTGGTGAAAGGTTGTATTCAATTGGAGGAGACGCGCCAAAACCGGGGGTTTTTGAGTTAAGTGAAAAAATCATTATCAAAGAGATTTTGGAGAAATCAAAAAATTTGCCTGCATTTGATTTTTTTGTCCAGATTGGCGGCGGGGCAAGCGGGGAGGTTTTGAATTCAACTCAACTTGAGAAACCATTAAGCGGAACGGGAAGTATTATTATTTATAATTTAAAAAAGACAGATCTTAAAAAACTTCTTAATTACTGGATTGAATTTTTTGCCAAGGAAAGTTGCGGTCAGTGCGTTCCTTGTCGGGAAGGCACTTATCGTCTTAGAGAACTATTTCAACAAAATAAGCAAGATTGGTCAAAAATCGGCGATCTGCTTTTTGTTTTAGAACAAACAAGTTTTTG
>CAZQQZ010000010.1:0-14825 GCA_964595755.1 uncultured Candidatus Saccharibacteria bacterium | reverse complement strand
TGCAAACTTCCTGTTCCACCAAAGTTTTTGAGGGAATGGAAGTGATCACTAATTCCGTCAATATAAGAAGAGCGCGAAAAATAAATTTAGAGTTGATCGTTTCTTCCCATATCGAAAAGTGCGCCACTTGTATTTGGGATCAAAACTGCTCTTTGCAAAAACTCGCAAGGGAGTATGGGGTATTTATCAACCGCTTTTCTGACCGCAAAAAGGATCGCCCAACGGAATTTTTTGGTCCGGCGATTGAGTTTGATCAGAGTAAATGTATTGACTGCGGACTTTGCGTCGAGATGTGCCAGAAACAACAATGTAATGTTTTTGAGGTTAAAGGCAAAGGAAGTGAAACAACGGTAACGGCGGAAAGAGTTAAAGATTGCTCCTATTGTGGGCAATGCGTGGTTCATTGTCCGGTTGGGGCGCTTCAGGGAAAGGGGGAATGGCAGGAAGTGGAGAAAGCTTTAAATGATAAAAACAAAATTTTGATTGCCCAGTGCGCCCCATCAATTAGGGCAAGTATTGGTGAGGAGTTTAACTTGCCTTACGGCCAGGTGGTTACCGGTCAGATGGTGGCCGCTTTAAAAAAACTGGGCTTTGATAAAGTTTTTGATATTAATTTAGGGGCGGATTTTACCTCTTTTGAAGAAGCGAAAGAACTTAAGGAAAGACTCGAAGCAAAAAGACTTCCAATGTTTACTTCCTGTTGCCCGGCATGGGTTAGGTTTGTGGAAGTTTTTTATCCGGAGTTTATTCCTAATTTGACGACCGTGAATTCTCCTCAAATGTGTTCCGGACCTATTATAAAAACTTACTATGCTGATAAGATTGGTAAAAAGCCAAGCGACATTGTTACCGTTTCCATAATGCCCTGCACTTCCAAAAAGTATGAAGCAAAAAGGGACGAATTTAAATTTGATGACGGGACACCCTATATTGATCACGTAATTACGACCAGAGAATTTGCCTATCTATTAAGAAGAAAAGGAATTGAGCTTTGTGATCTAGCCCCGGAAGAGCCGGATAATCCTCTTGGAAAATATAGTGGCGCTGGCGCAATTTATGGGGCTTCTGGAGGAGTAATGGAATCAGCGCTTCGGACAGCGGTTGAGTGGATTTCCGGCAAGAAACCGGAATCACTAGAATTTACCAAGGTTAGGGGGCAGGAAGGAATTAAAAGAGCGGAAGTTTTGGTTGGTGATAAAACCCTGAAGGTGGCGGTGGCTAATGGCCTTGGGAATGCTAAATTAATTTTAGAGGAACTAAAGAAAAATCCAAAAACTTATGATTATGTTGAAATAATGGCTTGTCCGGGAGGTTGTATTGGTGGGGGAGGGCAACCGGTTCCCGTGAGTCCGGAAATTAGGAAAAAACGGGCAGATTCTCTTTACAATATTGACAAAGAAATGAAGATTCGCACTTGCCACGAGAATCCAAGTTTGATAAGAGTATACGATGAGATGCTTGACAAAAAGCCAGAACTAATTGAAAAACTTTTGCATACTTCTTACTTGAAAAAGAAAACTACTAAAGAATAATATTTATATTTTTTCAAATTCGTAACCGAATTTTTTGCTTTTTAATTTTTATATATTTTATATGTCTACTCCAACCCAAACCACCCAAATCTCTTTGACGCATAGATTGACGATAGTTGTTGTTTTAGTGTCCGTTGCGGTCCTCGCCCCTATAATTGGATCTCATCAACAATGGATTACTGGACCAATCGTCAACGCCACTCTTTTTGCTTCCGCGATTTTACTAAAGAAAAAAGAATGGTTGGCAGTGGCGACGGTTCCTAGTTTAGTTGCTTTAGCGGTCGGATTACTTCCAAGACAAATGGGAATTTTGATTCCCTTTATAATTTTAGGGAATTTACTTTTGATGAAAGCCTTTGAGGTTTTAAAAGACAAATCTCTTCTGGGAGGAGTTGTCGCGGCCAGTTTCCTTAAATATTTGTTTCTTGCCGTAGCAAGTATTTCTATCGCCAAAATATTTATGCCCAAAGAAACGGTAATGATCGCTCTTAAAATGTTTACTTGGATGCAGTTTGCAACCGCTCTTGCGGGCGGAGTGCTCTCGACGCTTTTATTAAAAAGGATTATTAAAAGTTAAAAGGAATTATTGAAGAAGGTGGCTGGAGTTAAATAAATTTTTAAGTTTTTGTTTTGTTTTTATTTACTAGTATTTTAGTACCGTAAACTGTACTACGGTACTAAAAAGTATTTATAATTTGACTATGCCGAGAAGATATCAATTTCTTGATAATGAAAATATCTGGGCAGCTGTTAATAAAGCGCGCGATGCTTTTCTAGCTGCCAAAGATGGGGAAGAGGTTGATAGAATTATGAATTTTATTTTGACGGAAGATGAAAAACTTCGGATTGGTCGTAGAATTCTAATCGCGGAGATGCTTTTGGGAGATTTTTCATACGAAGACGTAATAAAAAATCTTAGAGCGGGAAAAAGCACAATAAACTTTGTGGTAAAAAGGTTAGTGATCGACCCGGAAAGTTTTCGTTTGATACAGAAACGCGGGGAAAAAGTGGAAAAGGAATTTAAAGAAAAGGCTTACATGAAGCAAGGCACAAGGCTATTACACAAGAAGACGGTATACACTGGGTACAAGAGAAAAGACGTCAAAAGGTGAATACGTTATTTTAATATTTTTTGCGAATATTACCTATTGAGCTGGTTGGTTAGCCTTCAAAGAGAACTTTTAGCTACACATTTTTAACTGTTTTTAAAAGTATTAGACCAGTAGTACAGTTTACGGTACTAAATAAAATTTTGAAAATCACACGTAAAAAACGAACACATACCAGAGAATTATCGGGGGAAATTTGGAGCATAATCAAGAATGCTATGGAGAACAGTTACAGTATTTTAGTGTTTTTCTAGCTCATTATCGCAATGTTTGTAAACCCTGTTGGGCTTGAGTGTTACTCGGGTTTAATCTTAGCGCTTCTTCGTAGGCCTTCGCCGCTTCTTCTTTATTACCGAGCTGTTGGTAGGTTATTCCGAGATTGCTGAAAAGCAATGAGTTTTGCGGATTTGCCGAAATTGCTTTTACCAAACAATCTACCGCTTCTTGATATTTTCCTTCTTGATAAAATAAAACAGCTAGATTTTGGTTTGATTGCCAAAGACCTGGGGCGATTTCTATCGCTTTTTGATAGCTTTCGATCGCCTCTTCTGTTTTACTCATCTGCACATAGACATTACCGATATTGTGATAGGCGCTTGCGTAAACGGGATTTAATTCAACTGCTTTTTGAAATTCCGTAATTGCCATCTCATAATTTCCGTGTCTTGCATACATATCGCCTAGGTTATTGTGATTCACAAAACTGGAAGGGGCGGTTTTTGCAGTCGCAATCCATAAATTGTCCATATTATGCCAATCAATGTTTCTAACGACTGTTCTTACTGCGAAAATAATGATGATGGTTGCAAAAACACCTCTAGATGCCCACTTTATTTTATTTCTAGCATCAAGTTGGGCAAAAATTATTCCAGTAAGGGCAGACAATGAAACTATTCCAAGATAAACGTACCTTTCCGCCACCACCCAGGCGAAGCTAATGGGGAGCATTGTTGGAGATATCGAAAGAATGAAAAAAGAAAGCCAGAAAAAGATTTCCTTTCGCTTAAAGAAAAAATAGGCGATTGAGGCAAAAAAAACGATCGTCACAAAAGCAAAGAGGGCGTATTGACCGCTCGTAAAATTCATTTCTGTGTGATAAAAACTCAAGTCTTTTGGAAAAATAAATAGTTTTAGATAATTAAAAATAGAAATCGGCCCATGTTTAAGAGGGTTTAAGGCGGGGGAATCTCTAAAGTTACTTTCTTGAATGACATTTAGACGGTTACCGATTTTTCCGAGCAAGATTATTCCCCAGGTAAAACTTATCCCAAAAAATGGGATTAACTTAAGGTAATATTTTTTGAGAGTTTTTTGATAAAGAAGGTAGGAAAGCAAAATTACCGGAAAAACGATTGCCTTTTCGGAAGAAAAGAGGGCGGCGACAAAAGAAATAATTGAGCTTAAAAAAAACCATTTGTTTTTGCTTTTTTCAAAAAGTAAAAACAAATAAAAGGCAAGCAGAACGAAAAAACTATATTGGACGTAGACTCCACCAGAAATCCAAGAAACAGATTCGGTAAGTAAAGGGTGAACGGCAAATAGAAGTGAGGCAAAAATGCCAGCCCTTCGGCTAGTCAATTTCTCTAAAATTAGGTAAATGAATGAACAGACACCAAAATGAAAGAAAATATTGATTATATGAAAGAGAGCGGGAGTCTTGCCGAATAGGGCGAAGGTAACCGCAAAAATAGTTTGCCTGAGGATGGTCATTTTATCCAGCGCCACATATTTTATAGTTCCCAAATAAGGATTTTCCGATATTCCGGCAATGTCATCAGACAGAAAGGCTCCGTTTAGTGAATTTGCATAGACTAACAAAATCAAGAAAAAGAGGGAGGCAAAAATTTTCCACCGGTATTCAAAAAAGTTCTTCATTGGGGTTATTTTAACAGGATGCTAGTTTTAATAAATCCAGATCGAAAGTCAAGATTTTTGCTTTATTCTTTACCGACCAAGCCAAAAGAAAACTATCAACAAAGTGATTTTTATTTTCGTAAAAATCCAAAGCGCCTAGTAAAGAAGATCTATCCTCCACTTTAAGCCATCGTTGACAAAGAACTACTCCCAAAGATTCTGCGATCTCGGAACGGGTTTTTTTATAAAATTTCTCAAGCACAAAACAGGTTTCCGCGACGACAATCGGTTTTACCAGAATCTTCCTTTTGCCAGAGCGGGCTTCTTGAAACCAAAAAACCGCTTTTTCTTGTTGAGCTTTCACATCGCCAACAAGGTATCTTACCAAAACATTTGTGTCTAAAACGTCAATCATGGTTAGCCCAATCCCTTTCAAAGGATTTACGCGCTTCTTTTAGCTCCTTATCTGAAAGCTTCACGGATGACTTAAGGGCTCCCGCGATCGACCAAAAATCTTTCTTGGGTTTAACGACAATTAACCCACCTGTTTTCTCAATTACTGCTTTCGTCGCGCCGACAATACCTAGATCCTCCCTGATAAATTTGGGGATTGTTAGCTGTCCTTGGCTTGTGATTGATACAACTTGTGAGTCCATAATACAAAAATTAAAATAATGAAATATTATTCTTTATTATTGTAATAAAAATTAATGGGAAAATCAAGATTCAAAGCAGTTTAACTAAGTCCACTAATCTTTGTGAATACGCCCACTCATTGTCGTACCAAGCAAAAACCTTGACCATATTTCGACTGACTTTGGTTAGAGGAGTATCGACGATTGCGGAGAAAGTAGTGCCTATAATATCAGAAGATACCAAACCCTCGGCATTAATTTCCAAAATTCCTTTAAGTTTTCCTTTTGCTTCTTTTTCGAATGCTTCGTTAACCGATTCCACGGTAACTTCTTTTTTGACTACGGCCACAAAGTCGGTAATGGAGCCCGCAATTACGGGCACTCTTAAGGCAATTCCGTCAAGTTTTCCTTTAAGTTCTGGAATTACCTCTACTACAGATTTTGCCGCGCCAGTAGTCGAGGGAACAATGCTTTGGGCGGCCGCCCTTCCTCTCCTAGCATCTTTTCTGGCTGGACCATCAACCAGGTTTTGATTTGAGGTGTAGGCATGTACGGTGGTTAAGAGCGCATTTTTAATTCCGAAATGGTCATTTAATACTTTGGCAACCGGGGCGGCGCAATTGGTCGTGCAGGAGCCCATGGAAATGATTTTGTGAATTTCTGGACTATATTCGTCGTGGTTAACTCCTAAAACTAGGGTAACGTCTGGTTCTTTTGCCGGGGCGGAAATCAAGACTCTTTTGGCCCCGGCTAAAAGGTGCTTTGTTGCTTCATTTCTTTCCGTAAAAAATCCTGTTGATTCAAGGACAATGTCAACCCCAAGGTCTTTATAGGGAATGGCTTCTGGTTCTTTTTCCGAAAAGAATTTTACGGAGTGGGGGATTGACTTATCAAATTTTGGATAAACAGAGTCATATTTCAGAAGATACTCAAGATTTTCTTTATCTCCCAAATCATTAATAGAGACGATCTCCAACATGGGGTCTTCCGCTGCAATCCGGTAAAACTGGCGACCGATTCGACCAAAACCATTTATTGCAACACGAATGGGCATAGTAAAAAAGGTCAAAGCTCAAAGCGCAAAGTTCAAAGCTTTAATTCTAAATTGTCTTCAATCCATCTTTTCAGTGCTTCCTTAGGCATTGCTCCGACTTTGCGGTCGATTTCTTCCCCGTTTTTTGTTATCACAAATGTAGGAACGCTCATTACCCCATATTTTTCCGCCTCTTCCATCTCATTATCAATATTTACTTTTCTGAATTTTAGTTTTCCTGCCATTTCCTTCTCAACTTCCATAAAAATAGGAAGCATCATTTGGCAAGGGCCGCACCAGTCGGCGTAGAAATCTAGTAGTTCAAACATAATGACTCTATGATAACAAATTTTACAAAAAAAATCCCCCGTCTTTCGACGAGGGAATTTTTATTAATCTATATATAATTAGCGAACCGCATCCTTTAGACCCTTTCCGGCTTTGAAGGCTGGAGACTTGGTCTCAGGAATTTGGATTGGCTTGCCGTTCTGGGGATTTCTCCCTGTGCGTGCTCTTCGGTGTCTTACCTCAAATGTACCGAAGCCAGTAACGGTTACCTTCTCGCCTTTTGCTAGGGAAGAAGAAATTACATCAAGAACGACGTCAAGCGCTCTCGCGGCATCTGTTTTGGTCATTTCTCCGTGAGTTGCGACTGCGTCGACAACATCCATTTTTGTCATGTCGAGTTCACCTCCCTTCACTGTTTACTTGGTTATAAACTTGTCGATTCTTTCTATCTTTAACGCCTTTCCGGATTCTCCTATCTCAACAAGCACCGAATTAAACACCGCTTCTCCTTCTTCATTCCACTCAAACTTCGTAGGAAGAGGAAGTTTGTATCTTGGGATCACGGATTCAAGGCTGACCCCCAGGCTTGAATTGAGACTGCCCACCATTCCAACATCGGTGACGAAAGCAGTTCCTTTTGGTAAGATTCTTTGGTCGGCGGTCGATACATGAGTGTGTGTTCCCAAAAAAGCGCTTATCCGACCGTCGAAATTATAAGCAAAGGCGGCCTTTTCACTGGTCGCTTCTCCGTGAAAATCTACCAAAATTGCCGAGTATTTTTCTCCCTGAACTTCTTCTAATATCTTCTCTGCCGTTATCATGGCGCTACTTGAACATTCATCGTCGCTGAAAACGCGGCCGATGAAATTTAAAATAAGGACTTTGCCTTTCTTCCCTAAATCAATCACTAATCTATCTTTTCCGGGAGTGGCTTCCGGCCAATTGGCGGGTCGGGCGACTGGCAATTCGTCAATTTCATCGGCAAAGCTATCAATCGCGAAAATATGATTTCCGCTCGTAAAGGCGTCTATCCCAAGGTTAATCATTTCCTGAACCCTCTCTTTACTGGCGCCCTTTCCGTGGTTAAGATTTTCCGCATTCGCGATAACTAAATCAACCCTAGCACTTCTTTTAAGGCTTGGCAATACCTTTTCCACAGTCTGCCTTCCAAGTTTTCCAACTATGTCTCCAATAAATAATATTTTAATCATAGATTAGGTCTTCATTTGGCGGTATCTGAACTTCTTAGCTCCCTAATAATCGTAACTTTTACTGTTCCCGGGTAGGTTTGTTCTTTTTCAATTTTTTGGGCAAGCTCGTGAGCAAGTTTTATTACTCCCGCGTCATCAATTTCTTTAGGCTCAACGATTACTCTAACCTCGCGACCCGCAGAAATAGCAAAGGCTTTTTCGACGCCGGAGAAGGAGAACGCGGCCTCTTCAAGATTATGCATTCTTTTAACGAAAGCCTCATAATCCTCAAACCTCGCTCCCGGGCGTGACCCGGAAAGGGCGTCAGCAAGGTGGATGATCACCGCTTCTGGTGATTTAAATTCTTCTTCCTCGTGATGAGCGGCGGCCGCGTTGATAAGTTTCTCATCAAAGTGGTATTTTTCCAATATTTTTCTGGTTAATTGGGCGTGCGGTCCTTCTTGTTCTGCCGTTTGTACTTTCCCGATGTCGTGAAGTAAGGCAGCTTTTTTAGTAAGCTCAACATCAATTTTTAATTCCGAGGACATTGCCGAAGCCAACCTAACCACTTCAAGGGTGTGGGAGGCTAGGTTTTGCCCATAAGAAGTTCTGAATTTAAACCGTCCAAGAAGGTCAATAATATCGGAAGGTAAATGGTGAACTCCAACATCGTAGGCAAGCTGCTCACCGGCTTTTCTCATTTCAATTTCGACATCTTTTTTGGCATGTTCGACAAACTCCTCTATTCTTGCCGGCTGGATTCTTCCATCGGTAATTAGTCTTTCCAAAGCAATTTTGGCAATCTCACGTCTTACGGGATCAAAACAAGAAAGCCGTACTTCTTGGGGAGTTTCATCTAAGTCAAATGTTACCCCTGTTGCTTGTTCTAAGGCTTTAATATTTCGGCCTTCTCTTCCAATAATTCTTCCTTTAATGTCATCGTCCGCCAATTTTACGCGGGAAGTAGTTGTTTGGGAAACATAGTCTGTGCCAACTCTTTGTAGAGATGACACGACGATATCAACCGCTCTAGAATCGGCTTCGAGTTTTGCGGTCTCTTCCGCCTCCTTAATCTTTTTTGATATTTCTTCTTTAAGACCGGATTCAACTTGGGAAAGAAGAAGAGCTTCCGCTTCTTTTCTGGTCATCGAGGCAACTTTCTCAAGTTCCGTGGTAATACTTCTTTTCGTTTCTTCAAGTTCCTCGAGTTTTTTAGAAACGCCTCGCTGTTGTGAGGTAACATCATTTTCCCTCTTTGTTATCTCTTCTTCCCTTCCTTTTAGGAACTGTTCTTTCGCTTCCCCTTTTCTTTGAATATCCATGCCTTCTTGTTTAAGGCGAAGAGATTCTTCTTCCGCCCGCGACTTAATATCAAGCGCTTGGTTTTTTGCCTCAATAATTAGTTCTTGAGATCTGGCTCTCGCCTCGTTTTCTTCTTTGGACGCTTCCTCCGGGGTTTTTCTTTGCTTTGGCGTTAATTTAGATGTAACAACATAGACAAGCCCACCCGAAATTATCACTGATATAAGAATAGTTATTATTTGTTCCATGATGGTCAGAGTTTACGGCAATTTGGCTTTAAAATCAAAGGGGATAAAGATTTGACTAAATAAAAGGAAAAAATTGAGACTCCCAAACTTCCAAAAACATCTACAATTGAGTGGACGTTTCCCAGTATTCTAAAGCCTGTAGCGGCGATTGCCCCAAGAGTTATTGGGATAGCGTACAAGAGATATTTTTTATTGCTGGCAAAAGCGAGCGCAAAAGATATGGCGGTAGCGGCGTGGGAGGAAGGAAAAGACGAATCTGGATTAACCAGAAGTATTGGATCTTTTCCATTTAGGAGGAAAGGCCTTGGGATATAAAAGGCGCTTTTAATAATTTCTGAAAGACCTAAGGATAAAATTGCAGTTATTAGGCAAAAAAGAAAAAACTTGAGGTTTTTTTTAAACAGCAAAACCAGGAATCCAAAAACGATAATAAGGTGAGGAAGATATTGCCCTATGAATAAAAATAAAGCTTGGTTCATCGCTTGAGTTTTTCATAAGCACACCAAAAGGATATTCCCTGGGGGGACCTCGATCGCGTTTACATTGTCAAACACTTTTTTGAGCTTGTCAATCGCTTCCCGTAAATTTTCCCTTTTCGGAAAAACTTGATTGATAATCACTTTTCCCCTATTTATTGATTTAAGATTCATTAAGAGTTCTCTGGAAAAATCAATGGTAAAATTTCCCCCTTTAAAAACATCCAACACGATAATGTCGAATTTTTTATCTAAATTGTTGCCGACCCATTTAGCGGCATCCCTGACGATCAGATCAAGATTATTTATTTTCTGAAAGAAAAAATAGTCACCGCCAAGTTTTATCATTTCCGGATCAATATCCACGCCAGTTATTTTTACTTTCGGGTTTTCCCTTTGAAATAGATGTCCCAATGTTCCTCCGGCAAAACCAAGGATCAAGACTTCCGGACTTTCTCTTTTTAATAATTCTTTTGCCTCTCGAGCGACTCTTCCCCAGTATCTCTTATTGTAGCGTCCCCAGTCTTCTTTTAAAGGATAGCTAGATTGGGTATAGGAATTTACTTTTAAAAGTCTTTCCCCCATAAATTCGCACACTGATATTTCCCCAGAGAAGGGAGATTCAGTGTGGTAAATAAGTTTTGGTTGGGGAAAGATATGCACGATCAATTAATACCTATAAAATCCTTACCGACATATTCTTTTAGGACGGTAGGAATCTTTACTGTTCCATCTTCTTGCTGATAGTTTTCTAGGATTGCGGCAATTACTCTTCCGATTGCGGTTGCCGTCGCATTCAGAGCGTGAACAAATTCCGTTTTCCCGTCCCTCTTCAATTTAATGTTGAGCCTTCTGGTTTGATAATCGGTGCAGTTACTGCAGGAAGTAATTTCTCGATAGGTATTTTGACCGGGAAACCAGGCTTCGATGTCGTACATTCTCCGGTTTGGGTTTGGTAAATCGCCGGTACAGGATTTTACAACTCGGTATGATAGTCCCAGCTCCTTCACAATTTCCTCTTGGCAAGAAAGCAGGAATTCGCATTCTGCATCCGATTTTTCGGGAGTGGTATAGACATTCATTTCTAACTTATCAAATTGGTGAACTCTTAAAATTCCTCGGGTATCCTTGCCGTAAGCTCCAGATTCCCTACGAAAGCACGTTGAGAAATTAACATATCTTCTGGGTAAATCTTTTTCTTCAAAAACTTCATCTGCGTGCATTGGGATGACAGAATGTTCGCTACTTGCAACAAATACCATATCGTCTTTGTCAAAGACATACATATTGTCAAAGCCCCCGTGTTCGGAATAGCCCATTTTTTCTTCCATTTCTTTCTTGATAATTACCGGGGGGACAACAGGAGAGAATCCTTTTCTAATAAGCTTTTTCATCACAAAATCGATTAACGCAAATTCCAAAAGAACCGCATCATTTTTAAAATAGCCAAAACGCGCGCCAGAAACTTTGGCGGCCCGTTCGACATCAATCACATCTAAGGCAACGCCGAGATCCAAGTGATCCTTAATTTTAAAATCAAAGGTAGGAACAGTGCCTTCGGTCCTGACGACTAAATTCTCGGTATCGTCTTTTCCTATCGGAACATCAGGGGCGGGGATATTTGGAATAAGTTTTAGGGCGCTCAAAAAAGATTCTTCCGCTTCTTTTAGTTTTGGCTCAATTTCCTTAAGCTCTTCCTTTATTTTTGCCCCTTCCTCCCGGTCATCTTTTCCTAGCTTATTTCTTTTAGCGCGCAACTCCTCCGCTTTTTGGATCAATGTCTTTCTTTCCGCGTCTAATGTTATTGTTTTATCAACAATAGAGGCATCTTTACCTCGGTTTTTGACCGCTTCTTTAACCGATTCTTTATTTTCTAAAATATATTTGATATCTAACATGGTTTACAAAAGATAACTACAGGCCAAGTTCACTAGAAACCTTTTTCATTGATTCTAAACCCACTTGGCAAAATTCTTCTAGGGTCATTCCTAGTTTCTCACACATTTGGATATTTTCTCTTCTGGCCCCTTTGGCAAAGGACTTTTCCCGAAATCTTCTAAGGACGGTTTCTGTTGATACATCACTGAGCTTTTTACTAGGGAAAATCAGAGCGGATGCAACAATAAGTCCAGTGAGTTTTTCCCCGGCAAATAGGGCGTAGTCCATGGCCGATTCTAAAGTTGTTCCCGTTTTTTCATTATGGGCGGCCATCGCGTGAGTTATGGGAAATGAAAGTCTATCCTTTAACCACTCTCCAACAGTTGCCCCTTGGGCGTCTTCGCTGGTTTTTTCCGCATCCGCGTCGTGAAGTATTCCTGCGATTTCCCAATCAATTTTTGTCCCAATTAACTGATCACCTCGTTTTTTTAAAAAATCATGAACGCCCGCCATCAAAGCGCCAGAGGCGATGCAATGCTTAACCATATTTTTATTGGTTAGATTTTCATTTAAAAATTTTACCGCTTCTTCCTTTGAGATGGTTGTTTTACGGTCATTTGACTCTTTAGATGTTTCTGTAATCGATTTCTCTTTCCTATTTTCGGTTATGCCATCCTTTGGTCTCATCGTAGGGAAGAGAATTACCTCTTTAATTGACCAGGTATTGGTGAAAAACATTGTTAGGCGATCGATCCCGATACCAATTCCGCCCAAAGGGGGCATACCATACTCCATCGCTTCCAAAAAATCCTCATCCACTTGTTGAGCATCCTCTTTGCCCATCTCTCCCGCGGTTTTTTCCCCCTCAAATCTTTCTCTTTGTTCTAAGGGGTTAGTGAGCTCGCTCCAGCCGTCACAGATTTCTTTTCCACCAATGTAACCTTCGAATCTCTCGACAAACCCCTCTTTTGATCGATGAGATTTGGAAAGAGGACTGACCTCTTTTGGGTAGTCAATAATCCAAACCGGCCCAATTAGCTTATCCGTCACCAAATGCTCAAAAATGTCAAAAATAAGTTGCCCTTTTGGGACACTCGGATTGACACCTTCAATTTTGTTTTTTTCCATAAACTTGACCAAAGATTCTTTAGATTCATTAAGGACATTGATTCCCAAATGGTCTTCGATAGCTTTGACAAGCTCGATCCTTTGCCATTTTTTGGATAAATCAATCGTCTTTTCCCCGATAGTCATTTCCAGTTTGCCGTGTACACTCATACAAATTTTCCTAAACATTTCCTCGGTTAGATCCATCATTCGCTGATAATCGGCGTAGGCTTCGTAATATTCGATCATCGTAAACTCTGGATTATGCGATAGATCCATGCCCTCGTTTCTAAAGTCTTTACAAATTTCAAAAACTCTCTCGTAACCGCCAATGACAAGTCGTTTTAGGTATAGTTCATCGGCGACTCTTAAGAAGAGATCACAATCAAGGGCGTTTAGATGGGTGGTGAATGGTTTAGCGTTCGCGCCGCCATAAAGCGGTTGTAGAGTGGGTGTTTCTACCTCAATGTAACCCTCCGCGCCCAAAAAGTCCCGCATTGCTTTTACGAGTTTGCTTCTAATTTCAAAACGAGTTCTAACTTCTGGATTTAGGATAAGATCAAGATATCTTTGTCGATATCTTACCTCCATATCCTTAAGGCCATACCACTCGGAAGGGAGCGGTCGTAGGCTTTTTGAAAGAATTGAAAAGGAATCGCAAAGGATAGTTAGTTCTCCCGCGTCTGTATTAAAAAGGTTTCCCGCGATCCCAATAATATCGCCACGATCGATTAACAAGACAACTTCCCAGTCTTTGTCAGTGAGTTTATCTTTTTTAAAACAAAGTTGAACTTTTCCTGAACTATCAGAAAGATCTGCAAAAACAATTTTTCCATGACCTCTTACTCCAAGTATTCTTCCGGCAACAACGACGGCAGAGTCTAGCGGCTTTTTCGTCGCTTCCACTATTGAAATTCTTTTGGGATTGTAGCTTGGGGGGAAGGTGTCAACGCCCAATTTCTCAAGTTTACCGAGCTTCTCGACGCGTTCGTTTCTTAGAAGTTCCAAAGGTTCTGTCATATCTTTTATAGCATATTAATCTATATCTACCACCTTGTAAGTAATTTCACTTTCTCGAATTTCCACCAGTTGTCCTTTTTTCCTACCTAATAGCTTTTTTCCAAGGGGAGATTCATTAGAAATTCTTCCTTCTTGGGGGTTGGCTTCCGCGCTTCCTACGATAGTGTACTTGGTTGTCTTGCCATCTTGCTCTATGGTAACTTTTGATCCCAAGCCTACCTCACTTCTTGCGACCCCCTCATCAATCAAAATGGCCTTTTTGAGCGTTTCTTCAATATCGGCAATTTTTCTTTCTAAAGCTAAGCTTCTTTCAATCGCGATTTCGTATTGGGCATTATCATCAGAACCGCCATCATTCAAAGCCAGCTCAATCATCTTAACTGATTCCGGTCTTTCGACATTAACTAGCTTGTCATATTCTTCCTTCAGATTCTTAAGCCCCTCGAGCGTTAGATATACCTTTTCTGTAGTGTCCATAGGGATATATTAATTAAAATTGAAAAAAAAGACTAGCGAACTTCAAGAATCGTATATGTTACTTTACCAACTGGAGCTTCAAAGTCAATCCTGTCCCCAACCTTTTTTGCAAGAAGAGCTACGCCAAGAGGAGACTCGCAGGAGATCTTGCCGTTTAGGGGATCGGCCTCGGTTGCTCCGACTAAGTTAAATTCAGTTTTATCGCCATTTGAAGCGATAGAAACAGTGCAACCTAAGGAAACAACTTTGTTCCCGTCATCTTTTTTGACAACCTTAGCGACTTTAAGAGTCGCCTCAATCATTTTTATTTTACCATCAACGAAGGCTTGCTCGTCTCTTGCGGATGAATATTCGTCGTTTTCTGAAAGGTCTCCAAGGCTTCGCGCAAACTTGACTTTTTCCATTACCACTTTACGCCGCTCTTTTAACGCGGATAATTCCTCTTTTAATTTTTTTTCCCCTTCGGGGGTTAACATTTTTATGTCTTCCATAAGGCCACACAAGGTGCAATAAACCCCCTGTATTTCACAGGTTTTTCTTTCTCGAGGAGTCCAAATTTTCCGGAAAGAAGGTTTTGATTCTTGAGTTAGGGTATCCTAACACCTTTTAACCTCGATGTCAACGATAAAAGGTTATTCTAAGGGAGTAATTTGGATGTTTTTGACCGATACGACGC
>CAZQQZ010000009.1:15042-23234 GCA_964595755.1 uncultured Candidatus Saccharibacteria bacterium | reverse complement strand
TTGATTATGCCAGTAAGGTTTCAACAGTAACTGACTATTGGTATTGACATACTTCTTTGAAAAGAGGAAACTTAAGCAAGAATTATGGATAATCCAAGCCCTAACCATTCGTCCCCTGAAACCCTTTCGTCGGTTGTCCCGGCCCCAAAGGCCCCAAAAGCAAAATTTTTAGCAATCTTAATTATTTTGTTGGTTCTTATCGCCTCAGCCGGAGCGGTCTATTATTTTATCCCTAAATCTGGTCAAGAAGTCGTAAAGAAAACGGCGGAAGAAATTACAAAGCCAAAGAAGGCGGTTGCTTCCGGCTTTGCCACCTATGAAGAGGTGCCGGTAAATAACACGCCAAAAATTCCTGCTTATTCTGTTGATCCTGATTTAAGCAACGTCGTTAATGCGGACGATTTTTCTTTCTCCGATGAGGCGGAAGATCTTCTTATCAAAAATGCTTTTGTGGTTACTCCAGGCTATTCGAGCGAATTTTTTGAGATTTATGAATCTAATCGTTATGCTTATACTCCTAATTTCGTGACCACTGATTCTATGCTTCACAACTACCACTTGATGTTTGATTTTTTGCTTAAACAGCTTGAGGAACAAAAATTGGCGGCGGAATTGAAACAACTTAACGCCGGCATGTTTTCTGAAACGCTTACTCAATACAATAGTTTAAAGGGTACCGAATGGGAGAACGCCGCCAAGAGAAATCTTGGTTTTTTTGCGGTTGGCAGTAACCTTTTGGATTCCTCGGTAACTATCCCGCCGGAAGTTAGTAGCGAAGTTAGCCAAGAACTGGCCTTAATTGAAGCTCATGAGGGAATTAAAAAATCCCCGGTGATGGGTATTGGGGGAGGGGAAGATATACTTATCGAGACTCCGCAGGGTCCGCAACCGCTAGAAGCGTTAAAAGAAGATTACTCGCAATATGTTCCAAGAGGCCATTATGATAAGACGGAGCAATTAAAGGCTTATTTTAAGTCAATGATGTGGTATGGTCGATTGACTTTCCGGATGAAGTATGAGGATGAGATAAAGTCCGCGATACTGATTACATTGGCCTTAAATAAGGAAAGTAATCAGGTGGGTTGGGATAAAATTTATGAGCCCGTCAACTTTTTTGTCGGAAAGAGTGACGACATCACTTATTATCAATTTTTGGAGTTAGTGGAAAAGTCTTATGGCGTAGGCGCGACTCCGGAAACGGTATCAACCGACAAAACTAAATTTGCTAGTTTTGTTGAGCTGACCAAAACTCTAGAGCCGCCCCAGATAAATTCTATGCCAATTTTTGAAGCATCAATTCAGGCGGACAGGGAAGAAGAAATTAAGGGGTTCCGTTTTATGGGGCAAAGGTTTACCATCGACGCCTCGATTTTCCAGCGGCTTCTTTATCGCGAGGTTGGTGACAAAACAAAATCTTGTCAATCGTTTAGTCCAGGGGAAACAGGATGTTTGTCGGGAGCGCGTTGTCTTCCTAAAGGACTGGATATTCCCTCCGCGATGGGGTCGAGCGAAGCGTTGAGTATTTTAGAAGGTTTGGGGGAAACAGAGTACGCTTGTTACCCGGAAAATATGTCAAAGATGAAAGCGTATGTTGGAAGCTTACCCACCGAAACTTGGACCCAGAATTTATATTGGGGTTGGTTGTATCAACTTCTCCCCCTCACTGAAGAAAAGCCAAATGGTTACCCAACCTTTATGCAAAACTCTGCTTGGGCGAGAAAGGAATTGAACACTTATTTGGGAAGTTGGACAGAACTGAAGCACGATACTATCCTTTATGCAAAACAGGTTTACGCCGAGCTTGGTGGTGGAGGAGGGCCTGAGAAAAAAGACGATCGGGGATACGTTGAGCCAAACCTTTACGTTTACGCTCGTCTTGCTTCCCTTCTTAAAATGACCAGCGAGGGGTTAACCGTTCGGGAACTTCTATCGGAAAACATGAAGGCAGACTTAAATAAACTTGAACAGTTGGCGCTTTCGCTTAAAACTATTTCCGAGAAGGAGTTGAACAACGAAAATTTGACCGATGCGGAGTATGAACTTATTCGTTCTTACGGCGGGCAACTTGAGAGTTTTTGGATAGAGATAAACAAGAACGAGCCGCAGTATAAAGAGCTAGGTAAAGAATATTTCTTGGACCAAAACCCAGCCGCTATCGTTGCTGATGTGGCGACCGATCCTAATGGGGAGGTTTTGGAGGAAGGCACTGGCAAGATCTATTCTATCTATGTTGTCTTTCCGCTTGAGGGAAAACTGAGGATTGCTGAAGGTGGTGTCTACTCTTACTACGAATTTATGTGGCCGTTGTCAGACCGGTTAACCGATACGAAATGGCGGGAGCTCCTTAATTCTGGTAAAGCTCCTGAGCTGCCCGGTTGGACTAGCGATTTTGTCGCCAAATGAACTTCGCCTTGCTTTTCAGCGTTCTCGTTTTTATATTTTCCTCTTTTGCTAGCAGACGCCTCCCAGTTGTCTCGGAGCAGGCAGACCTGGACAATAACTCCGCTCAAGAAACTTATAAATTGGAAAACGGTAGATTGTTTGTTTCCGAAAACTCGAAGCTCGTTTGGCAGTCGCCGATTGACTGGCGGGTAGATAGTTTCGTTCTTGCTGATGCCAATAACGACGGAGTTACGGATATAAATATGTCCGTTTGGAAGAGGGGAAATTATGGTTCCTCAAGGCCATTTTGGGTTAAAGAAAATGATATGAGCATAAAAAACCACTTTTTCGTTTTTGACTTTCTAAAAGGAGCAGTGAGGCCGGTTTGGCAGTCCTCTAACCTGGAAGCCCCGAATTGCGATTTTACTTTTGCTGATATTGACTCAGACGGTAAGAACGATTTGGTCGTAATTGAAGGAAAGTACACTAGGAACTTCAAGTGTGTTGGAAACTATATCGCTATCTGGAAATGGAACGGCTGGGGATTTTCAAACGAATGGCGGGGTGAGAAAGGAAGCTACTCCGATTTTGGCTCCTCTGCCGTCACAAGCTTTTTAGCGTATTGACTAGAAATCCAGCCGGTTGTTCCATCGGATAGAGTAATTTTGTACCAACCTTCTACTTCTTCAGAAAATTTATATTTTTCTCCGACATTCACTTTGCCGATTTCAGTGCCATTTAGAGAGGCTTCAGATCTAACCCGTAACCAACCGGTGCCGGTTTCCAGAACCTCTACCTGATTGGCAAGATTTTCCGGTTTGACTTCTTTTCCGGCCGCCAAACCCTCAATCGCAACTTTGGCGGCGACGGTGACTTCTTTATCATCAGATTTTCCGAGATAAATTATAGTTTTGTCTTTAAGATTTATTTTTTCTTTTGGCAGGTAGATTTCGCCCTTTTCGCTATAAATCTTCCCGAAAGAGTCAATGAAGTAATTGTACTTAATGTCAAGTTTTCTAGTTCTAATGTAGTAGGCAACTGCCTTTGCCCAAGCCATTGTGTCCGAAAAAAGAAGCGGGTTTTGGGTTGATAGATCAAGCAGTTTATAATCCATCGTTTCCGAAAGCTTTATTTCCGAGGGCGATTTTGGCATTGGAATGGGGAAAAGTTGAAAAATAATGTTTATCTTAAACCCCTTAAGCACGGTTACTTTAACTGCTTTTCCCTCGTAGTTTTCTTTAGCTATTTCAATCGTGTGTTCTCCTTCGCTTAAGGTTTCTGTTGTTTGAGGAGATTTCCCAAGCTCTTTTCCATCAACTTTTACGATCGCTTCGATTGGGTTTGAGAGAATGGAGACGGTTTCCCCCAGGTCGCTTTTTTCAAGCCAGATGTTCTCCCCGGCGGAGAAAATTTCAGAGGGACCCAAGCCCCTTCTTATAACCGTTCTTGTTTTGGGGGTAAGGGTGACTTCGTCTTCGTAGGTATAAGCGCCATCCGAAAGAAGAAGTTTGCTTTCTCCTGATGGGACAGTGTCCAATTTTAAGGGGGTGGCGCCCATCTTTTTCCCATCCAGAAAAACAACCGCTTTGCAGTCTTGACAATCAACCGAAAGAGCGGCTGGTGGCTTTATCACATATGGTTTTAGGATTTTAAGGTAAATCAAAGACCCTCCGAGGAAGATGGCAACGGCGGACACAAAAATGATGATTATTTTCTTCATAGTGAGTATTATCAAAGCATAGTTATGCTATAATCGCAATAGTTAGGTTTGTTTATAGCCTGGGGCGCAGCCACGTGTATCTTGGCGATACTTGGTCTGCCACGCACCGTAATATTCCTCGCTTCGCTCAGGATAAACGGTGTCACGTAATCTCTAGGCTCTCCCGATGTGTCACATCGGGAATCGCCAAGATATTACGTGGTGCGGTATCCAAGTGGTAAGGAGACGGTCTGCAAAACCGTTATACGCGGGTTCGATCCCCGCCCGCACCTCCACGTGAGTTCGAGCGAAGCGAGAATTTTACGTGGCGAGATTGGTTTGCCATCAAGATTTAACGTGGCTTTGCCACCTAAAAAACTTATGTCAGCTCTATCTGCACTTATTAAAAAACCAGAAAACACTCATTTTGATGGTCAAGAACCGTCGGAAGAGATTATTTTTCTTCTTCGTCGTCACTGGATAACTAATGTTCCTTGGCTGTTTGGTTCCGTGGTGGCTCTTTTTTTACCCACCTTTTTCTTTACTTTTTCCGGATCATTTGGTTTAGAAGGGTTAAGCGACGTTCAGGAATTTGTAATTAACCTTGTTTGGTGTTTGGCGGTTTTAGGGTTCGCTTTTGAAAAATTCTTGAGTTGGTTTTTTAACGCCCACCTTGTCACCACCAAAAGGATTGTGGACATCGATTTTTGGGGGATTTTCTACACTCATGTTTCTGAGACCTCCTTGGATAAGATTCAAGATTGCACATATCACATGGGGGGAATCTCCCAAGTTCTTTTTAACTACGGCACGATTACGGTTCAGACGGCGGCGGAGAAGAGAGAGTTTGAGTTCGAGCTTATTCCAAATCCCGCTTTTGTTCACGACAAAATTACTGATTTGGCAGACCCTGAATTAAGGAAGAAAATTGAATAAAAATCTGGAATTTATGTTTTTTTACCATGAACATCGATTCTTTAACATCAATAAATTTTATTAAAATCTTCGCCGGTGTTTTTTTAACCGCTTATGTTGTTTTTGCGTTTTTTGTAGTTCGTCAGATTCAGCTTCTTATCGCTGTTTTAAAAACCTCTCTTGCCCCCTTTATGTTTTTTATCTCATACTTACACCTCTTTGCTTCAATCTTGGTTTTGGTTATTGCTCTTATCGCCCTTTAAGAAATGTTATCTTACAACTATCGTATCCAAAAATTGGGCGGGCAACTCTCGGGGGTGGGTTTTTCGGAGGCAAATTTTTCTAAATTAGAAGAAAGCGGCCAAGATGGAGTTTTGGCTTTAGTGATCGATTTTCCGAGCAGAAATTCTGACGCTTGCCCTCTTTGCGTTAAGGCTTTATTTGATCTTCTTTTAGAGGAATACTTATCAAACGATGATAAGCTCCCCAAAGAGGCCTTTACGCTCGCCTTAAAAAGTGCCCTTGCCAAAATGACTTTTTTGGCCAAGGATCTAGGTGGGTACAATCTTATCGCGGTTCTTTTTTCCAAAAATGAAGTTTACTTTGAGCGGATAGGCGACCCCGGAATATTCTTGGTGAACGGTAGCAGGAAGTTGTCTCTTGTTTCTGGGTCTTCCCTTTGCGATAAAGACTTAGTTTTGATCGGGACGCCCGAACTTGTAAAAAAATATCTTCAAAAAAACGCCTGGCAAGGATTATCCGAACTAGAAAAAGATCTTAAATCAGACAAAGATCTTTCTTTAATGTGCGCTTTGGTGGTTGAGTTCTCTTCTTCAGAAACCGTTGCCGTATCCTCGAAAGGTAATTGTATAAAGAATTTTTTAAAGCGGATTTTTAAAAAAGTGTCCAGGTTGCAATAGCGGTCTCTTACCTTTAGTATCAAAGTAGTCATGCAAATAAAGAAAATCAAGAAACCCAGGTTAACCATTGTTCTTTTAGGTCTCGTTTTGCTAATGGGGTTTATTTTGTTTTACTACCAACCAATAGATTTTAAACACCCGCTTGAATTATTTCAGCAAGTAATCCCAAAAGAACTGTCCAATTACCCGGTTATTAGCGATTGTCGCCGCGATGAATCTATTCCTAAAGGTGGTGAAAAGCCATCAACCACCGAACTGGGCCGGATCCTCAGAAACGCCGAGTTTCTTGAGCAGTTCCCGCTAAGAAGAGGGTACTCATTAGGAAGAATTCGCAGGTTATTGTCAGGAATGCCACATGGACATATTTGCACTGAGTATTTCTATTTGGGAATTAAAAATAACAATACGTTAGCAATTCTTGAAGGAGAAGATCAGCTAGAAGCACTGATAGTAGGGGAAGAGCAATTACCAGCCATCGGCGAATGGCTTTATGGCGAACCTAAAAAAGGTTCATTAGAAGAAAACTACAAATGGGTTAAAGAGAGGTCTTGCACCGACCTGTCTGTTAGATTTGGCTGTGTAACTAATCAACATGCTTTTCCAGAGTTGATAGAGGATGGCCAGCTCACTCAAGATGAAAAGGGCCGAAAAATACTACACCGTTTTACAACCGAGGGGTTGGCAGACATATCTCTTGTCTACAAGAAGATAATTATCGATTCTGATAAGAAAGTTTATGTGGAGTCTCAGGAGCTACTTCGGTATGTGACGGGAATTGAGATATAAATCATATTTAGATAGTTCTTCCTCTACTGAAAACAAAAAAACTACCCCCGTCGGGTGTAGAAGCTCGTGAACACGCCCCATGGACTGAAAAATTCTGGATTACTTATTCGAATAAGTAATCCGCAAGATGGAGGCAAAAGTTAAACTAATGGATTTAGTTATGTACGGAAAGTAGTACGATCGTGCTGTTTTCTGTACATCGTAAGTAATACATAAACCTTAGCCTAAGCCCGCTTTGCCGACAGGAGGGGCTGTTTCCTTTGTTTTTCCAGTTAGGTGCGGTAAGATAGACCAAGTATGAGAATAATTTCCGAAAACAAAGGCGCGTTTTGGCGCTATGATATTAAAGATAAAGTGACTGCCGGAATTGCCCTTACCGGTGGGGAAGTGAAGTCGATCAAAGAAGGACGAGTTTATTTAAACGGTAGTTTTGTAAAAGTAATTGGAAAAGAGGCTTTTTTGGTGGGTGCGAATATTCCTCTTTATAAAAAAGCAACTGATGAGAGTTATGATCCAGAAAGACCTAGAAAATTACTACTTCACCGAGAAGAAATCTCCCGTTTAGTCGGGACGGCATCGCAAAAAGGATATACGATTCTCCCCTTGCAAATAATAGAGAACTATGCTATAATCAAACTTATAGTGGGAGTAGGTAAGGGAAGGAAGGAATATGAAAAGAAAGAGGTAGTGATGGAGCGTCAGGAGAAGCGGGATACGGAAAGGTTGGTTAAAGAACTAAATCGTTTGTGAGGCTCCACGGCCAGGATACCGGGGCTTCCTCCAATTGCAGGAGAATGTGGCTTTTGCTCTGCAATTGTAGAGGATTTGCTTTTTTTATTTATTTTGCGTATTCTCTTTTTTGGGATTTGGATATTGTGATTTGATCATTATTTAAAAATGGGGATGACGGGATTTGACTGGACTTTGAATTTAGGACTGCAAGCCGAGAATGATTACACTCTCGTAAATATGTAATCTACATTCATATCTGCCGACTCTAAAGTCGCAGCTCCAGTTTACGCATACGCGTAAATACAAACGGATTTATCCGATTGGGGACTTAATCTAACTATCCTAACTGGTTGGGTCTAAGTTTATATCGTTAGGTTGATCGAATTACGTAGGAGGATTTATCATAAAAAACCTTATCTTACTGACTGTCACTAACGCTTCTTCCGGATGAGGCGGACAGTCAAACAAAAATCCGGGCAAGCTTGTAGACGTCTTAGAGGATAATTTCAGGACGGGGGTTCGACTCCCCCCATCTCCACCACGTAATATCTTGGCGAGTATGACTTGCTTTGCAAGTCAACGAGCTTAGAGATTACGTGACACCGTGGTCCGATTACATCGGACTTACGGTGCACCTGAGGTAGTTTTTGTCGCCAAGATACACGTGGCTTCGCCAGTAAAAGGTCCTTTGTTTTTTTTAGTAAGTATGACTTGCTTTGCAAGTCAACGAGCTTAGAGATTACGTGACACCGTGGTCC
>CAZQQZ010000009.1:0-14942 GCA_964595755.1 uncultured Candidatus Saccharibacteria bacterium | reverse complement strand
GGACTTACGGTGCACCTGAGGTAGTTTTTGTCGCCAAGATACACGTGGCTTCGCCCCGTAACAAATTTTTAAACAATTTGCACGTGGCTTCGCAACGTACACTTTTGCTACGCAAAACTTACGTAGCTTCGCAACGTACGAAATTCGCGACGCGAATTTTTCGTAGCTTCGCCAAACAGATGTACTACACTTACATCCTCCAGAGCCTCAAAAATAAATCTATCTATGTTGGTTTTACAATTGATCTTAAATCTCGTTTAGAAAAACATAATAAAGGTGAAGTTATTTCCACAAAAAGCAGATCTCCTTTTAAGTTAATCCACTATGAAGCTTTCGCTAACGAGAAAGACGCTAAGGCTAGGGAGGAATATCTTAAAAGTGGCTGGGGAACAAAATCCATAAAGATACTTTTGGCAAATTATCTTTCTGAATGAATCTTTGGCTTATACCCCTTCATTAAAAGAGAATTGGAGACAACGCTGACTGATGAAAACGCCATCGCCGCCGCCGCAATTGCCGGATTTAAGACCCATCCGGTAAAGGGGTATAAAACACCCGCGGCAACGGGAATGCCGATGATATTGTAAAAGAATGCCCAGAAAAGATTTTGCTTGATTTTATTTAGAGTGTATTTGCTCAATTCGATGGCGACTACCACATCTCTTAAATCATCTTTAATCAAAACTATTTCTCCAGTTTCTATTGCCACATCGGTACCCGAACCAAGGGCGATGCCTAAATCAGATTGGGCTAGGGCGGGCGCGTCATTAATGCCATCTCCCACCATTGCCACAATATTTCCCTCAATTTGAAGTTTTTTTATCTCGGCTGATTTTTCTTGCGGCAGTACCTCGGCTAAAACATAATCAATCCCAACTTGCTTGGCAATTGCTTGACCAACTCTTTTGTTATCTCCTGTAATTATGGCGACTTTTTTACCCATTTTATGAAGCGTTTCGACTGCTTCTTTTGAATATTCTTTAAGGGTATCCGCTACCGCAATAACGCCAATAATGTCTTTGCCTTTGGCCAAAATCATGGCGGTTTTCCCTTGGGTTTCCAGGACAACCATTTTTTCTTCGCTTGCCGTTACCTCAATTTGATTATCGATCATTAATTTCCTTGTCCCAAAAAGGACTTTTTGGTTTTCAAAATTTCCCGAAACGCCATAGCCTGGAATCGCTTGGAATCCTTCGACTTTGCTCAGGACAACTCCGCTTTCTTTTGCCCTTCTAACAATCGCTTGGGCTAAGGGATGTTCAGAGTTTTTTTCCACTGAGGCGGCAATTTGCAAAATGTCGTTTTCGTTTTTGGCGGAAATGTTGATCACGTCGGTAACGCTGGGCTCTCCTTTTGTGAGCGTTCCCGTTTTATCAAAAATAACGATATTTACATCTCGGGCGACTTCTAAGGCCTTACCGCTTTTTATTAAGATTCCATTTTTGGCAGCTAAACCGGTTCCCATCATAACGGCGGTTGGGGTGGCAAGACCTAAAGCGCAAGGGCAAGCGATTATTAAAACGGCAACAAAAATCGTTATCGCAAAAGCAAAAGGTTGTCCCAATAAAAGCCAAGCGACAAGTGATAAAATCGCGATCCCAAGCACCGTCGGCACAAAATAAAAAGAAACTTTATCTGCCAGAAGCTGAATTGGCGCTTTTGAGCCCATCGCTTCCTCGACTATTTTAATGATTTGGGCAAGCATTGTGTCTTTACCAACTCGGGTGGCTTTAAAGGTTAAGACGCCAGTTTTGTTAATGGTCGCCCCGATTACTTCATCGCCTTCCTTTTTTTCGACAGGAATACTTTCTCCCGTAATCGCTTTTTCATCAACTCCGGAGTAGCCGTCAATAACGATCCCATCCACCGGAATTTTTTCTCCCGGTTTTACCAAAATAATATCCCCGACCTGTACTTCGGAAATAGGAATTTTAACTTCCTCGTGACCTTTTAGTATCGTCGCTTCTTTTGGTGTAAGACCAATTAGTTTTTTAATTGCCTCGCTCGTTTTTCCTTTGGTTTTCGCTTCTAAATACTTACCCAAAGAGATGAATACTAAGATCAAAGCGGCGCTTTCATAGTAAAGATGCGCTTCTACTTTTGTCCCAAGAAGTGTCAAAATGGAAATTGTTAGGCTGTAAAGATAGGCTACCGCCGTGCCAATAAAAATTAAGGTGTCCATATTTGGCGATAACTTCAGGAGTTTTGTTGCGCCAGAGATCCAGATATTAAAGCAGGAGATAATAATCGCGGTGGTCAAAACTAACTGGATAATGGCTCCGTTTTTTTCCAAAAAGTTTGGCATAGGTAGACCAAACATTTCTCCCATTACCATATAAATAATTGGCAGACTGAAAATTAGCGCGAGAGAAAATCGTTTTTTTACTTCTTTATGATGCTCGTGGGTTTCTTCCTTAGAATCTTCTTCCGTGGCGGTGTATCCCAGTTTTTCAATAATATTCTTGACTTTGATGATTTCTATTTTAGAGGAATCGAATTCTAAATATAGTTTTTCTGAAGCGAGGTTAACGTTCCCGGATATAATTCCAGGCTCTTTTTTTAAAGCATTTTCAATCGAAGCTACACACGAAGCGCAGTGCATGCCGGATATGTTTAAAATTATTTTTTGATTCATATTTTAAAAAAAAGAAAATTTTTAATTCACAACCTCGATAATTCCGGAAACCATTCCCATCCAACAGCTAAATTTAAATCTGCCCAGTGTTTCGGGGGTAAATTCCTTAATGCTTATTTGTCCTGGGGTTAAAGGAATTTCCCCTTCGAATAAACTTCTTGAGATAATGGCATTGGTGCAGCCGCCAGTTCCGGTATCAGTGATTTCCCATCTTACCGGTATGCCCACCTTTACTTTTAAGTAGTTTGGAGAGTATCCGCTAGCGGAGGCGTTAATTTTTATGATTTGTTTGCCGTTAACAATTGGGGGTAATCCCGCTTCCCCACGGGGCGAGCCCCCCTCACTTTGAGAAGAGTTATTTTTTGTGGCGCTAAAATTGGTTCTCAAATCGTTAAGGCTAGAAATTCCCAAAACGTTTAGCTGGAAATTTACATTGTAAAGAGCAAAAAACAAAACCAAAATTCCGGCAATCTTTAAGAATTTTTCTGATAAGTGAGGGTTTTGGGAAAATTTAACGCTCGATAAACCAATAGTTAGAAGCATTGGCAGAGTTCCTAGAGCAAATAAAAACATGATAAGACCTCCTTGAAAGGCGCTCCCAGAGATTAAGGCCAGTCCTTGAGCGGTGACAGTGAAACCGCAGGGTAAGAAAAAGGTGAACGCTCCCATCAAAAATGGCATGTATCGGTCTTTAAAATTTGACTCGTTCGCGATGTATCTTGTAACGAATTTTGGCATCGTAATTTGGAATTTTCTAAATGCCTTAAATCCAAGCATCTGAAAAGATAGGAAAATCATCATTATGGAAACGGCGATGACTAAAATTGGACCAAAACTTAAGGAAAAGTTAATTTTATTGCCAATGGCTCCTAGCCCCGCGCCCAAAAAGCTATACGCGATAAGTCTACCGGCGTTGAAAATTAGGTGGGGTTGAATTCTTTTCCAGGTGGAAGGGGCGTCCGAGTATAATTCTCCCCATTGTTTCGCCATGGAAAGAATTATCCCGCCAACCAGGGCGGCGCAACTAGAAACTCCGGCAATAAGGCCAAACACAAAAAACATGGGTAAGGACGATTTTGAACTAACGTTAACTAGCCCGGATAAACCCAGTCTATTTAATCCAAGGAAGCTGACGATAATAAGTAATCCAAGGCCAAGAGTAAAAATAAGTTCTTTTGATCGATTCTCTTTTTTATTGCTTTGGTAAGGAGCGCTAGAAAATACGTACCCCTCCTTCTTAAAGAGCGCATCTAGTTTATCAATGGTCGGTCTTTCGTTTTCATATACAACTAATACGGTACCTTTGGCGGTTGAGGCCTCGACTGACTTAATGTTTTCTAGCTCGAGTAATTTTTTCTCGATCAAAATCTCGCAGGAAGGGCAATGCATTCCCTTGACATAATAAATATATTCCTTTGGGTTATTGGTCATACTATTAATTATTTAACATCTTTGTAACTCTTAATATTTCTTGAGTCATTTCCGTCTTCCTTTTCTCGTTTTTTGTTTCCATTGCCTTCTTGAAACAAGTATTAAGATGATTTTCCATAAGCATCTGATGGGCCGATTTTAAAAGCCCTATTACTGCCAAATTTTGCTGCATAATGTCAATGCAGTATTCATTGGCTTCAACCATTTTAGTGATTTTTGTTATTGAGCTTTGGGCTTTCTTAAAGTTTATAAGTGCCTTTTCTTTTTGTGGAGTCATATGTAGACCTATACCATAGGTATAGGTATACAATAACAGGTTTTAAGTATTTGTCAATAAGGGGAAGGTGGGGGACAGGAATTTGACTTCAAACCAAACTATCTTCTGAATTTTTGTCGGGCTCCAAGGTCTTTTCTACTGTAACAATGGGAGTGATTTCCTCCACGATCGTTTTTTCTTTTACCTTATTTTGATTTGGCCTGAAAGGTGGCTTTTGGGGAAAAAAAGGTTTCTTTTGTGGTAATGGAGGGACAGATTCCGGTTTTGGCGGTTCAGCAGGCTTTGAAATTTCTTCTGCGTTTTTCGTCTTTTCCAATATTTTCGTTAATGGGTTTTCCTCCATTTTAACTTCTTCTTTAGCAGGTACCTCTTTAACCTCTGGTTCTAAAACTTTCACTTCCTCTTGGGGTGTTTTTGATACGGGAGTTGGCGTAGTTGCTTTGTTTGCCTCCACCTCTTCTCTTCTCATATCAAGGACTTCTGAAGGCTTGGTTGAGACTAGGCGATGTTCCTCTGGTGAGGAAACAAAGCGAACGGCGGCGTGATTATTGCCGGCAAAAAATATTCCTTCCCCAACGGCGCAGGCAAGAAGCATTTTCTTTTCTCCTTCGGATAGATAAAAAGTTTCTCCCACCAAGTCAATGGCAGCAGGATGCTGGCGTAAAAGTATTTGAATAGAGGAGTTTGTCACAATCGCTTTTCCGTAATCTACGCTTAAAAAGTCGCTCACATCTTGGCTAATGGTGGTTAGCCCCAAATAATATTTCCTTGCTCTTTTGGCGATGGAGAACATGAAGGCGGCCGAGTCCGGAAACTGCATCAGGAGCCAAGCTTCATCTACAATTAAAATTCTTTTTCTTAATTCTCTTTTTACCCGGGTCCAAATAAAATCAAGAATAATAAATATGGCAATCGGTCGCAAAATATCCTCCAAATTTTGGGTGGAGAAGACGGTGAATTGGTTGTTAATCGCAAGATTTGACCTCTGATCAAAAATTCCCGCCAAGGAGCCTTTGACATACCTCTCCAGCTTATGGGCGATATTTTGGGCGTCTGGTTCCCGACTTTCCATTAAAACGTTAAAGAGATCACTCATTACCGGTGGTTCATTATTTTGGGTGGCCGGGTCGAGCGTGATCCCCTTTAGTTTATAAGTGGCGATAAGCGCTTTATCTAAAGTCGCTTCTTCTGAGGAGGAGAGCTCTCCGCACATAATTTTAAGGAGCGCGTGCAGGGAAAGAATTTTAAGACCGAGTTCATTATCGTCACTGGTATCCGATTGGGGAAGATCAAAGGGATTAATTTTTGCTTTCGAAGATGGCGAGAAACTGATGTAATCTCCATTTAAAGCTTCGGCCACTTTTTGATACTCCGCTTCCGGGTCAATCACCATAATTTGGGTGCCAAACATTAGAGACCGTAAGGCTTCCAATTTAACTAGGTACGATTTTCCCGAACCGGATTTTGCGAAAATGACCATATTGGCGTTTTCCATCGAGAAGCGGTCAAAAATTATAAGAGAGCCGTTATGTTCATTTATCCCGTAAAGAACTCCTTCGTTGGCGGAAAGTTCACTAGAAGAAAACGGAAACGTAGTTGCGAGCGAGGTCGTGTCCATGTTTCTGGTGATCATTAATTTATCAATGCAAAGGGGAATGGTTGATTGAAATCCCTGCTCCATTTGCAAAGTGGTGTGTTTAGAGATAAGCATTAAAGAACCCAAAGTTGATTCTACTTTTTTGGTGATGCTATTTAATTCCTCAAGCGACTCGGCGGGAATGGTGATGTAAAAGGAAAACTGGAAAAATTTCTCAATTCCTTTAACCAGTTGTTCCTGCAAAGACATTGCATCCTCAAGGGCGGCGGTGACCGAGGGGTCAATCACTTTCCCATGTTCACTATCAGATCTAACGGTCGCTTCCATTTCCCCGATTTTTCTTTTTAAATCATCCAGAACTCCGCGAGCGGTGACTGGATAGTAAAACATTGAGATTTCCAAGGTGCGGTCGTAATTTATAACGGGTGAAAGCCAGTTGGCTCCCACAAACCTTGGATAACCAGAAATAAACAGAGTGCGATAAAACATGCCCCCGATTTTTACAAAATCAAAATCAACCTCGATTGCGGAAGGAGCAATAATATCCTGGACATTGGTCATTCCTTGTGCAAGAGTCTCCTCCGCCGAGAGATTTGGGGCTACCGTTCCTGGGGCGCTCTTTATTGCTGGGTTTTCGGCAACGTCTTTAGTTTTTTCTTTTTTTGAAAAAAGTCCCATGTTAAGAAGATCAAATAGCAAAGATCAAATTATCCGTTCTCGATTGCTGGTTCGACGATCGGTGTCGTGTACTCTTCTTTGGTTAATCTCGGTCTTTGTTCTTTAGCAATATCCTTATTATAAATATCAAAAAATAACTCAATTAGATCTTTGGTTCTTAAGACTCTGCCCTTAATCCCAATGCGATTTAGTTCCGAAATTATAAACTCTTTCTTGGGTTCCAGCTCAACCTTTGCCTTTTTTAGAACGGCGGTCACATCGACGGGGATCCTTTTGGACTTCATCCCAAAAAGACGTGTAAAAGCGTCAAAGGGACCAGTAGGAGGCTTGATCACCCCGGAATTATAAGTAACCACCAGGTAAAAATTCTTGGTCAAAACCTCGTTTTTGGTGACTAGCTCGGTAATAAACTCTCGGTAAGCGTTTATCCGGTGCTTAAGTTTGCTGTCTTGCTCCTTATTCTCAAGTTCGATTAAGCTTTTAATATATTCAGAAATATCAGTCCTTTTGGAGCGGATGATTACTTGAACGGGGAATGATAGGGAGTTTAAAAGGTTACCAAAAGCAAGAATCATCGCATCCTGCTCTCGTTCTGAAAGCAAATCAAAGTTTACCGAGGTGGTCTGAATGACTAGGGAAGCGCCTCCGTCTTTTAGAATAACCACATCGTCTTTGATGTCTTCAATATCCAAATGTTCCTGAGTTGATGCTTTTACTTCCATATCTTTCTAAACTTAAGGGTTTCCGGAAACTTCCATCGCTTCTAATTCCTGACCGTTTACAACAACTTCAATTATATCAAAGGATTCGCCTTCGTAAGTGACATATATTCTATATTTTCCGTTTGGTACCGGAGTGGCAATGGCAAACTGGCCTAGGGTGTTTGATTTAAGGGCTCTGACCGGCTCATCTTTCTCGTCTTTAACAATTACCAAAGCTCCTTCTAGTAATTTTCCCTTCCTTGATTTTACGATTCCGTTTATGACATTAGGGGCTCCCTGAGAAAGTGAAGGAAGAGTTTTCTGGGGTTTTGATTCAGTCGTTTTTTCTGGTTCCAAAGCATTTCCCGATGGTTGCTGGAGTTTCTTAAGACTTAGAAGTTGGTTACGGTTTTCTTCAACTTCCTTCTCTGCCTCCGTTTTTTCTTTCCCAACCGAAGTTAAGCGTTCTTGGAGTTTCTCCATCTGACTTTTAAGGGAGGACTCTCCCTGGTTTTTTTCCTTTTTCATATTTTCCATTTCTTTGGAGAGATTTTCCAGCGTTTTTTGCATTTCCAGATTTTTCTCCGCCAATTTTCTTGCCTCTTCCTCCTTATCAAGAAGTTTTTTAAGATTCTCTTCTCTTTTTTTGCCCTCCTCTTCCATTTTCATTCCTTTCTCTGGCTCCGCTTTTTTAAGGCGCATTTCTTGTTCCATACTGCTAAGCCGTCCTTCAAGAATTGTTTTCTCTTTCCTTAATTTCTCAAGCTCTCCTTTGACCTTATCTTCTTCCTCATTCTTTGCCGTCATCACATTGACCGTTTTTAGGACTGGTTTTTCAATTTTCTCTGGGGCAGAGACAGTTTTCATTTCATTTACGGGTGGCGCGACCACTTCAACCTTCTTTTTCGGAGTTCCCTTAATCTTATCAACCAGATTTCTTAACTCGTTTGCGGTTACCGAAGCGTCCACTCTTGAAGTTTCCGCAACTTTTGGTGCTTCTTCTCTCCTTTTTGGGAGAGTAATTTCTCCTTTATCCTTTGGCGCTTCAAAGAGTTTTCTAAACGGTCTTGCTTTTTTTACGAATCTAACCGCATTTATCGCTTCTCCTCTGTCAGCGACTACGGGGAATTCCTCAAAGTCTTTAGGAATCGGTTCTTCCTCTACGTATTTGGTTTCCTTGGCCGTCGGCACAACATTTTGAGGAGGATTAACATCAAATTGCAGATTTTTCAAAAACTCAATTTCTTTGGCGTCAAGGTCTTCGTTGCCGCTCTTGATTCCGGAAATGTATTCTTGCATCGATTTTCGGCTCTTAGTTGGGGTTAGGGTAATCACTTCATTTTTAATAAAATTGGCGTAATCGGACATAAAGATTCTTGGAACTTCCGGCTCCTTCTGCCAGACTCTTTGGGTAGGGGAGAATACCGCTTTAAAAAAACTGATAATCCACTCATCCATTCCCCGGTCATTTAGCGGGAGAAAGGCGAAAGAAAGTCCGCCGAGTCCGCCGGTAAATATCAAAAGCCCCCTTAAGTAAAAAGGGAGTTTAGAGGAGATACCGATAAAAACCAAAGCGCCTCCGAAGAGAAGATAGATAAATTGTTTTATCGTTAAATCACCGAAGAGTTTAAACTCAACGGACATAATATTTTGAGGAATAGGATGTTGGAGCCTTTGTTCTTGATTGGGCATATTCCTTTACATTCTATCACGATGAAAGGGATTAATTAACAAGAAACTAAAAGCTCAAATGTCAAAGCTCAAAACCACAACTCAAATGTCAAAACTAGTAACAAAGTTAAAGGGTTTTTAGGCGATGATTTTGCGTTTTGCGCTTTGAGTTTTGAGTTACTTTCTTTTAAATAATTTTGGGATTGTAAAAAGAAGGGGCATGTACTTTGATTCCTTCCCTTGGGTAACAAAATCAATCGGGGGGACGATTTTACCCGAGAGCTCGACTTGTTTGACCAAAGATTCTTTTTCTGAAACATCGATATGGATCGTGTATAGGCCGTTTGGAAGAGGGTTACTCAGTGTGAAATGTCCAAGTTCATTGGTCATTAGGGATCTGACTGATTTTCCACTTTCGTCTTTGATATTTACCACCGCTCCTTTTAAAATGTTTCCGTTCGCCAAAACGGCCGTGCCACTAATGACATTCGCTATTTTTGGTGTAATTTTAGGGGTTTCTTGATGTTTTAAGGAGACCATTTTTACGTTTTACCCTTTCTTCTTAGCTGTTCCGACCGAGGGGACCCACATCTCTGGCGCCTTAAAGGCAGTAGCGATTGCTCCTGGGGCTTTTCGAGCTTGGAGCATAATGCCGAGACCGACCACCCACTTTAAAACGTGCGCTATTTGAGTGGGTTCGGTTTCTTGGTACCCCTGGACGGGGATAATGATTATTAGCCCGATAAAGAATATGGCAAAGATTGCGGGAACGCTAACTGTATTTATAATAAGACCTTTTATCCAGTCGGAGGTTAATTTCTCCTGCCCAGGAAGAATTCCTGCCGCCAGAATTAGGGGTCCGAAAATGGTAGCGATAATAATCTTCAAATATCTTTGAGCTAGAGTGAAAAGAACCGACAACATAGCAATGAAGAAGGCGACAATGAGGACAACTGTAAGAATCCCTATAAAAAGATTAATTTCCCAGTTACCGCTAGATAGAGTTTGATTAAGACTTTCAACCGCCATTTCTGTCATATTCATTTCCCCAAACCTTTCAGTCAGAGCATTTTGGAAGAGTCCTGTGCTCATTGCTAACAAGGCATTCATAAACGGAATGGTTAGAGCGGCAATTGGGTAAGAAAATGTTATCAATATAAGTCCAATAACCAAACGAGGTAGCGAATTGGCGACGGATACGGTAACTTGGGCACTAAGTTTTTTTCTAAACATAACCATAAAGCCAACGATCACAAGAATGAGGACGATTAGGGAGTAGGCGATGTTCCTCATTGTTTTCCATAACTCAAGAACGGTCCCTCGAAAAGTTCCGGACATAATTTTCGCAAGGCCGCTAGTCTCCCTCTTAAATAACTCCGCCTCTGCGTAAGCGCTTGGCGGGTTGACGATTCCCAGGGGAAGGTTAGAGGCGAGATCCTGTGAATAATAGGCTAGATTTATTGGGAGAATATTATCCCCATTTTGTATCTCATCAAAGGCAATTGCCATATAACCAAAAGCTCCTCCGGGAAGATACCCCTTTAGAGGATCTTTGGCAGTGCAGCCGTCCTTTTTGGTCATTTCACTTAAATTGCATCCAGTTAGTATTGAGGAAATTCCTGATGCAAGCGCAGTTGGAAGTGTCTCTCCAACGAAGACAGCAACGTCTTGCTTCTTTTCGGCAATTATTTGCCAGGGATCCCCAAAGATGCCCTCTCTATGTTGGAGTGGATCAAACGGGACCGCGTAGCTGGAACGAGGGCTCGTTAAGAAGGCGGCAGATAGAACAAAAAGCGAAGTTATAGAAAAAAGAATTTTTCTTTTCATAGTCTCAGTCACTATTACACCAACATATTTTATTCTTGTCAAGAAGAGAAAAAATAAAATGCCCCTTGAAAGAGGGATTTTAAGTTCATAGAATAGTACTAATGGAATTTTTAATTCATCCCCAATATCCGGGAAGAAAAATGAAGAGGAAGCCAAAGACCGAAAAGCCGCCAATTGAGGATCGCTATTTCTACATCAAAAACGAGTTTGACAGAGTACTAGACAATGTTGAGAAGTTTACTGTTGGCTTGCCGGTATCACTTAAGGAAGAAATTGCCAAAAATATCCAAAAAGATATGGCGGCGAGATGGCTTACCCGTTATGACATCGAAGACATCCTCACTTCGAGAGAAGAGTACGAAGAATTGCCAGGGGCGACCGGTTTAGCAGTTACTGTAAATCCCTTTGAGTGGGTGAAAGATCCAAAAAATGTTATTTCCGGACTCTCCAAGGACGCATGGAAGTCAATTACTGACTCTTCTGATTATGGAAATGAGTTCAAATGGGAATTTGATGTCGGACCAAAGCTTGCGGCTATGGGTATGGCAAGAAGAGATCTTAGTCCGGCTACTGTACATGTTTTTGGTCTCGGGAATGTAAATATTTCTGGTAGGTATAAGCCTATCTATGAGGCTGGGAGCACTACGGAACTTGATCCTCTTTCTGCAAGCCTTCGCGAGTTTGTGCGCTTTCGCTCTGCCTGGCCTACCCGCTGGACGAAGGGGTTAATGCCGGCGAGGGCGGTGGCTCTTTTTCGGATTCAACAAAACCTTGATAATGCGGATCCACTAAGGGTTAATTTAAGAGCCGAAAACGCCACCTATGTTGATAGCGGGGTTTTGCATACCGAGGGGTTGCTGGATGCTCAGGAGGATACGAAACAGATAAAAAAACAAGTTAGTGTAGTAAATGCTAACAAGGAGGAGGCTGATTACGCCAAAAAGATAAATGAATATTGGAAAGAGGCGGGTCGGCGTGTTAAAGCGGGTACCCTTACTAGTACCGATCCTGTAAAGCAAGCCGAACTTACAAAACTTACCGCTGTCATTAGGTTTTTGGACAACGAGGAACTGGCTAATGTAACGAATGACATGATGCAGGCTGTCCGGAAGAAGGCTATTATAAGAACGTACGCCTGGCGTTACTTTAGATCCAAAAAGATCTTTGGCAAGACCATTCAGGATTGGTATCAAGATCCAATTGATTTTATTAAAGAAAAATTTCCCGTAGTTAAGAATCTTAACCGAGGTCTTACTAAGGTACTCACTGGGAAGACATGGGGGCCGGATTTGAAGAATCCGGGCAAATTTAAATTTAATGATCCTTTGCCAGGAAAGTGGCAAGGTATCGGCCATCTTTTAGATAATTTTCAAACGGCTGCGCTTTCGAAAGTAACAAAGATACTTGAAAAAACGGGAGTCTCTAAGTTGTTGGGAACTGCTTTCGGGGCGGCTTTAGGAGCGGCGACTAGTGGTGTGGCTGTTGTCGTGATGGCGGTAACCAAAAATATTATAGGAAAGGTGGCGGGTGACCTTATAAAATCTGCTTGGGAGCAAAAGGGTAACGTTTTTCTCGTCATTGGTGGGTGCGGATGCTTGCTTTTTGCTTCTCCAATTCTTGTGATGGTCGTTATCCTTTCTGGCTTCAAGATCCCAATGGATCGGGTGGGGGTTGGGGGTGCGGATACGTTGCAGAGCTCAGTCCGGATAACTAAAACGGCAGACCCAATGACTTTTAGTAATGACGTGCCAGTAACGGATAGAAGAGTGACTTATACGGTGAAAATCGAGAATCAAGCGACCGAGCAAGCAAGCGTTAATAATCTCGTAGATAACAAAGCGTCTATCCCGGAGTCCAGTTTTGATCTTCCCGCCGGCCAGACAAAAACAATCACATATACAGGAATGGTCGATTCCAGCGGTGATGCTGATGGTGATGGCAGAGATTTTGCTTACATAAACACGGTTGGAGGTTCTGCTACGATAAGCGGGAAGACAGTTAATATTGTCGCTTCGGCCGTTGTTATCGTCGGTACACCACCCGATATGCGACCAGCTGGTTGGCCGACAAGCGGGACGATTACTCAGGGGCCTGGGTGCTCCTACTCGCATGGCGGCTACGCGGCGGTGGATATCGCTGATGATTTGAATACCCCAATCAAGGCGACACATGATGGTGTTGTTAAATTCTCTGGATTTAATGGTGCTTATGGAAAGACTGTTATCATCGAGAACGCTTACTCCCAGACCCGCTATTCCCATATGGAATCTATTTTGGTAAGCGCCGGAGCATCAGTTTATCCCGGAATGGCAATTGGAACCATGGGAAGAACCGGTACCTCAAGTAAGATCACTGGAGTTCACCTGCACTATGAAATTGAGCGTTTGGTTAGTTTCGACGGGGATGTCTTACCTTGGAATGAAAGGTTAGTAAATGTATCTGGTTTGTTCTTCGTCCCAGAAACTGTTTCGGTGGGGCTATGCGAAAATTGGCATACGGTTTCTTCCAGTTATTAAATTCTATGAACCTGCCTAAGACTAGAAAAATAATTTTACTTATTGGGACGATTTTGATCGTTGGTTTGGTCTTTTACGTCTTTGTCAATCGCGAAAAAGTACCTCAAATAACGGAAGCGGCCCCACCGGTGCCAAAACCGATTATCGAAATTCCAGGTAATGATATTTCCACCCTTTCGACAAGGTTTTCTATCTCCGAAAGCTTATTCCCAACCGTTAAAAAACTTTCGGTTTATTCTTGGGAAGATACTCCAATTTTTAGTAATTTTTCCGAGGCGGCCGCCTTTGCCGCAAGCCTTGATCTTAAAGATTATCAAGCGGTTAAGGATGTGTTTGATGGCGAGATTTATCTTTTTACCCAAGACAGCGCTGGGCTTTCTACGCCAAAATCTTTTGCCCAACTTTCGTATCTTGATGGTGTGCGTGAAGGAAGTTATGTCCAATCAAGTTCCGCTTCCATTCCTTCAAAAGAGGAAGCAGTAGAGGAGGCAAAGAAATTTATCGATAAAAATGGTTTTGACTCCAGTCTTCTTTCGGTTAACGAAGCAACTCTAAATTATCTGCAATATCAAAAAAGTGAGCCCCCTCTTTTTCCCACAAACTCGAAGGATGAAGCGCGGGCGGTGCAGGTGGAATTTCAAATGGCGATAAATAATTATCCGATTTACGCTGCTTTGTCTCGGGAATACGCGATGCAGTTTGTGATCGGCCCAGCCGGAAAGGTAATTGGATTAAAAATGAGGAATTTGGGAAAGGTGGGAGAAGTTTTGGGAGAGTACCCCCTTAAGAATAGACAAGAAGCGGTCGCGGCGCTGGAAGCGGGGGAGGGAAAGCTGGTTTTCACGAACGATATCCCACTTGGAGATCTTAAAGAATTTACGGCGACAAAAGTTTATCTTGCCTATTTACAATCTAAAGAAGAAACTCTCCAGCCGATATTTGTTCTAGAAGGGTTTGGGGTAGTGGGGGAGAGTAAGATGGACAAAGTGATTCTCTACCTGCCGGCGATTGCGGATAAATACCTGCAATAATTTACAATTTTCAAGCTCCAATTTTCAATGAATGTTTCAATGATTTAATTTTCAATTATTATGTCTAGCGGAAGATAGGATTTTGGAGAAAATCAACAGCAGTTCTTGTGCTTCTTGCCACAAAATTCTCAAATCGTCTTTGTAATTGGGGTTAGCTTTAGCAAGTAATCTTATCCAGTGTTTTGATTCTTTCGTTTCCTTCTTGCAAATGCCAATCTTATGCTCAAAATCCTTTTTACTTTCTGCTTCATTAGCCTCACAATAATTTGCGCCCAACGAACCTGTGGAGCCTGTCGCTTGACCGACAAGCCTATCGTTGATAGGAGTTCTTGGGAGCTTTAAAAAAAGAGAAATCGCTTCTTCAGCAAACTTCGCCGTTCTCTCTTCAAGGTCATATTTGCTCCCAGTTTGAAAATTGGTGCTTTGGTCATTCATTGAAAATTGAAAATTCGAAAATTGAAAATTAAAGAGAAAATATCTTCGCGAGTAGTCCTCCAACCCCACTCCCTATCTTACCCGCCAATGAGGTATTTTTGGAGGTGCTAGCTCTCGCCACCTGAGGATAATTGGTGGCTGAC